>NZ_JWMB01000046.1:0-39128 GCF_000812445.1 Cupriavidus sp. SHE | reverse complement strand
CTCGTCTTGGATCATGTTTGCGTCCGCAAAGTCTTTGCGGACGCTAGCCTGCCAACGTTCAGCCTTCAATACCAGACGTCGTCAATTGAGCGCTTACGCTTGGTTCCAGATCAAGGGGCCGATTCGCGCTCGTGATGCAGTCTACGGTGCGCGCCTCAAGGTGATGGGGTCCCCGTTTTCGCGTCGCTGGGCACATTTAGTGGGCGAGCTCGCCGCACGGGCGTCCATTGATCAGATCCTGGGTGTCGACGAATACTAGAAGGATTCTGACAGCCTCTCACCAAAGCTACGGTGGTGCGCTACGTTGTAGCAGTAGACCATGCGGGCAGGTGACCCATGGCGTTGTTTGGCGTTGCGCTTGCATCCCATTAGGCCAGGTCATCACGCGAAACCAGAGACATAGCTTGTGCAGCAATCGCACGCAGACGATCCGTGCCGCGCATACTCCACGTACTCCTGCCCTGGGCAGGAGTGTTAAGGTGCGCAATGGGGGCTGCTCACACGGCGTTGGCTGCGATTGATATCCTCAGGGGTATCGAGGGTTACTAAATCATGCTGAATTTGAATGCGAGAACTATGTTCGAGAGTCTGATGTACAAGGATCGCCACCTGAAGTTTGACGTTGTCGAAAGGACATACGGGGACTGGTGCTGGACCTATACCATCGACGGACGCACAACATTTAGCAGCCATGGAAACAGCTATCCTACTCGCGAGCTTGCTGCGATCGACGCAATGGACGAAGCGTTGCTTCGGATCGACAAGAATCCGGTCTAATCACACACTGCGGTCCCAAGTCCTCATCCCGACGAGAATCAACTTGGGCATGATCAAACTCTGCTGAGTTTCCTTGCTCGATAGCTTTCGACTGAGGCTTTACGATCGGCCGGGTCTGCGTACTGGCGGCCGTCGAGGATGGGGCGTTCTTTCGCCATGCTAGGCTTGCGCTAACCAGGGAGTTTGAAATGGCTACCACCTACAGGCGGCACATCATCAACTGCAATCCGCAATTGCTTGCCAGTGGCGAGTACAACCCCCGCCTGATTGTGACGGAGCATCAAGCCGATGTCGCAATTGATCATGTGATCGATCTTGGTCCCGATGCCTATCGAACCGCGCAAGAGGCATCGCAGAAGGCTGAAAGAGCTGGCATGCGTTGGGTCGATGCGAGGGTGGGTCCGGTCCATCGGCACGGAGACTTCGGCTACGAAGTGTCCGCTGCATCCAAAGAGCGAGCGCAGTGGACAGGTGAAGTTCGGATATATGGTTCCAGCTCCACGGCCAACATCTTTGATCGAAGAACGGATTACCTCGTCGCTCCCGGCATATTCCGTTCTGATAGCGAGGCTATGGTTGTCGCGCGAGCCTACGCTATCCAGATAATCGACGCTGGCACCATATTCACGTGGGCGGACGTGTAGGACACGTCAACGCCCCACCGCGCAGTCACAGGCTGTCTTGCCAGTCGTCTTTTCAGGCGCCATCCCTGCGCAAGTACTGCCGCCCGCAACGAATGATGCCGCTGCTGCCAGTTTGCGCCTGCGAATCATTTTTCCGTGAGCGGCAGCAAGATGTCGGCGTACCAGGCGGAGTTCAAACCTAGGGCTTCGTCTAGTTCGAAGTCCCGCGAACTCACGTCCAGCCGCGCCGAATGAATGCCGAGCAGCATCCATGGCAGTGCGTGTGTGCCGGCATCGGTACTAAGGATGCGCGTGACGACCGGTGCGCCGCTGGTGCCGCGATGCGTCCGGGCATCGGTCAGGAAGTAGCCCTTCCCCTTAAAGCGCATGCCGAATGAGGAAGCGATGACAGCCTGCCGCACCACGGGTAAATGATGAAGCGTGTCATGAAAGCCCAGCGGGAATCCAACAATCAGTAACGAAGTGCCCGCTTCGATGGGGTCGTGCGGCCTATGCAGGTGAGCGGGCGTAAAGGCCCGATAGACCATCTCTGGCGGCAACGCAGCGCGGTCGAGTTCGATGACGCCCACGTCGATCCCGCCGGCGGTATCGAGCCCGTCGCGCCAGACACTCTTGCCATCTCGATACAGCAGAATGGAGAAGCCGATGGACTCCGCCATGTTTTCCGGATTGACATGTAACTCGATCTCGATCCGGTCAGGGAAGTGCTTGCTTGGCTCATCGAACAGCACATGCCGGCTTGTCACAACAAACAGGCGATTATCTCGTTCGAAGAAAAAACCGGTGGCATTGGTCAGCGCCTGCTGCCCATCGAATGTCGCGACGCGCGTGGCGACCAGCAGGATGGGTTCGATCATCATTTCGCCATTCTCACCTGTCTACTAACAAGACAAGCATAGTTGGTTTGTGCTGGATTGCCCGAAACGTCGCAGACGGTCACTGTCTATGCGCAACGGATGTGCGTTACCAACGGAGGTGCGTTACCCGTCGTGGGACAGCGCCCGATTGCGGAGATGCACCTGGTTACGCGAGACTGGGTGTACAGCGCCATCAACTGGGGGCAATTATGGCTTCTCGAAATATCCACGTCATGCCGGATGACGACCGAGGTTGGATTGTGGTCGTGGAGGGGCCAAACGGCGCTACCGTTCTGTTTCCAACAGAAGTCGAGGCAATCGCTGCTGCCACAGACGCCGCGAAGCAGGACGGGGTCAAGCTCTTCATCCATGACCGAGATGGCCAGATCAAAGAGCGGAAATCCTTCGATCCGCTGAACCATCGCAAATCCTGACGGCGCGGATGTTGTGCGCGGAGTCGCTCCTCCACGCCGCGCCGTCGTTATCGCGTAACCCCGACCGCCAGTACGATCGACAGAGGCTCTACAGCCTGGTGAGCCCGTCGCCAACTAGTAATCAAGACTTGTGACGATAGTTGATACGCCCTTTCGTAAGGTCGTATGGTGACATTTCAAGCGTAACGCGGTCCCCCGCGAGAACACGTATGCGATTCTTTTTGAGACGACCCGAGGAATAGGCCCACACCTCGAACCCGTTCTCAAGGATGACGCGAAAGCGGTTGTCCGGAAGTACTTCCGAAACCTTTCCACCAAATTCAACCAATTCTTCTTTAGCCATGTATTGCTCCGGTAGTGTCAGGCGGGGTCACGCGCATTGCGTAGGGAGGTTCGTAGGGTGCCGTTCAAATGACTGCCGTCCCATGTGGGCAACAGCGCCGTCACCAGCGTTGCGGGCCGCCTGTTTGGCCTTGGCTTCCGAGCCATGGGTGACGTGGCGCATCGAAACGTTTGCGACTACGCGTTCGGCGCCGCCTCGATACTCGGAGATCATGTAGCTTGCGAACCAGATGCCTGGTTCTTGCTGAATTGGGTAAACGGAAACGGTAAAGGGAGTGAAATCTTGATTCAAATTGTTCTCTGTTTCGAGTCGGCTCTGCTGCTACGCAAGGGCAGGTCGATCGGGATTCGTCGTAACCACCAATCCAAATGGTGGCCCTACTGAGCAGAAATGGGTCACGTCGTCGATGCGCGTGCTGAGGCGGGTGGCGACAGGCGCAACGTTGACCTTACTTGCGCAAGCCAGCGACGTTGTGTACATGCGCTGTGTTGCGGAGCGGCCGTGCCGCCGGTCGGATATGGTTACGGGCAGTAGTTGCCTCGAAGACCCGGAGTACACCCGGGTGGCCGATGACGCTCTTCTAGTGATGATGTCGTCCTGGCGGCGCATGCGTCGAAGATCATCGACGCATGCGCATCGTACCATCTTTATGCAATCCTTGCCGGCGAGAGGCGTGCCTGCCAGCACTTCGGCGAGCGTAGCGTTGTGTGCCCAACAGTTCTAGCAGTCGTTTCGTTGCTGCTCCTCCTGGATGTTTCGGTGGAGCTTGCGCAAGGTATTGAGTGCGTGGGGATCGTTCGGTTGCTCCATCGCCGCGTCAACAGATCGCGCTTGATAACCCAACGCTTCGCACGCTTCAGCGCGGGATTGACTTACGCCCGATGCCATCTTGATTCTGGCTTCGTGACCGCGCATCGTCTCTCGCTCCAAGGCGCGGTCAGACAGGAAGGTCGCTTCGTTTTCTCGTACGTGCTCGCTCTTTCCAAGCACCGAGACGCTGCCTTTGTGCGAGCCGTCAACGATTCCGTAGCCATCTGGGCACGCCGAATCTTGGGTGTAAAGCGTCTTGCCACTGCCTTCGCAACGTATTGCATGCGCGGAGGATGCTGTTGCCAGCATCGTGCCAAGCAGCGCTGCCCTGATGAGTGCCATGGTAGGTTTCGCGGTCCATGATGCGGCGTAAGGATGATGAGCCTACGGCCTTTGGTCAGGACGCGCTCGATGACTACTCGGGAGGGGCGAATGGCGCTGTTGCTGCGCGGCGCGTTGAGCGTTCTCGATCAAAGGCCAGCTAGCGACTCACCTACGACCTGGCCATCGATGATGTGCTCGCCATGTCGTATGGCCGCACGCTTTGCTATCCCTAAGTCAGCCCAGTGCATGTCTGGGACGTGAAACACCCGCGCGCTATTTCCGCTCGGTGGCTCGCCTTCCCGACAGATGACCACGGACGCGCTGTATGAGCGGTCTGGTCGGCGCTCGTGCCATTCGCGAGGCGAGTCGAATTTGTAGACCAACGGGTAGATATCAAAGCCCTTGCAGTTTGCAGCAGGGTAGTTGTCCATTATGTCGCTCCACGTAAGGGGCGTTCCGGCACGCGCTTTCTGTCACGGCGTTCAGGTACGCCACCAATGCTTGAGAGTTACCACCATCGCCTTGGCAGACTGTCTCGTACCTTCAATCCGAATGCAGGTGGCTAGCGATTGACGGTCGTGCACCGCTGCGAACGGCGCATGGAATCAGTCTTGTGGCTCTCCATGGTGAGACGCGGCGCTTCGTCAAGCCATGCCATAAATCAGATCGACGGCGAACCTGCCATAGTGAAGGGCTGCCTGCTCCGCCGCCGTGTGCGTGTAGTAGTCATCCTCTTCGTCGAAGGATTCAAAAAATATCCGATCGTCCCTGTCTGCCGTGTATCGGATGGCCATCCGATAGCGCCATTTCGGCCCGGGGGCACACGTTTGAATGGGCTCGCCGGGTTCCTCGAATGCCGCGACATGTATGTACATGCCTCGGTATCCTTGGCACAGCCATCTCATTCGTGCCGGCATGGTAGACGTTCCTCAAATTGCATCTGTCCTAGCTGCCTATGACGATCGTGGCGCCAGCGCATACCATCACCAGCAATGATGTGGAGTAGCTGAACGCGCTAACCCAGTAGAGCGTACGGCTCGGTGTCTCGCTTCGTCGTTGGTGCCACTCAAAAAACTGCGAGAGAACAAGCAATGCGAAACTGGAAAAGTAGATTGCCAACACACGCTTCTCCCGCAGATGATTGGCCTCTTTCCACGGTCTGTCGGCTCAGTAACTCCGGACGAGGTGTGGCGGAACAGAAAGGAAGCAAGCGCGTACCGGAGCGGACTGGCGCGTGAATTCGCTCGCATCGCGCTGGATGCGAGGGGTCATGCGCCATTGATTCGAATCAGGGATGTGCTCGTCTCCGTCGTTGTCTCGCGCAATCTACGCCCCAATAAGTGCGGCGCAGCGAGAAGATCAAGGAGACGGCATTGAAGAGGGGCCCCGTAGAGGCGGGCAAGTCAATCCAGGTGGCGTGGCTGCTTGAAGATCCTGCTCAATCTGTTATACGGGGCTTTCCTACCGTAGTCAATGAAACTCTGCCGCTCAAATCTGGGCACCGTCCGCTTCAACGTAGTGTGGCGTTGCTCCGCGTACTTGGATCGAGATGATGCTGTTGTGTGAGGCACGGCTCAGGAGTGCTGGAGCAGCCCCCTGAAGCTCCGGACACAGTCTCCCATTTACAATAGCGGGTAGGCATACGACTGTGTTTTTGACTAACAATAAGCAAGAAGTGATGGAAGTGTTGACGGGGCCGGAGCGCCGGCGGCGGTGGTCGGCGGAAGAAAAGCTGGCGATGGTGCGGGAGAGTTTCGAGCCTGGCAAGACGGTCTCGATGGTCGCGCGTCAGCATGGCGTGAATCCGAATCAGCTGTTTCATTGGCGCAAGCTGCATCAGGACGGCGGCTTGTCGGCGGTCAGTGCCGGCGAGGAAGTGGTGCCGGCCTCGGAACTCAGCGACGCGCTCAAGCAAATCAAAGAGCTCCAACGGATGCTGGGCAAGAAGACGATGGAAGTGGAAATCCTGCGCGAAGCCGTGGAGTATGGCCGAGCAAAAAAATGGATTGCGCGCTCGCCATCATTGCCGGGGGACGACCAGTGAAGCAGGTCTGCGACGTTCTCGGTGTAGCGCGCTCGAATGTAGCGGCAAAGCTCGCACGGCCTGCTGACTGGCAGGACGGGCGCGCGGCCCGGGAAACGGATGACGTGGACCTGGTCGAGGAAATCCGCTTGTTCATTGCCGACTTGCCGAGCTATGGTTACCGACGCGTATGGGGCCTGTTGCGAAGTGAGCGGGAAGCCCGGTGCGCCGCTCCGGTCAACGTCAAGCGGGTGTATCGGGTGATGCGCGTTCACGGCCTGCTGCTGCAGCGCCGAGCACGGCCACCACGCCCTGAGCGACGACACGACGGCAAGGTCGCAGTAGCAAAGAGCAACCAGCGTTGGTGCTCGGACGGCTTTGAGTTTCGTTGCGATAATGGCGAGCTGCTGCGCGTCACGTTCGCGCTGGATTGCTGCGACCGTGAAGCGATGAGCTGGGCGGCGACGACCGGCGGCCACAGTGGCGATGTGGTGCGCGACGTGATGCTCGCCGCCGTCGAAAATCGTTTTGGCGCCGCGCTGAGCTCGCCGGCTGAAATCGAATGGCTGACGGATAACGGTTCGGGCTATACGGCGGACAAAACCCGCAGCTTTGCGGCGTCCATCGGCTTGAAGCCGTTGACGACGCCGGTGTGCAGCCCGCAGAGCAACGGCATGGCGGAAAGCTTCGTGAAGACGATGAAACGTGACTATGTCGCCTTCATGCCGAAGCCCGACGCGGCAACGGCTGCGCGCAACTTGGCCATTGCATTCGAGCACTACAACGAGAAACATCCTCACAGCGCGTTGAAATATCGCTCGCCGCGCGAGTTCCGACGCAGGACCGATTCATCAACCTTAGTGTGAGGCGGTGTCCGGAAGTACGGGGGCAAATCCAAGTGCCATGGAGACCTTGCGCGAAGTCCATGATCGGAACGGGGCATCCGTTTCGATGCGTTCGCGTAGTCAATAAAGGTGGGTGGGTGCAAAGGCTCGATGAGCCATATGAAGACCTCTTGTGCCGAAAGACTGCGACTGTAGTATGCATCGTCGAAAAGCCTGGGGTTGCTTCGTCGATGCTCCGTTCATTACCTCGTGCCGCGCTTGCCAGATACGCATTGATTGCTGTGAGATGTTCATTGACCGAGATGCGGTGTACCTGTATAAGTATGATGGCAGGATCTTCAAGCGTAACCTCGAAGCGTTAGGTGTTTACCTCGGCAGCACCACTTTCTCTCCATGTTTCCTCCTTGATCGTCATGCCTCGTCCGCTATTTCGGCACGACGAGAATTTTTAAGGAATTTCTACATGGAAACCGGTACTGTAAAGTGGTTTAACGATTCGAAGGGTTTTGGCTTCATCACGCCGGATGCAGGCGGAGACGACCTCTTTGCCCATTTTTCCGAAGTACAGGGCAATGGGTTCAAGTCGCTTCAGGAAGGCCAGAAAGTGCGCTATGTGGCCGGCGTAGGCCAGAAGGGCCCCTCGGCGACCAAGATCGAACCGATCTAAGGTAGCCCTCGAAGTTGTGCAAGAAGCCCTGCCGGGAGAGAACTGGCGGGGCTTTTTCTATTTCGTTACGGCGGAATAGGTTCGCCGCTATGACGACCCTGGCCCGGCTAAAGTGATGGGTAGCGGCTGGCGATCGTCAGGATCGGTCCATCGATGTTCGAGACCACGCTGGTGCGCTGGTGAGTCCGGCCGCATCGCTGGCGAAGCTTCCAGCTTGTAGGCACGCTGCTTGCAGCGTGGGTATTCCCTTCGCTCGCGCCAGTTTGATTTTGCGCACGGAGCAGCGAATGTCCGAAAGTGGCAAGTGGCAAGTCGAAAGTCGCAAGCGGCCTGCCGCCGAGTTCTAACGCTGGCGCTCTGCCCAGACGCTCTCAATGATGTGACGGGTCGTTGGGCTAACGATGATCTCTCCCAACTCGGCTTGCGAAAACCACTGGCAGCCCTGGATTTCCTTGCTTGGTTTCGGCACGGCCGATTTCCCAATATTCGCGACGAAGACGTGGTGCACGGTGGTTGCGCCAACGACTTGAAACAAGAATCCGAGCCCGCGAGCCAGTAACGTGGTCTCCTCCAGAAGTTCCCGGCCTGCTGCGTCAGCAAACGTCTCATTCTTGGTCGGACGGCCACCCGGTAGCGCCCATCTGCTGCCGTCCTTTGAAACCAGTAGCACGCGGTCGCCGCGCGCGCAAACTACGGTGGCCCTTACCTTTGTTTTCATGGTTCGAGTGGAGAAAATCGATGCCTGGCGGGCATCATACCGGGAGATTGCCGCTTTGCAGAAGCCGGCAGTCTGGGCTGAGTTTTCCATGCCGCAAGCGGCCGAAGGGTAGTTGGATGCGTACCGGCGGGAGGCCATAGTCGCTCTTGACGCGTTCTTCATGGCTGCCAGGCATTTTTGAAATGCCCGATCATGCTGACGTTCAGCAGGTTGCCGCGATGATCGAGCCGCTACGCACGGAAATGATGTTGGGCTCAGCCGGGGTGCCTCCGCTCGAAGAGAGACCATGGCGCTGGCCCGTCCACGCACTGTCCGTTATCAGGAGATGGCCGGAGTCGGCGATCTAAGCGGCGTCACACTGGATGCTGCTGGCGGCGAATGTCACGCCCGTCCCCACGATGTGGGTCACGATCGGCGGTCCAGAGTAAAGGTAGCCTTCCGATACCACGCATACGCATAGTCGCCGGAGGCTTATATCTCTACGGTGCGCCGGTTGATGAGCGCACCGTTGCACGCATAGGCGCCGTGCCCGGCGACGTCGAAGGGGGCGGGGTTCGCGTTGTTTTATCGTGCGAATCTGCCAAGTCAATACTGCGTGGATCAAGCTTTTTTCACATACGAGTTACACCATCCATTCGCGGAGACCTGCTTGCCGGCGAAGATCGGGCAGGGCCCCCATGCATCGCCTGGCTTGCCCTGGTATAGCTGGCAATTGCTGCACTTCTGGCTGACGTCGTGTTTCGCGAATTTGGCTTTGTCGACCTTGCTTGTATCGTGCTTGTATCCCAGCGCTACCGCTTGAGGGTCCTTCTCATCCAGTTTCGCAGTAGTTTGCGCTTCCGCCTTGCCATCAACCCCGGCCACGGTGGCCAGAACAACTCCCGAAATACTCGATAAAAATCGCCTTCGATTCGTCATCGCGATACCTCCTCCAGGTTGAAATTCGCAAGGATGCGCGAGTGCATCCAGACGCCGGCAGCGCGAGCGCGTTGCCGGATGAATCTTCAACTCTTCTTATAGGTCGTGCGGGCGATGGCTGCTGTCAGTGATTGTCCGACGTTGCGCGGGTAGTGACGCGGAAGGCTGCGTCCCGTGCTTTACATCGACGCTTGCAGTGCCTTGGGAGTGTCTTCGCCGTCCGATTGTGGCGGCTGGACCGATTTGAGTGCCAGTTCAGCATTCAGCATGGTGTGGCCTGGCTGCGAGTTCACGGTCAGCGTGCCGCCCACACGCGCGATGCGCAGGTGCATGCTGCGCATCCCCACGCTCATGCCGGCTTGCCGCACCGCCGCGACGTCGAAGCCGACGCCGTCGTCGTCGATGCTCAGCATCAGCCGATTGGCGTCGGGGAGTTCCAGGCAAACGCGCACGCGCCGCGCGCGGCTGTGCTTGACGACGTTGGTCAGTGATTCTTCCAGCAGGCGGATCAGCGCCAGGCACTGCAGGGCGGAGGGCGGTGTCCGCCACTGGGCGGGGCACTGCCAGTCGATGGCGATGCCCAGTTCGTCGAACAGTTCCGTAAAGCGGTAGCGCAGAGGCGCGATCCACTCCAGTGGCGTCGCCGGTACCTCGACGCCCACACTGGCGCTGCTGTCGATGGTCTGGCGCAGGTCATCGCGGATCAGTTTGAGCATGGAAAGCACATGCTGGCGCTGCAGCGGTGCCTCGCTCTGTTCGACCAGAGCCATCATGTGCACGAGCGATCCGCCCACGCCGTCATGCAGGTCGTGCGCGATCTGCAGGCGTTCTTGCAGACGGGTGTTGCCCAGCGTCAGCGCATGCTCGCGTGCCAGGGTCGTGGCCAGTTCGGCGCGGGCGTCGCTGATGCCGTCGGCCAGTTCCTGGTTGAACTGCTCGATACGATGTACGTTGTGCGCGTGGCGCAGCCCCAGGATGCCGGACAGGCATAGGGTGACCACAATGCTGGTGTAAGGCGAGATTGGGTACGACCCGCGGAGAACGGCCAGCAACAGCAGGAGGTCGTGCAGGCTGGCGGCTAGCAGGATCAGCAGGCAGCCTGCCAGCAGCGCGTGCTCCCGCTGGCGTGTGCGCAGCGCGTGGAATAAGAACTGCAGGGCATTGAAGTAGAAGATCGCGGCGGCAACCATGATGCCCACCAACTGCGCATGACCCACGTACGCATCCGGCACCACTACCTGGGTGGCCAGCAGTAAGCCGGTGATCCACCACAGTGCCCGTTCGATGCGCGGCAGGTGCTGCCCGCCAAAGCGCCAGGTGAACACACAGAAGCAGGCGATGGACAACAGCAGCGCCATGGTGTTGAAACGCGCCACCGTCAGCGTGCTTTGCCACGGCCAGGGGGTGGTCACCAGCACGTTGGCAATGAACAGTACCCAGAACAGGTACATGAGCGCGTACCAGCCATAAGCGGTCTGCTCGCGCCGCACCACCCAGATGCAGAAGAACAGTGCCGCCATCACGCCCGACACAATGACGTTGATCATGAACAGCGTGCGATGGCGCCACCAGAGCTCGTCATAGCGCTGCTGCATCGCCAGCGGATCACCAAGGAAAACCGGCCCCAGCCCCAGGGACTGCCCGGCCACACCCACCACGCGCACCCAGAGCGTGTTCACGCCGTCATGAATCCAGGCTTCGGGCAGGCGCCAATGGCGCGGCAGGTTCCAACTCCGCGACAGCGGCTCGATGAGTTGCGCGTCGCGCCACAGCGGCTCGTCGTTGATGAAGGCTTCGCCCGCCATCACCACCGATTGCAGTACCAGCGCGACCGGTTCGCGCAGTGTGCCCGGGCATTCGCGCTGCCAGTCGATGCGATACCAGACGCTGCCGCCGAAGCCGGGCTGGCGGCGGTTCCAGTCGTCGGGCAATGTGACCGAGCGCCACTGCGAGGGATCGGGGCGCGCGCCTTGTGGGCCCGCTTCGGCCGTGCTGACGGTGAGGATGCGCACCGAACATTGGGCCGTTGGTGTCTGCGCCCAGGCCGACGCCGCAACCAGCCACAGCATGAGGTGCGCGAGGCAGGTGAGCCAGCGCTTCATCCCAGCAAGCCACGCGAGCGCGCAGCGTTGATCGCCCTGGTGCGCGACGAGACGGCGAGCTTGCGATAGATATGCTTGATGTGGCATTCCACGGTGTAGCGCGAGAGGAACAGGCGCTCGGCGATCTCGCGGTTGGCCAGCCCATCTGCCACCAGTCGCAGGATCTGGTGTTCGCGCGGGCTCAGGCGTTCGGCCGATGGTTCGGGCGTCTGCGCGTTAGCCGACTCGCTCGGGCCGGGATGCAGTTCCTCAATGATGCGCCGGGCGATGAACGGGTCGATGGGCGCGCCGCCGCGCAGCACGCTGCGCAGGGCCAGTGCAACTTCAAGATCGTCGCGTTCCTTGACCACGTAGCCGGTGGCCCCGGCACGCAGGGCGGCCAGGATCGCATCCTGGGTGCTCCATGCGGAAATCACGAGAATGCCCAGTCCGGGGTCGGCCGCGCGCAACTCGGCGATCAGGTCGATGCCGCTGCCATCGGGCAGGCCCAGGTCCACCAGTGCCAGCGCCACGGGCTGGTCCGCCACGCGGGCGCGTGCTTCGGCCAGCGAAGCGGCCAGTACAAGCGCATCTGGCGCATAGCCGAGCTGTTGCAGCAGGTTCTCCAGCCGGCGAGAGACCAACGGGTCGTCCTCCACCAGCAACGCCGGCGCAGGCAAGGTCAGATCGGCGGCAAGCGTGCGCAAGGGCATCGGCCCGGGCTCCCAGAAGAGACGAATCAGCGCGCATTATGCGGCGCGCCGACCACACCGGGCCATCCCTTGAAACCAGTATTTAGTGGGGTATATCGCCGGGATTCGCGGTGGTGCCGTCACGCTGCTGGCGCATCGCGGCGAAATACCAGTTTGTAGTGATAGGCAGGCGTTGCCGTCACTTATCTAATTGCCTCCTGCCTCAAGACACGTCCAAGACACATCCAAGACACGGTCAGGGCACGGGTGGCAGGCTGGACATCCCGGCTGCCAGGTCACGCACTCCTATTCCAAACACCGCGCCACGCCGGGTCACGTACTCGGCGTGGATGCCATTGGTCATCAAGTTGGTCATCGAGTCGGTCTTCGACTTGGTCACCGACTCCGGGGAAGTCGTCATGAATCTGAAGCGAATCATCAAGCGCTGCGGCCGCCAGCCGGCCACCGACACAACACAGCAAGTCGAATCGGGACAACTTCCATGCCCGCGCGGCGGGCGGGTGGTAAGACGCCATTGGCACCGGCGCGCGGCATAGCGCCCTGCCGATACCACCAGGCACCGCGCGACTCCCACGGTCCTCGGCGCCTTTGCCGTGGCCGGGGTACCAATCGCCAAGGACAGCGCCGTGATCGAGGCCGGATTCGACGTCAAGGTTGGCCGCACGGCAACGCTGGGTCTGGCCTATCAGGGACAGATCGCCGGCAACGCCCAGGACCATGGCGTCCAGGCCACGCTCAATGTTCGCTTCTGAGCACGGGCAGGCAGCGCCAATCGCATACCCAAATATGAGAACGTATTGGGAATTCGTTGATGCGATGACGCCGGAAGATGGTGCCAACCCCCATGGCTGAGCCGTGGCCCGCTTGCGTGACAGCGAGATGCGCAAGCTTCTTAAAAGAACCCGCCGGGCGACTGCAAGGGCGGCGCGTTCTGACGGCCGTCAGGCGGGGCACCGACGCATCGGACCACCCCGCCCAGGTTACCCGGCGACGCGCTCAGTGTCCGCCATCACGAACCGGTGCTCGATCAGGTCGGCCTGCGGGTGGTAGTACCGCAGGGCCATCGAGAACCGGCCAGCAGGCGCGGGCAGCCAGTTGGCGGTGCCGGCCTCGGGTTGCGCGTGCTGGATGGCGATGTCGAGCGATCCGTCCGCATTGCGGATCAGTCCGGGCGTGCGGTCCCCAATCGCATAACGGCGGATCGGGTTGGCCGTGAAAAAGCGCCGGCCATCCGGTTCGAACTCGTACATCGACAGCGACCAGAATGCGTCGACAGGCATGTTCGCCGGCACGTGCAGCCGATAGCGGTGCCCACCGTCGAGTGCCTGTCCGTCGCCATCCACCAGGGCGGTTGCATAGATCGCTTCCGCGCGTTCCAGCGCGCCGAGTCCGACGAGCGCGATGTAGGCGCGGTACACGTAGTCCTTGCCGAAGTTGCCGATATGGTCTGTGCCACTGAACCACGAGCCCTTGGGGCCGCTTCGACGGATGCTGCCCTTGGGCGGGTGTTCGAGCCGGTGGCGCAGCGCCGGCCACAGCCGCGTCCAGGCATCGCGCACCTGCGGATCGAGCGTGCTCCATGCGTCCAGCGCGCCAGGCCGGATGCCAAGATCGGCCCACCCGTCGACCATGAACTGTTCGTCGGCCGGCACGCCGTTGCGCGCCAGGGTCTCGTTGACGAGCGACAGATATGCGGCCGGACTGGATTCGTCGGGTGTAGTGATGAACCGTTCGGGTTCCCTGGCGCTGGCCTGCAGTTGCATCTGGTCCTGTAGCGCATGCACGGCGGGTGCATCGTGTTCGCCATCGACGAGCGTGCGCGCCAGCAGCCAGACATCGTTGCAAGGCGCCCGGACCAGCGTCGCGCCGACCGGTAGCGCCGTTGCCGCGCTGGCATGGTGTGCCGGGCCGGCTATCACGAACGTGTGGGCGCCAAGGCCGTTGGTGCGCGGGCCCAGGCAAGCGAAGTTGTTTGTGAAGGCATCGAGCAGTGCCACGCTGTAGTAGCGGTCACCCATGTCAGGCATCGCCAGCGTCACGGGTGCGTCGGACAGGTCGAGCCACGCCGACGAGTACAACGTGTCGTTATTGGGCATTGTCACCTGCCGGGCGCGATCGTCCAGCAGATGCCGGTTGTGATGCAGCCGGTTAGGCGGTTTGCCACGTGTGGTCTCCTGCTGCGTGAAGCGCCAGCGCGTGCGCGCCACGTCATGCAAGGGGAAGGTGTAGACGAAGGCGTCGCCAATACGCTGGTCAAGTGTGGTGGCGTTCAGGGTCATGGTGTCTTCGGGTTTCGATGGTCAGTCCACGGTGATGTGGTTGGCACGGATCACGTTGCCCCACGCCGTCACGTCATCGCGCACGGTCTGCGCGAATTGCGCGGCGGTCCTGATCGGCGGATCGGCCATGTTCAACTGCATGAAACGTTCGCGCATCTCGGCGCTGGCAAGGGCGAGGTTAACTTCCGCGTTGAGCCGTTGCACGATCGCGTCTGGGGTGCCTGCTGGCGCGAACATGCCGTACCAGCTGTTGGTGTCGAACGGATAGCCTTGCTCGGTCATCGTGGGTACCTCGGGCGAGGCGGAGCCGCGCCGCGTGCCGCTGATAGCCAGCGCGCGCAGCTTCCCCGCGCGAAGCAATGGCAGCGACGACGAGGTGTCGACGAAGGCCACGCGCACGACGCCGCCCTGCATGTCGTTCAGAATCTGCGGCACCGTCTTGTAGGGCACGTGCCGCAGGCGGATGCCCGTCTGCATCTTCAGGGCCTCCATCGTCAGATGGCCGCCCGAGCCGATACCCCAGGACGCGTAGTCATAGGCATCCGGCCGCGCGCGTATGTGTGCGACGAACTCCTTGAGGTTGCGGGCGGGGAAGTCGGGCGCCACCACAAGGAAGTTGCCGCCTGCGCCGATCTGGGCGATGGGAGCGAGGTCGCGCAGGCCGTCGTACGGCATCTTTGGCTGCAGCGTCTGGTTGATGACTACCGTTGCCGCGTAAGTGAACAGCAGGGTCTGACCGTCCGGCGCGGCCTTGGCGACGATGTCGTTGCCGATGATGCCGGTGGCGCCCGGCTTGTTGTCGATCACGAACGATTGGCCCAGCCGCTTGCCGATCATTTCAGCCAGCGGTCGGGCGAAAAGATCGGGGCCGCTTCCGGCTGAAGCGGGCACCACGAGGCGGATAGGGCGCGACGGCCAGGTGGCAGCCGCGCCGGCGGGGCGCAGTGCGGCGCCCAGACCGAGCATCGCGAGCAGGCGCAATGCATTGCGCCGGCGATGGTCGGCGATGTCGTTGGCAATGTCATCGACAGACTGTGGGAACGGCATGGCGGGCTCCTAGTGGATGCCGAAGTTGTCGTCCGAGCCGCTTTCCAGGACCATGGCCGCCGCGACGTAGAGGCTGCGCGACACGTAGCTGCGCACCTGTTTCGAGCGGGCGCGCAGCCATTCGGCCTTGAGCTGGCGAGCCTCCACGACATGCGGAGCATCGCCAGATGCCTGCGCTAGCAGGTCGATCACATGCAGGGCCAACTGGATCTCGCCGCGATCCGCCAGTCCGCGGGCGTGCCGCACGATCGCGCCGTGATCGGCGATGGCCGCTGCGATCTCGTCGGCTACCGCCTGCGGCGCGGCCGGATGCAGCGTCGTGGCGTTGCGATCCCACCAGCCATTTTCGGAGCGGTAGATATCGCGGGCGATATAGGTCGGGTCGCCGTAGGTAGGCTGCATCCACGGCTGCTCGAACAGATCCGGTGGTGGTTGCAGCGCGGCCAGCATCTCGCGCTCGTTGCAGCCGGCGTTCATCAGTCGCACCACCTCTTCGCGCATCCAGCGCAGTGCCCTGGCGGTGTGCAGCAGTACGTGCTGGCAAGTGTCCTCGCCTTGCAGGGAAGGGCCAAATTCACGGACGACGGTTTTGGGGCGCAGGCTGGCCAGCCGTTCCAGCGTTTCCGCCCAGCGCACGGTGTCGCGCATGGTGCGGAACGGTGTGCCGACATTCGGGATGGAGTCGATCACGGCGGGGCCGCCGTAGAGCAACCGGCTTCCAGGCAGCCAGACGGCGACGGCATCGTCAGTCTCCGATGGCGCCCACAGAATCTCGGCGCGCCGGTCACCATGCCCGACCGTGATGCCTTCGGTGAAGGTCTCCGTAGGGCGGTTCTGGCCCAGCTTGCCGGCCAGGGCGCCGCTGGCGTGGCGGAACTGGATCTCGGCCATGCGCTCCTGCATCCGCTGCGTTTCCCGATAGCGCTTCTGGCGGGCCAGCACATTGGCATGCGCCAGGATGCGCGGCGCGGGGTCCCCACGTTGCGCGGCATGGTCGAGCCACTGCTTCACGCCGGCGTTGTAGCCCAGGTGACCGTGGCTGTAGCAGATCGCCAGGACGGGCAGGTCCGTCTGTGTGCGCAGGGCCTCGATCATGCCCGCCGTAATGCGCCCGCCGGGACCGCTGTCGACCACCAGCAACCCGCCACCCACATCGGCGACGAAGCTCTGGCCTTGGCCATGCAGCAGCCAGATGCCATCTCCAATGGCGTCGATGCCCTTGCCGGTGATCAGCGCGGCGGGGCGGTCCTCGATTGCGTTCATGTGCGTCCCTTCCAATTGGCGAAGGGATATTCACGCGCAGATTCGCCGTTATATGCAGTGGGGAAAGTCCCCGGCGGGACCACCGCTGGAGCCGGCGAGCGCAGTACTGGCGCGGCCTGGCGGCCTTTCGGGGGAGGTCGGGTGTGAACCGCTGGTTAGCACCCGCAACTGAAAGTAAGTTCCCGGCTCGTCCGCGGTACGCTAGCCGGCCATTTCCGTGGCGCGGGGTACCTGTCTGCGGAGTGGGCTGTCCGGCTGCTTGCCGAGATAGTGCACTTCTCGCCGCAATAGCGTGGCGAACTGCTCCGCCACGGGCGTCATCGGAGAATCGGCCCGGTAGATCAGGCATACCGCATGGCTGGGCAACGGATCCTCGATGGGCAGCGCCACCAGATTGGCGCTCGCCAGTTGGCCGGGTACCAGCTGGCGCGGTAGCAGGCAGAGCAGCGACCGGTCTTCAAGCAGTGTCTGGATCATGCCGATGGTGTCGCAACGCACGGCCACGCGCGGCAACGGCAGATCGAGTGCGCGGAACGCGTCCAGAATCGCAGCGCCTGGGCCGTGCATCCGCTGGCCCGTCAGCACCCACTCCGACCCCACCAGATCGCGCAGCCTGCGGGCGTTGCGCAGCGGATGGTCCTTGTGCGCCACCACCACCGAGTCATTGTCGTACAGCGGCTCGGAGACAAACTCGCGCTCGATGCCCTCGTCCGGAATCGGGCTGACTGCCATGTCCATGACACCGGCGCGCAGATCGGAAAGGTGGGCGGGATAGACGCCGCTGTCGATGCAGACCTGGACGTCCGGGTGTTGCGAGCGAAAGCGCTTGAGCACGGCCGGCAGCAGCAGGTGCGCCGGGCCGCCCGTGGCGCCGATACGGACCACGCCATTGCGCGTGCCCAGCATCTGCGACATCTCGTCGGTGGCCTTGCGCGCCTCGCTGGCAATGAGTTGCGCGCGCCGCAGAAATGCCTCGCCATAGCGCGACAGCACCACGCCGCGCGTGGTGCGTGTCAGCAACGGCACATGCAATTCTTCCTCAAGCAGGCGAATGCTCTTGGTGATGGCCGGACCCGAGACATCGCGGGCCTTGGCGCCGGCCCGAATGCTGCCGGTCTCGGCCACGGCAATGAAGTCCTGAAGTTGGCTCAGGCGCATGAAATTGTCCCCAGTGGCTGGCGTTCTTGATGACGTTTTGCCGCCAGCATAGCCGCATTTCCATGTGCGGGGGCTCCCACCACCCCCAACCCGCCAACCATCAGGCGGCCGGGCCGCCCCGAGTCGGTACGGTCAGGCGCGGCCGGTCCGCACGGCATGCCCGGAGTGCGGTTGCTCGCGATGGCGGTCCTTCAGTTCCCGTCGCAACAGCTTGCCGGTGGGGGTGCGTGGCAGGCGTTCGTCGAAGACCACCGTGCGCGGCAGCTTCAGGCGACCGAGCCTGCCCTGGCAGTAGTCGACGATGTCCTGCGCCAGATCCGGCGTGGCGGCCTTGCCGTCACGCAGTTCGATCACGGCCTTCGGTACCTCGCCCAACTCCGGATCGGGCACGCCGATCACGGCGACGTCCGCCACCGACGGGTGCTGCATCAGCACGCTTTCGATTTCCTGCGGATAGACGTTCACGCCGCCCGACAGGATCAGGTCCGCGCGCCGGTCGCTCAGGAACAGATACCCTTCCTCGTTGACGTAGCCGAGGTCTCCATAGGTGGCCCAGCCCTTGTCGTTGTACGCGGATCGCGTCTTCTCCGGGGCGTTGTGGTACGAGAACGTCGCCACGCCCGAGAAGTAGATCATGCCGACTTCGTTGGGCGGCAGCTCGTTGCCCGCCTCATCCACGATGTGGATGACTCCAGCCGACGCGCGTCCGACCGAGCCCGGATACTTGCGCCATTCCAGTGGCCCGATAGAGGTCGTGCCGGCACCTTCGGAGCCGGCGTAGTACTCGTAAAGGATGTCGCCCCACCAGTCGAGCATGGCCTGCTTGACATGGACCGGACATGGCGCGGCGGCGTGGATGGCGACCTTCATCGACGAGAGGTCATAACGGCGGCGTGTCTCGTCGGGCAGGCCCAGCAGGCGCACGAACATCGTCGGCACCCACTGGCTATGTGTGACGCGGTAGCGCTCGACTGCGGCCAGTGCGCCCTCGGCGTCGTATTTCGCCATGGCGACGCATGTACCGCCGACGTCAAGCGTGCGCATGATGTAGCGCAGCGGCGCGGCGTGATAGAACGGCGCGGTGGACAGGTAGACCGTGTTCTCGTCGAAACCGAATGCACGGCGCCAGGCGATGATTTCAAGCTCGGGTTTGTCGCGGTCTTCGTACGGCGTGAGCGGCCGGCGGATGCCCTTGGGGTGGCCGGTGGTGCCAGACGAATAGAGCATGTCGCGGCCGACCGGGCGCGCGGGCAGGGTGGCGTCGGGGGCGAACGCGGAGATCGCCGCTTCGTATGCTTCAAAGCCTGGCGGCAGGTTTGAAGCGCCAGCCAGCACAAAGACAGGCAGATCGAGCGCGTGGGCATCGGCCGCGCGTACTGCTTCGACCAGCGGCAACATGGCGGGCGACGCGATCAGCAGTTTCGCCCCGCAATCCTTCAGCACGTAGGCCGCTTCCGCCGGGCTCAGGTGCGTGTTGACTGCGGTGTAGTACAGCCCGACGCGCCGCGCCGCGGATGCAATCTCGATCAGACCCGGGTGATTCTCCACCAGCACGGCGATGCAGTCGCCGGCTTCCAGTCCACGCGACACCAGCCATTGCGCGGCGCGAATCGCGCGCGCGTCCAGCTCGCCATATGTGATGACGTGGCCCGATTCAGCCTGGATCAATGCCGGCTTCTGCGGCGCCACGGTTGCCCAGTCGTGCAGCGTTGTCATAACAGGTCGTCTCCTCCTGTTGGTTTTGTGTTCTTGTTGCCACGCTATGCGCCCAGCGATGCCTCCACATTGCGCAAGAGCGTCAGCAGGCGCGGGCCGAGGTCTTCCTTCAGCCGTCTGCACTGTTCGCTGTAGATCGGCACGGCGGCGGCGAGCACCCAGGCTTCACCATCGCGGCGTTTCTGCATCGGCACGGCGATGGTTTCGATTTCGCGGTGCAGGTCGCCGTAGCTGCGCGAGAAGCCATGCTCGCTCAGATCACGCTGTGCCGTGGCAAGGCGCTCGTCGAGCCATTCCTTGCGCGATGGGTCACGCCGCGCGAAGCCGTCGAGCCACGCCTTTCGTTCGGACTCGGACAGCATCAACAGGTACGCCCGGCCGGATGCCGTGCGCGACAGCGAGACGCGCATCCCGATTTCAGAGCGGAACAACTGCGAACCCGCACCCTGCGCCACTTCGACGTAGCTCAGATTGGTGCCAATCCCCGCGAGCAGCTGGACTTGTCCTTCGATGTGATCTGCCAGTTCCTGCATCAGCGGGCGGGCCAACTGGCGGATCGTCATCCGGGCCAGCGCCGGCGCGGCCAGGTTCAGCAGGCCGAGTCCGGGCACGTATTTCGATAGCCGCTCGGAATAGCGCAGCAGGCCGAGTTCGCACAGCGTGTCGAGCAGGCGGAACAGCGTGGGCTTGGGCAGGCCCGTCAGCTCCATCAGTTCCTTGCCGGACAGTTCCTGGACGGTGGTCGAAAAGCAGCCAAGGATGCCGATGCCGCGTGCGAGCGCGCTCACCAGGCGACCTTCCTGTTCGCCTTCGCTCTCGCCCGCCGTGACGGGTGCGGTAGGTGGCAGTGATGTCACTTCAGATGCTCCCGTTCCATCGATGGCGCTGTTTTTCGGAACTTGTGTCTCATAAATTCTATTCTGCAATTCAAAAAAAGAGTCGGTCAAGAGAAATTTCGAGGCGATTTGCTGGACTTTTTGGCTAAGTTTGATTGAAGATATGTCACGCCAACCGATATTTTGAGCCACCCATCTCATTTTTCCTACTACCAGGATCAGGGGGAGACACATGCAGCAAGCCTTCATCATCGACGCAATCCGTTCGCCGCTGGGCCGTTCCAAGCCCGGCTCCGCCTTTACCGAACTACACGCCACCGAACTGCTGGCCCAGTTGCTGTCGCAACTCGTGCAGCGCAATGACCTTGACCCGGGTCTGGTCGACGATGTCATTACCGGTTGCGTGACGCAGGCCGGCGAACAGTCCGCAGGGGTTGGGCGCGTGGCCTGGCTGGCAGCGGGCTTTCCGGAGCACGTGCCGGCCACCACCATCGACCGCAAGTGCGGTTCGAGCCAGCAGGCCGTTCACTTTGCCGCGCAGGGCATCATGGCCGGCGCGTACGACATCGTGATTGCCTGCGGCATCGAGTCCATGAGCCGGGTGCCGATGGGCGCGGCGCGTATCGGCCAGAACCCGTATGGTCCGTCGTTCGAAGAACGCTACGCGCCGGGGCTGGTCGGGCAGGGCGTGTCGGCCGAGCTGGTCGCGGCCAAGTGGGAGCTTTCGCGTCACGACATGGACAGCTACTCGGCGCGCTCGCACCAGCGTGCCGCCGCCACCCAGGCAGCCGGCGGATTCAAGCGCGAGATCGTCGGCATCCAGACCGTGAATGGTCTGGTGGAGCAGGACGAGACGATCCGCGCCAACACCACCGTGGAGCGCCTGGCGACGCTGGAGTCGCCATTCCGCAACGACGAACTGAGTGCCCGTTTTCCGCAGATCGGCTGGAACGTTACCGCCGGCAACGCCTCGCAGATCAGTGATGGCGCGGCGGCAATCCTGATCGTCAGCGAGCGCATGGCCACGAAGCTCGGCCTCAAGCCGCGCGCGCGTTTTGTCGGCTTCGACGTGATCGGCGCCAATCCGCTGGAGATGCTGACCGCGCCGATCCCCGCCACCCAGCGCGTGCTGGCGAAGACTGACATGACGCTCGAGCAGATCGCCCACTACGAAATCAACGAGGCATTCGCCAGTGTGCCGTTGGCCTGGCAGAAGACGATGAAGGCCGATGGCGCGCGGCTGAACCCGCGCGGCGGCGCGATCGCGCTGGGCCACCCGCTTGGCGCATCTGGCGTGCGTCTGATGACCACCATGCTCCATGCGCTGGAAGACAGCGGCGAGCGCTTCGGCCTGCAGTCGATGTGCGAAGCGGGTGGCATGGCAAACGCCACGATCATCGAGCGCGTCTGACGCCCGCCGCAATCCCATACGAACAGGAAAAACAAGCATGAAACTCAACCAGACCATGTCCGCCGTCGTGACCGGCGGTGCCTCCGGCCTCGGCCTTGCCAGCGCCAAACGCCTTGTGGAGAAGGGCGTCAAGGTGGTGATTGCCGATATCTCGGAAGAACGCGCCGCCGCCGCGCTGGATGCACTGGGTCCCAATGCCACGTTCGTCCAGGCCGACGTCACCGATACCGACCAGATGACGCGCGTGTTCGACGCCGCAGTCGCGATGGGGCCGCTGCGCGCGCTCGTGCATTGCGCGGGGCTCGGTGGCGCGGTACGTGTGGTGGAAAAGGACGGTTCGCCCGGTTCGCTCGAAGCCTATGAGCGCGTGGTGCGGATCAACCTGATTGGCACCTTCAACGTGCTGCGTCTGGGCGCGGCACGCATGGCGACCAACGAGCCCATCGACGGCGAGCGCGGCGCATGCGTGCTGACCGCGTCGGTGGCGGCCTACGAAGGCCAGATCGGCCAGATTCCGTACGCATCGGCCAAGGCGGGCATCGTCGGCATGACCATCGTGGCGGCACGCGATCTGGCACAGCGCATGATCCGCGTCTGCACGATCGCCCCGGGCCTGTTCGACACGCCGCTGCTGGCCCGTCTGCCCGATAACGTGAAGGCCTCGCTGGGCGCGATGGTGCCGCACCCGGCCCGCCTGGGCGCGCCGGACGAGTACGCGTCCACCGCGCTGCACATCATCGAGAATCCGATGCTCAATGGCGAGACCATCCGTCTGGATGGCGCCATCCGCATGGCCCCGCGCTAAGGAGTCGATCATGACCGATACGCTAGTCAAGGAGATCCGCGGCAACGTGATGGTGCTGACCATCAACCGCCCCGAAGCGCGCAATGCGATGGACTTCGAAACGGCCACCGCCATTGCCGCAGCGCTGGACGAACTCGATGCGCGCGACGACCTGAGCATCGCCGTGCTGACCGGTGCCGGCAACACCTTCTGTTCTGGCATGGACCTGAAGGGGTTCCTCGCCGGCAAGCGGCCCAGCATTCCGGGGCGTGGCTTCGGTGGTGTGACCGAGCGCCCGCCGCGCAAGGTGTTGATCGCCGCGGTCGAGGGCTACGCGCTGGCAGGTGGCTTCGAACTCGTGCTCGCCTGCGATCTGGTCGTGGCCTCGCGCGAAGCGAAGTTCGGCCTGCCAGAAGTCAAGCGTGGCCTGGCTGCAGCCGCCGGCGGCCTGATGCGCTTGCCGCGCCGCGTGCCGTACCACGTCGCCATGGAGTACAGCCTGACCGGCGACATGCTGCCGGCCACGCGTGCCTACGAACTGGGTCTCGTCAATCGCTTGACCGAAGCAGGCGGCGCGCTGGATGCTGCGCTGCAGCTGGCCGCTGCGGTCGGCGCCAACGGGCCGCTGGCCATCGCCGCGAGCAAGCAGGTGGTGGTGCAATCGGGCGACTGGACCCGCGAAGAAATGTTCGAGCGTCAACGGCCGCTGATCGAGTCGGTTTTCACCTCGGCCGACGCGCGCGAAGGCGCGGCGGCATTTGCGGAGAAGCGCAAGCCGGTATGGACCGGCAAGTAACACCCTGTCTGGATTGGCCGCCCCGAGCCTGATCAGGGGTGGCCTTTCGCGGTGGCAACATCCGCGATAACAGACCCGTCGCAGCAAAAAAGACATGCGCCCCCCCGTGTGAATGCGCGGGCGGTGACAAGAAAAAAATGGTTGAGCCGACACAACCAATCAGGAGACGACAAATGCAACGCAGGACCTTCAGTTCGCTGGCGTTTGGCGCCAGCCTCGCGCTTGGCGCGATCGGCATGGTCGCCGCGAAACCGGCGAACGCGCAGGCATGGCCAACGCGATCCATCACGATCATCGTTCCCGGCGCGCCGGGTGGCACGACCGATATTCCGGCCCGCATCGTCGCGCAGAAGCTCTCGGCCCTGCTGGGCCAACCCGTCGTGGTCGACAATCGCGCCGGCTCGGGCGGGATCATCGGCACGCAGGCTTTCCTGCATGCGCCAGCCGATGGATACACCTGGCTCGTCGGCAATACCGGCTCGCACGCGATCAACTACACGGCTTACAAGAAGCTGAGCTACAAGCCGCAGGATTTCGTGCCGGTCACGGACATGATCTCGTTCCCGAACGTGCTGGTCGTCAATGCCCAGTCGCCGGTGAAGAGCGTGGCGGACCTCTTGGCGCTGCTGAGGAAGGAGCCGGGCAAGCTCTCGTATGCGTCGGCCGGCATCGGGCAGACCACGCATCTGACGTCGCTGATGTTCACGCAGCGTACGGGCACCAACGCCATCCATGTGCCCTACAAGGGGTCGACGCCCGCCACCACGTCAGTGCTCGCCGGCGAGACCACTTTCATGTTCGACAACCTGACCCAGTCGCTGCCGCAGATTCGAAGCGGCAAGCTGCGCGCGCTGGCGGTAACGAGCGATGAACGTCAGGCCAGCATGCCAGACGTGCCGACCATGGCCGAGGCCGGGGTGAAGGATTTCGTCGTGCAAGGCTGGTTGGGGTTCTTCGGCGCGGCAAAGACGCCCCCGGAAGTCGTCGCGAAGATGCAGGCGAGCCTGGCGAAAGTCATGGAGGATCCTGAAGTCGTGCGGCGCTTTCGCGAAATGGGCGGTATGCCCGGCGGAGAGCCGCAGCCGAAATTCGCCGATCTGGTCAGCAAGGATCAGAGGCGCTGGGGAGAGACCATCCGCCTCGCCAACCTGACACTCGACTGATGACGCTGTCATCGTCCAACGCATCCAACACAATCAAAGCAGGAGACATCGCACCATGACCAACCCTTTGCCCTGGATCAGCGGCGACCTGGAGATCTTCCAGGATGGCATTCGCAAGTTCGTCGAGCGCGAGCTTGCACCCAACGAGGATCGTTGGTGGAAGCAGCAGTACATCGACCGTGAAGTCTGGTACAAGGCAGGCGAGATGGGGATGCTCTGCGCGAGCATTCCCGAAGAGTACGGTGGCGGCGGCGGAACGTTCGCCCATGAGGCCATCATCACGATGGAACAGGCGCGGGCCGGCGTGAGCAGCCTCGGCACCAACGTGCACAGCGGCATCGTTGCCCACTACATCCTGCGCTACGGCACCGAGGAACAGAAACGCAAGTGGCTGCCGAAGATGGCGACCGGCGAGCTGGTTGCCGCCATCGCCATGTCGGAACCCGGTGCGGGTTCGGACCTCAAGAGCGTCAAGACGCGCGCGCTGAAGGACGGCGACAGCTACGTCATCAATGGTTCGAAGACCTTCATCACGAACGGCTACCACGCCAACCTGATTCTGGTGATCTGCAAGACCGATCCGGAGGCGGGCGCGCGTGGTGTGTCGATCGTCGCGGTCGAGACCGATGGCCAGCAGGGATTCCGCCGCGGTCGCATCCTGGAAAAGATGGGGCAGAAGGGCCAGGACACCGCCGAGTTGTTCTTCGACGACATGCGCGTGCCTTGCGCGAACCTGCTCGGCACTGAAGAGGGCAAGGGCTTCTACCAGCTTATGCAGCAGTTGCCGCAGGAGCGCATGATCATCGCGCTGGGCGCATTGGCATCGATGGAGCGCGCGCTGGGCCTGACGATCGAGTACGTGCGCAATCGCAAGGTCTTCGGCGAATCACTGATCGAGTTGCAGAACACCCGATTCCGGCTGGCGGAGTGCAAGACCAACGCGACCATCGCGCGCAGCTTCGTCAACGATTGCATGGAGAAGATCCTGCGTGGGGAGCTGGACCCTGGCACGGCGGCGATGGCCAAGTGGTGGTGCACGCAGCGTTCGTGCGAGATCATCGACGAATGCCTGCAGTTGCACGGCGGCTATGGCTACATGATGGAGTACCCGATTGCGCGGATGTACGTGAATGCGCGGGTCAGCAAGATCTACGGCGGCTCGAACGAGATCATGAAGGAGTTGATCGCGCGCGAACTCTGAGATGGTGCCGACGAGGCGTCGTCGCTACGGTTTCGGTCAGGACCTTTTTTCGATCCGGGCCGAAGCCTACGCGGCCGGCGCGTCGCCGGCGAACTCCGCAATCGCCACTTCGCGGAAATGCCTGATGGCCGGACCATCGGCGTGCGGGGAAAAGGCCAGGGCGATGCCGATGCTTGTCGTGTTGGGATAGTTGGCCAGTGTCGAATAGACCAGCTTGTCACTGCCGAATCGACGCATGATCGACGGGACCAACGCGACGCCAAGGCCGCTTTCCACCAGTGCCAATACCGTCTGGATCTGCGTGGCTTCCTGCGTGATCCGGGGAAGGAAGCCGGCGGTCTGACATGCCGCCATCGCAGCGGCGTGCAGGCCCGATGCTTCGGTCTGGGCGTACATGACGAACCGCTCTTGCGCAAGGTCGGCGAGCGTAAGCGGTTGCTTTGCCGCCAGCGGATTGCGCCGTGGCAGCGCGGCAACGAACCGGTCTTCCTGCAGGGAAATCAGCGTGGCAGTGCCCCTGGACATCAATGGCGTCCTGATGAGGCCGACATCCAGGGCTTCCTCTTCCAGGCTCCGAAGAATGCTGGTCGACGTTGCTTCCTTCAGTACGAGTTCGATGCCCGGATATTCCTCGCGGAAGCGCGAGACGAGTCGCGGGAGTACCTGATACGTTGTGGAGCCGACGAATCCCACGCGCAATGTGCCACCCAGACCGCTGGCGGCTGCGTGTACCCGCTCGCTGAACTGGCCAGCGTGGAACAGGATGCGCTTTGCCTCCAGCAACGCGACCCGGCCGCTGGCGGTCAGCGCCACGCCCCTGGCATCGCGCAGGAACAAGGTCGTGTCCAGCTCTGCTTCGAGTTTCTGTATGGAGACGGTCAGGGCCGGCTGGGCAATATGCAGCCGCTCGGCGGCGCGCCGGAAATTCAGGGTCTCGGCAAGTACGACAAAGTGCCTGATGCGACGTAGATCCATATTCCTGGAAGGGTGACAGAGCGCCGCATTTCAATGTCGTGTCGTGGCTCCGGAGGGCGCTTGAGACTTGGAGCTTATTGAAACATGCTGTGCGTCGCAATACGGACACATACGCATGTCGCGGGGCATTCCCGCTGCGGCGCCATCGCGGTCAGGCGAGCCGTTTCCCGCCGCCACGGCGGAACGAAAAACGGCCTGTCGTCACCCCTTCATCCCTTGAATACGGGTTTGCGCTTGTCGAGGAACGCTTCCACGGCTTCCTTGTGATCGCCGGCCTGATGCGAGACCGCTTGATAGACGGCCGAGAGTTCCAGCAGCGTGCCCAGCGACGTGTGCATGCCTTCGCGCAACAGGCGCTTGGCCAATCGGACCGCGTGCGGCGGGTTTGCCGCGATGGCGGCCGCGATCTCCCGGGCCGTGGGCAGCAGAGCCTCAGGTTCGACTACCTGCGAAACGAGATTCCATTCGAGCGCCGTTTGCGCGTCGATGGCCTTGCCCGTGAACGTAAGCTCCGCCGCGCGCGACATCCCGATGATCCGCGGCAACAGCCAGGCGCCGCCATCGCCGGGAATGATGCCCAGCTTCACGAAGCTCTCCGCAAACTGGGCGGCCCGCGACGCGATGCGGATGTCGCACATGCAAGTGAGATCGAGACCTGCCCCCAGTGCCGGACCGTTGACGGCGGCGATGACCGGGACCTCCAGATTGAACAGCGCAAGCGGCAGCCGCTGAATGCCATGGCGATAGTCCCGTCTGACGTCCATCGCCGAGGCAGTCCCGGATGCCTGCCGCTTCATTTCGTGGATGTTGCCGCCCGACGAGAATGCGGTACCGCTTCCGGTGATGATCACGGCGCGGACCGACGTATCGGACTCGATACGCTCGATCGCGGCCAGGAATTCGGGCACGGCCGTATTGCCCGTCAGTGGGTTCCGGCGTTCGGGTTCCGACATCGTCAACGTGACGACGTGCCCGTCTTGTTCGTAGGACAGGAAGTTCGACATGGTAGGTCTCCGGGATTGGATGGATCGTTTCGACTATCGTTGCGTCTACTGTTTCGGCACGCCTGCGCGCTCGGCGGCGTCCGACCACTTCTTGATCTCCGCGAGCTGGAAGGTCCTCAGCGCTTTCGCGTCGCCGACAAAGACGTCCCAACTGGTGCGCGACAGGAATTCGCTGGTTTCAGGTGTCTGGTAGATGTCCACCATCAGCTTTTCCAGCTTGGCGATGACCGGCTTTGGCGTGTTCGCCGGTGCGAACGCGGCGGTCCAGTTCACCATGAAGTAGCCGGGGAATCCGCTTTCCTGAAGCGTGGGCGTGTTGGGCTGGCTGCTGAGCCGCTTGTCGCTGGTGACCGCGAGCAGCCGGAGCTTGCCGCCGTTCAGGAGCGGAAGTACCGCGCCATAGTCGGCAAACACGAAATCCACCTGTCCTGCAGCCAGATCGGTCAGCGCAGGCGCCGCGCCCTTGTATGGCACATGGTTGGCCTTGATGTGACCCATTGCCAGAAAGAGCTCGGTCGCGATCTGGTACGAGGCGCTGCCCGCGCCATAGTTGAGGGTGCCGGGGTGTTCGCGTGCCGCGCTTAGCAGCGCATCGACGGTTTGGTAGCGGGAAGTCGCGCTCACGACTAGCGCCATGGCGCCCACTCCCAGACGGGCAATGGGTGCGAGTTCGCTGACGGGGTCATAGGGGAGCTTGCGGAACATCGCGACATTGGTCGCCACCGGCGAGTTGCTGGCCAGCAGCAGCGTGTATCCGTCGGGTTCGGCGCGAGTCACCGTTTGCGCGGCGATGAAGCTGTTGCCACCCGGGCGGTTCTCGACGACGACCGGCTTTCCCAGCCGTTCCTCCATCTTGCGAGCGAGATATCGGGCGTTGGAGTCCGTGCCGCTCCCTGGCGGAAAGGACACTACCAGCTTGATGGGCTTGTCCGGGTATTCGCTTCTGGCGTCCATCGGCGTCAGTGCGCCGCCAATCGTCACCACGAGCGCGCACAGCATGGCCCACCGGCGCGTGGCTGATGTGAGGTTCATTCCTGTCTCCGTGTTATCCGGCTTCGTCTAGTACGCGAAGCGTCAGCAGAGACTATGCGCAGCGCTATGGCGCTGTCCAATATAGAAACGACGATTTCCGATATCCAAAATATATCGGAGTACTGCCGGGCAGTGATAAACGCAGATTATCGAAGTCTCGCGAATCGCTATTGGACGCGGCGTTGGCACGTGGCTACGCTCATCGCTACAACTCGAAAGCAGGAGACAACGATATGAGCAAGGCGCTTGGCCACATCAAGGTGCTGGACCTGTCCCGTGTGCTGGCCGGACCCTGGGCTACCCAGAATCTGGCGGACATGGGAGCCGAAGTCATCAAGGTGGAACGGCCTGGTGCCGGGGACGACACGCGCGGCTGGGGGCCGCCGTTCCTGAAGGACCCGCAAGGCAACGAGACCGATGATTCGTCGTACTTCCTCAGCGCAAACCGTGGCAAGAAATCGATCACGATCGATCTCGCATCGCCGAAGGGCCAGGACATCGTCCGGGCGCTGGCCCGCGAATGCGATGTTGTGGTCGAGAACTACAAGGTGGGCACGCTGGCTCGCTATGGCCTGTCCTACGAAGACCTGCGCAAGCTCAACCCGCGTCTGGTGTACTGCTCGATCACGGGATTCGGTCAGACTGGGCCCTATGCGGCATTGCCGGGCTACGACTTCGTTTTCCAGGGTATGGGCGGTCTGATGAGCATCACCGGGATGCCGGATGGCGAGCCCGGCGCCGGCCCGGTGAAATCCGGCATCGCCATCACAGATCTGCTCACCGGCATGTACGCCACATCGGCCATCCTTGCCGCGCTTGAGCACCGGAACGTCAGCGGAGAGGGCCAATACATCGATATCTCCTTGCTAGATTGCGTGGTCACCATCAATTCGTACCAGGCCATCAACTACTTTCTGTCCGGCAAGGTCCCCCAGCGGATGGGCAATGCGCACTCGAACATGGTGCCGTACCAGGTATTCCGCTGCAAAGAGGGCGACGTCATCGTGGCGGTCGGCAACGACACCCAGTACGCGGCGTTCTGCGGCGTCATTGGACGTCCCGATCTGGCGGAAGATGCCCGATTTACCACTGCGGCACAGCGCAACCGAAATCGGGAGACGCTGATTCCCCAGATTGCCGAGGCGATGCTGGCCAGAACCATGACGGAATGGGTGACGCTGATGGAAGCGGCGAACGTGCCTTGCGGCCCGATCTACAACATGAAGCAGGTGTTCGAAGACCCGCAGGTCAGGCATCGGGACATGCAGCTCGTTCTGGAACACAACAGCGGTTCGAAAGCCCCATCGCTTGCGAATCCGATTCGCTTCTCCGATACGCCGATTCGCTACCAACGCTCCGCGCCAACCCTGGGTGAACACACCGACAGGGTTCTGCAGGACATGCTTGCCTTTTCAGCCGAGACCATCGACGCCTTGAGGGAGCAGGGCGTGATCTGATCGTTGTACCCAAAACAAAACTCAAGGAGACAAGATGCTGCATTCCGCAAAGATGCTTTTCCTGGCTGTTGCCGTGTTCGCCGTGTCAAATGCCGCGTCCGCAGCGGATCAGCCCATCCGCTTGGTGGTGCCATATCCGCCGGGCGGCGCAGCGGATCAGATCACCCGGCTGGTGACCAGCGATGCGTCGAAGTTCCTGAAGACGACGATCGTCATCGACAACAAGCCAGGGGCAGCGGGCATCATCGCCGCGGAGACCGTGGCCAGATCCGCCCCCGACGGCAAGACGCTCCTGGTCGGCTCGAATGCGCCCCTGGTCATCAACAGCGCGATCTACGAAAAATTGCCCTATGACCCGGCGCGTGATTTCGTGCCGGTGGCGGGGCTGGGCAAGACGCCGCTGATGCTCTCGGTGCGGGCGGAGTTGCCGGTGAAGTCAGTCAAGGATCTGGTGGCACTGGGAAAGAGTCAGCCGGGGAAGCTGACCATGGGCTCGGCGTCGAGCGGCAACATCACGCACCTTGCCGGCGAGAACGCATCAAGCAAGCTCGGCGTGAAGGTCACCCATGTGCCGTTTGCGGGTAGCGCGCCCGCCATCGTCAGCCTGATCGGTGGGAACATCGACCTGATCTACGACGCATTGCCGTCCTCCATGCAGCAGGCCAGGGCAAACCGGATTCACGCGCTGGCCATTCTCGATACGAACCGCTTCCCACTGTTGCCGGACGTGCCCACCATGCACGAACTGGGCTACTCGGGAACCGAGGCAAGCGCCTGGTTCGGTGTAGTCGCGCCGGCTGGCACGCCCGCTGCGCCAATCGCGGCGATGAACAAGGCGATCAACGACGCCCTTCGCAACCCTGAGCTGGTCGAGAAGCTACGCGCAATCGGCGCGCAGCCGATGCCGGGATCTCCCGCGAGCTTTGGGGAATTCATTAACGAAGAGCGCGCGCGCTGGATTCCCGTGGCGAAGTCCCTCAACGTGAAGGCGGACTGACGCATGCAGGCGCTGAGTTCTGTCGAGGCCGTCAAGGCGCTTCGCGATGCGCCGGCCGCGGTGAGCGACTACATCGTGCTGGACCAGGAGACGATCGATACGTTTGCAAGACTGACCGGCGATCGTCAATGGATCCACGTCGATCCGGTACGCGCCGCGGCCGAGTCGCCGTTTGGCTGCACGATTGCACATGGACTCCTGACACTGTCGATGGTCACCACGGCGTTCACCCAGTGCTTCTCGTTTCCGGGCCGCAAGATGTCCGTGAACTACGGGTTCGACAAGGTGCGTTTCACTGGTGCCGTACCCGCGGGCGCCCGGGTGCGCGGTGTGTTCGTCCTGCAGCGCGTCGAGGATGTTCGGCCGGGCGAGATCAGATGCTTTTGGCAAGTGGAAATGCAGGTGGAAAACAGCGAGCGCCCCGCCATGGCGGCGACGTGGCTGGTACAGATGCGCTACTGAAAACACAGGAGACAAGCAATGACGGTACTGGAAGTCAGGCACGTGGGAACCACCGCCGTGGTGACGATGAATCGTCCGGAGCAGCGCAACGCGCTCGACATGACGATGCGGGACGCCTTCGCCGAGGTCATTCCGGCGTTGCGCGATGACAAGGCGGTAAAGGCCATCGTGCTGACCGGCGCTGGCGGGCACTTCTGCGCGGGGGGCGATGTGAAGGCGATTGCGGCCGGGCAGGGCGGCGAACGCGACATCTTCGAGGGACGCGAGCGCATTCGCAAGATTCATCGCTGGTCCGACGAGTTGATCGACATGGAGAAGCCGGTCATCGCGGCCGTGGACGGCGTGGCGTTCGGCGCGGGACTCTCGCTGGCGCTTTGCGCGGACTTCATCCTGGCATCGAAGCGGGCCACGTTCTGTTCGGTGTTCTCCCGCATCGGATTCGTGCCCGACGTCGGGGCGTTGTATCTGCTGCCTCGCTGGATCGGTCTCGCGCGCGCCAAGGAACTGGTCTTCTCCGCGCGCGTCGTGAAGGCCGATGAGGCGCTTGAGCTTGGGTTGCTCCATTCGATCTCCGAGGACGATGTCGTGGCCGATGCCATTGCGCTGGCGAATCGCTTCGCGCACGCCCCGACCGACGCCATCGGCGCGGCGAAATCCGTGATGAACCGGGCGTTCGAATCCGATCGTCATACCGTCCATGCGCAGGAAGCGATGCTGCAGGCCATGTGTCGCGAGAGCGCCTATCACCAGGAGGCGGTCCGGCGGTTCATCGACAAGGAACCCGCGAAGTACCAGTGGTGAAGACTGCCACCGTGAACATGATGTGAGGCACCGGTTGCCGGCGTGTTGCGGACACACGGCAGCACCGTGCCGGTTTTTTTGCACTGACGCCTGGCGGCAGTGCCAGATCAGGAGTTTTCATTGAATCATCTACTCGATACTTTTCATCTCGCGCAGTTGCCCCCGGAGGCGGAGGCGTTTCGCGCCGAGGTGAAGGCCTTCCTGGCGGACATGCAACCCAAGGCCCCACCGAGCAAGCGGGCCCGATCGTGGATGGGTTTTGACGCTGATTTCAGCCGGAAGCTTGCCGGCCGCGGATGGGTAGGCATTACCTTGCCCGCGCAGTATGGCGGCGCCGGCCTGGATCCGTTCCGGCGATTCGTGCTGGTCGAGGAGTTGCTGAGCGCTGGAGCCCCCGTCGCAGCGCATTGGATCGCGGATCGGCAAAGCGGGCCGCTGATCCTCAGGTACGGCACGGAGGCGCAGAAGGCGGCTTACCTGCCGAAGATCTGTCGTGGCGAGGCGTTCTTCTGCATTGGCATGAGCGAGCCGAACTCGGGCTCCGACCTGGCGAGCGTCCGGACGCGCGCGACGCCGGCTTCGGATGGCTGGGTCCTGAATGGCCAGAAGATCTGGACGACCAACGCGCAGCATTGTCAGTACATGATCGCGCTGGTCCGTACCTCAGGGGTTCCCGAGGACAAGCAGAAGGGGTTGTCCCAGTTCATCATCGATCTTTCCCTGCCCGGCGTGACGGTGCGTCCCATCCGGGACCTCACGGGCGACGCGCACTTCGCCGAGGTGGTATTCGAGAATGTGGCGCTGCGGCCGGATGCCCTGATTGGCGAAGAAGGCAGTGGCTGGGAGCAGGTGAACGCGGAACTGGCATTCGAGCGCAGCGGCCCGGAGCGCATCTATTCCAGCATCGTCCTGCTGGATGCCTGGATCGAACAGCTTCGCCGCACGGAAGCGACCCGGGACCAGGTGGCCGCGCTTGGCCGCTTCGTCACGCATGTGGCGACGTTGCGCAACATGTCGATCGCCGTGACATCGAAGCTGGCACGCCATGAGAGCCCGGTGGTCGAAGCGGCGTTGGTCAAGGATCTGGGTACCGAGCTGGAGCAGGCGATTCCGGCCTATCTGGAAGCGGCGATTGCCTCGGACCCGGAGGCGGCCGGCGATGGCGAGCTGCTGCGCACGGTGGCCTATCTGAGCCAGATTTCCCCGACGTTCTCGTTGCGTGGCGGCACGCGAGAGATTCTCCGCGGCATGATCGCCCGTAGCCTCGGGCTGCGCTAATACCAGAGAGGACAGTGAATGTTCGTAGAAGCCATCGCAGATATTCTGAAAGACCGTTTCGTGCCGCAGGCGCTCCGGAAGATTGAACAAGGCGTTGAAGTCAGGGAGGCATGGCGTGCCGTCGAGGAGGCGGGATTCCTCGAACTCCTGGCGCCCGAAGAGGCTGGAGGCGCCGGGCTGGCGTTGGGCGAGCTGTATCCGATTCTTCTGGAGGTCGGAAAGCACGCGGTACCACTGCCAATCGGGCAGACCATTGCAGCACGGGCGATTCTCTCGAAATCCGGGGGCGGGGCGCCCGCGGGCATGATCACGATCGCGCCAAGATGCCGGCGCGAACCTGACGGGAGCCTGCACATCGCCAATGTGATCGGTGGGCTGGTCGCGGACCATGTGCTCGTGGGCTGCGGCGATGCGGTGCTCTTGCTGGATTGCAGCACGGCGCAGCGGGACTGGATCGGGGTGCACGGCAGTCTCAGCGCGGATTTGAAGTGGGTGCGGGGAAATGCCGAGCCTGTCGAGGGCGTCACGGTGGACGAACTGGACGCCTGGGACGGCGCCGTGCTTTCCGTGCTGATGGCGGGGGCGGCTCGACGCGCGGGAGAGTTGACCCTCCAGTATTGCCAGGACCGTTCGCAGTTCGGGCGGTCGATCGGCAAGTTCCAGGTCATCCAGCATCAGCTTTCAGTAATCGTCGAGCACATTGCCGCAATGTCCGTCGCCGCGCAAATGGCTTTCGCGGGCGGACAGCGGCACCCGGGGAAGCTTGCTGCCGCCGTGGCGAAGGCCCGCTGCGCGGAGGCCGTGCAGGTTGTCGCGGCGGCCGCTCATGGCCTTCACGGCGCCATCGGCATCACGGAGGAGTATGACTTGCAACTGCTGACGCGATGCCTGCACGAATGGCGCATGGCGCACGGGTCGGAGTTGTACTGGAATCGCGTTGTCGGCATGGCGATGCTGGGGCGCGAGGGCGTGAAGGTGAGCGATTTCGCACGTCAGGTCTAGGCGTTCGGGTGTACTTATTGTCTGGCGCGAATAGTTCGTTCGAACGTCGCCGGCACGGCCGGCGCGGAACAGAATGGCTGTGTCCCATCTCCACCGAGGAGCCAACACGTGGATTTCCGCTTCAGCGAGGAACAGGTCATGCTGCGCGACACGCTCTCGCGCTACCTGTCCGATCACTACACGTTCGATGCGCGCCAGGCTGCCGTGCATTCGTCCGCCGGCTGGCGTCCCGATTGCTGGCGCGCGTTCGCGCGCGACCTTGGCCTGCTTGGCATCGGGATTCCCGAGCGCTTCGGTGGGCTGGGCGGCGGCATCATCGACCACATCGTGGTGATGGAACAGTTCGGCCGTCATCTTGTGCTGGAGCCATACCTTGGCACGGCCATCCTTGCGGTTGATGCACTGCAATATGCCAATGAGACGCTGGCCGCCGAAGCGCTGCCCGCCATCGCGGCAGGCGAGCTGGTGGTCGGCTGGGCGCACGCCGAACCGGAATCGCGCTACGGAATGATGGTGCGAACACGCGCGGACGCGGCTGCCGGTGGATACCGGTTGCATGGACGCAAGGCGCTCGTCACCGGCGCGCCCTGGGCCACGCACTTCATTGTCAGCGCGAACACGGAAGCCGGTCCGACGCTGTTCTGGGTCGAACGCACGGCGCCGGGCCTGACGTTGATCGAAGCCCCCACCTTTGACGGCGGCCGTACTGCTGACCTGATACTGACCGACGTGCCGGTGAGCGCCGCACAAGTGCTGGGAATGCCTGGCGGCGCATTGCCGCTGCTGGAGCAACTGAGCGACACCGCCGCCGTCGCGCTGTGTGCCGAAGCCACCGGCGCCACGGCGCGAATGCTGGAGGACACCGTCGAGTACGCGCGTCAGCGCCAGCAGTTCGGGCAGGCCATCGGCAGCTTCCAGGCGCTGCAGCATCGCATGGCCGACATGTACATGTTGCACGAGCAAGCCGTCGCCCTCACGCAGGTGGCTGCCATGCGTCTTGCTGGCGAGCCACATGAGCGCGCGCTGGGTGCCAGCACCGCCAAGGCCCATGTCGACGAAGCAGGCCGCCGCATCGGGCAGGGCGCGGTGCAGATCCACGGCGGCATGGGCGTGACCGAGGAAACGGCGGTCGGCCACTACTTCAAGCGTGTCACCGCCATCGGCCTGCAGTTCGGCAACGTTGCCTACCATCTGCGCCGTTGTGTCGACCTGCGCTACCCGGCTAACGCATAAGGATCGCCATGGATATCGACGACTCTCCGCAAGACCTGCAGTTTCGCGCCGAGGTGCGCGCCTGGATCTCCGAAGCGTTTGATGACGAGCTTCGCGCCATGATGGCGCAATCGAAGAACGGCCATCTCGACAAGGCGGCACAGGTACGCTGGCAAAAAGCGCTGCACGCGCGTGGCTGGGCCGCGCCGAATTGGCCGCAAGCACATGGCGGGCCTGGCTGGACACCCACGCAACGTCACCTCTTCCAGAGCGAACTGGCCGCCGCCGGTTGCCCGGCAGTGTCGCCGATGGGGCTCAAGATGGTGGCGCCCGTCATCATGAAGTACGGCAGTCCCGAGCAACAGGCCCGCTTTCTGCCGCGCATCCTGGCGTCCGACGACTGGTGGTGCCAGGGCTACTCCGAACCGAACTCAGGCTCCGATCTGGCCTCGCTGCAGATGCGCGCAACACGCGGCGTCGATGCGAATGGCGAGCACTACATCCTCAACGGTTCGAAGATCTGGACGACGCACGCCCAGTGGGCCGACTGGATGTTCTGTCTGGTGCGGACCTCGCGTGAGGGCAGGCCGCAGGAGGGCATTACGTTCCTGCTGCTCGACATGCGCACGCCGGGTATCACCGTATCGGCGCTGCCTACGCTCGACGGCCCAATGGAAGGCCAGCAGGAGGTCAATCAGGTTTTCTTTGACGATGTGCGCGTGCCGGCTGCCCAACGCATTGGCGAGGAGGGCATGGGCTGGACCATTGCCAAGTACCTGCTCGAGTTCGAGCGTGGCGGCAGCTTCGCGCCGATGCTGCACCGGCAACTGGACAAGGTGGCTGCCATGGCCGCCGCTCAGCCCGGTGAGGATGGCACCGGGCGGCTGATCGACGATCCCGTCTTCCGGCAACGGCTGGGCGCCATGTATGTGCGCGTGGCGGCGACCGAGGCGGCGGAGTTGCGGCTGTTCTCCGGCGTGGCCTCGGGTACGTCGATCGGCGCGGCGTCGAGCATGATCAAGTTGGTCGGTACCGAGACGGCACAGGCCATCTCCGAGCTAGCCGTCGACGTGCTCGGGCCCTATGCGCTGCCATTCGTGCGGGATACCTGGGCCGAGATCCAGGGCCGCGCTGCCGACCCGCGTCTGGGTCCGGACGATGCCGCCCCGATCGCGCCGCGCTACTTCAACTATCGCAAGGCATCGATCTACGGCGGTTCGAGCGAGATCCAGCGCAACATCATCGCGCGACAGGTTTTGCGGCTCTGAGCGCCCGCTTTGGCGTCCCTCGACGCCATCTGTCGCCAGTATCCATCCTACAAATCGAACAAGGAGACAAGGCTCATGGAGACGGAATACCTCGCGACGCTGCCGAGCGCCATTCGCCACTTCGCCCGGGAGCGGGCCGGGGCCATTGTGTACGCCTTCGAAGGCCGCGAGACCACGTTTGCCGATTTCGATCGCCATACGGATCGCGTGGCGCAGGCCCTGCTGGCCGACGGCGTGAAGGCTGGCGACCGCATCGCCTATGTCGGCAAGAACAGCGACCACTATTTCGAACTGTTCTTTGGCGCGGCCAAGATGGGGGCCGTCATTGCACCGGTGAGCTGGCGGCTGGCAGGGCCTGAAATCCAGTACATCGTCTCGCACTGCGACGCGACGCTGGTCTTCGTCGGCCCCGAGTCATCGGCATCGGTTCGCAACCTGCTGCCAGCGCTGCCACTGGTGCGCCGCGCCGTGGCGATGGAGGGCGGGGAGCCAGACTGGCCGGCCTACACGGACTGGCGCGACGCCTGCCCGGATACGCCACCTGCGTACGAAGCGAAGCCCGCCGACGTGGTGCTGCAGCTCTACACGTCTGGCACTACCGGACGTCCCAAGGGCGTGATGCTGATGCATCGCAACCTGACCAGTGGTACCGAGACCTCGCTGCGCGAAGGCGCCGACTGGTCGCAATGGAACGACGAAGATGTGTCGCTGGTGGCCATGCCGGTGGCGCATATCGGCGGTTCGGGCTGGGGCGTGCGCGGTGTTCTTGTCGGCTGCAAGGGTGTCGTGGCGCGCGAATTCGATCCGGGCAAGGTGCTCGACTATATCGAGCACGACCGCATCAGCAAGCTGTTCATGGTGCCGGCCGCGATGCAGATCGTGCTGCGTGATCCGCGCGCGCGCCAGGTGGACTATTCACGCCTCAAGCACATGCTGTACGGCTCGTCCCCGATTCCCGCGGCGCTGCTGCGCGAGGGCATGGCGGTGTTTGGCTGCGGCTTCGTGCAGCAGTACGGCATGACGGAGACCACGGGCACGATCGTGGCGCTGCCGCCGGAAGACCATACGCCCGCCGATGTCCCGCGCATGCGCGCCGCCGGCAAGGCCATGCCCGGTAGCGAGGTGGCGGTGGTCGGGCCGGATGGCCAGAGGCTGGCTGCCGGCGAGGTGGGCGAAGTGGTGATCCGCTCGCCGCAGAACATGGCGGGGTACTGGAAGCAGGAGGAAGAGACCGCCCGCACCATCGACGCCGACGGCTGGCTGCGCAGTGGCGATGCCGGCTACATGGACGCGGACGGCTACCTCTATATCCACGACCGGGTCAAGGACATGATCATCAGCGGCGGGGAGAACATCTACCCGGCCGAGGTGGAGAGCGCCATCTACGGCCACCCGGCCGTTGCCGACGTGGCCGTGATCGGTGTGCCGGACGAGCGGTGGGGCGAGGCGGTCAAGGCGATGGTGGTGCTGCGCCCGGGTGTGGCCGCTGACGCCGACAGCATTCTGGGCTGGGCGCGTGAGCGCATCGCGGGTTTCAAGGTGCCCAAGAGCATTGACTTCATCGATGCCATGCCGCGCAATCCGTCCGGCAAGTTGCTGCGCCGGGCGCTGCGGGAGCCGTACTGGACGGGCCGTACCCGGCAGGTGAACTAGGCATTCCGGGGCCGGGGAAGGGCACATCCGGCGGCAGATGACGCCGGGCGGTCGAGGTCTGGATCGCCTTCCTGGCGAGATCTGCCCGACCGCTGCCCGATGTGCCGCCCCCCCCCCCCCCCCCCCCCCCCCCCCCCCCCCCCCCCCCCCCCCCCCCCCCCCCCCCCCCCCCCCCCCCA
>NZ_JWMB01000045.1:0-24379 GCF_000812445.1 Cupriavidus sp. SHE | reverse complement strand
GCGTGAAGATCACCAACTGCGGCCCGATGATGGCGCCCGCGAGACCGCCCACCATGACCCAGGAAATGGCCTTGGCCTTAAGCGCGTCCTCGGCGGTGTCGGCGGCTGCGAAGCGGTAGCTCTGCACATACGCGCCGTAGAAGCCCGCCAGGAAGGTGCCGGCGCAGAAGATCCAGAACGAGGCCAGCATGATGCCCAACGCGGCGATCAGGCCCGAGGCCACGCCGAAGCCGACCCCCACCACGTATCCGTTGCGGCGGCCATGGCGCCGCATGATGAAGGCGGCAGGCAAGGTGCCGATGGCAAGACCCAGGCCGAACAGACTCACGGGCAAGGTGATCCAGGCCGAATTCTTGGCAAGCTGCTGGCCGACCAGCCCACCCAGCGACATCACGATGGGCGCGCTGGCGCCGCCGAGCGCCTGCGCGGCGGTGAGAACGCCGATGTTTCGGCGCGTGATGCTCTGGTCGGTCATGGGCGTCTTTCTTATTCGTTTGTCTGGCCGGAAATATTACACGCATGAATATATATTCAGTTATATGGACATGCGATGCTCACGAACCATCGCGAGCCGGTCCATCCTCGGAAGCCCCGGCGGAAGCAGCACCGTGCAGGGCCAATGCGAGCAGGTGCTCTTTCACCTGGATCAGTTGCTCCATGCGTTCCTCAACACAGGCGAGATGGCCTTGGACAGCCTGCCTTAGCAGCTCAGGTTCCAGGACCCCCTCATGTGCCCAACCCAGTAGGCGGCGCACGTCATCCAGGCCGATTCCCGAGGCACGGTAGTTGCGAATCAGGTGAAGCCGTTCGACATGGGCCGGGCCATAGCGCCGATAGTTGTTGCGTGACCGCTCCGGGGCTTGCAACAGGCCCTCCCGCTCGTAGAACCGAATGTTCTCCGGGGGGGTGCCCGTCAAGCGCGCAAGTTCACCGATCCTCATCCGGTTCTCCGTGCGCAACGATGGGGAACGCCGCCGTTGCGCATAGCCCTTATCCCGGCGACCGGGCGGATGGTTGCCCGGTGGCGCCCGATTGCACCGTGTGCTCAGTCCAGCCGCCACCCAGCGCCTTGTAGAGGTGGATGAGGTTGTTCAGCCGCGTCAGGCGCGTGCGCACCAGGGTCTGCTGCGCACCGTACTGTGTGCGTTGCGCATCGAGCAAGGTGAGGTTGTCGTCCACGCCTTCCTGGAAGCGTTGCTCGGCTAGTTGGTAGGCTTTCTGGCTAGCCGCTACCAGGAGCTGCTCCGAGCGGATCTGCTCATCAAGCGTGCGCTTGCCCGCCAAGCCGTCAGCCACCTCAGCAAAGGCCGCCTGGATAGACTTCTCGTAGTTGGCGATTTCGATCCTCTTTTGTACCTGTGCCACGTCCAGATTGGCTCGCAACGCGCCGCCGCGGAAGATGGGCAGCGTGATCTGCGGCAGGAAGCTCCAGGCCCGCGAGCCCGAATCGAACAGGCCGTCCAGCGAAGCGCTGGCCGTGCCCGCCGAGCCCGTGAGGCTAATCGTCGGGAAGAACGCGGCCCGCGCCGCGCCGATGTTGGCGTTGGCGCCGATCAGCATCTGCTCGGCGGCGCGGATGTCCGGCCGACGCGCGAGCAGTTCGGACGGCAGGCCGCTCGGCAGGTCGGTCGGCACGATGTCGTCCGGCAGCGCCACGGCCTCGTCAAGCTGCCGGGACAGCTCCGGCGTCAGCGGCTGGCCCAGCAGCAGCACCAGCGCGTTGCGGTCCTTGGCCGCCTGCCGCGTGTAGGCGGCGCGGTTGGCCTCGGCGGTGCGCAGCGCGATCTCCGCGCGGCGCAGGTCGAGCTGCGTGGAATTTCCCGCTTCCACCAGTTGGGTGGTCAGGTCATAGGAGCGCTTCTGTGTGGCGAGGGTGTCGCTCGTCAGGCGCAGCAGTTCCTGGTCGGCGCGCAGCGTGAGGTAGGCGCTGGCCACCTCGGACACCAGGCTCATCTGCGTGGCGATGCGGGTCTCGTCGAGGGCCAGGTAGGACGCCAGCGCCCGGTCGTTGAGGCTGCGGATGCGGCCCCACAGGTCCAGCTCCCAGGCGGCCGTCACCCCGGCCACGTCGTAGCGCCGGAGCACGTCGCTTTGCCCCGTGGTACTGAGGTCGGCCGGTACGCGCTCTGACGCGCCGCGGGCGGAAACGCCCAGGTTCGGCAGCATCTCGGCACGCTGGATACGGTACAGCGCCTGAGCCGCCTCCACGTTGAGCGCGGCTTTGTGCATGTCGCGGTTGTTCTCCAGCGAAATGCCGATCAACTGCTGCAGCAGCGGGTCGCGGAAGAAGTCCCGCCAACCGATCTCGGCCGTGATCGCGTCGTCGGGCGTCGCGGCCGCCAGTTCCACATAGGCCGCGCCCGAGGGATAGGCCGTGTCGATCGGCGCTGCGGGCCGGTCATACTTCGGTGCCATGGAGCAGCCAGCCAGCGCCGCCGCGAGGGCGAGCGGCGCCAGCGTCCTGGCGGGTCGTGTGAATGCGAAAGATGTTTTCATGTCGTATGTCCTCCTGGCCGTCATGCGTGCTGGTCGGTCATGCCGCCACGGGCATGGCGCGCTTCGCGGCGCAGCGCCAGCTTGCGCACCACAACGTAGAACACCGGCGTCAGCACCAGGCCGAATACCGTCACGCCCAGCATGCCGGCGAACACCGCGATGCCCATGGCGTGGCGCATCTCGGCGCCCGCACCGCTGGCCAGCACCAGCGGCACCACGCCAGCGATGAAGGCGAACGACGTCATCAAGATCGGGCGCAGCCGCAAGCGCGCGGCTTCGAGCACGGCTGCCAGCGGATCGGCCCCTTCGCTTTCCTTCGCGCGGGCGAACTCCACGATCAGGATCGCGTTCTTGGCAGCCAGGCCGACCAGCACCACGAAACCGATCTGCGTGAAGATGTTGTTGTCGCCCCCAGAGAGCCAGACGCCGGCGATCGCCGAGAGCAGCGCCATGGGTGCAATCAGCAGCACAGCGAACGGCAGCGACCAACTGTTGTACTGGGCCGCCAGGAACAGGAAGGCGAGCAGCACCGCCAGCGCGAAGATGTAGATCGCCGTGTTGCCAACCCGTTTTTCCTGGAAAGTCAGGTCCGTCCATTCGTAGGTCATACCGTCCGGCAGCGATTCGCTCACGATCTTCTCAATCGCGGCGGTGGCCTGGCCGGACGAGTAGCCCGGCGCTGGCCCGCCGCTGATGTCGGCCGAGGGAAAGCCGTTGTAATGCATCACCCGGTCGGGGCCGGAACTGCGCTCGATGGTCGCGATCGCGCTCAGCGGGATCATGTCGCCCGCTGCATTGCGCACCTTGAGCATGCCTATGTCCTCAGCCTGCATGCGGAACTGCGCATCGGCCTGGGCCATGACCCGGTAGGTGCGACCGAAGCGGTTGAAGTCGTTGACGTAGAGCGAGCCAAGGTTGACCTGCAGGGTGTCGAACACCTCGGTCAGCGATACGCCCTGCGACTTGGCCTTCACCCGGTCGATGTCCACCTGCAACTGCGGCGCATTGGTCTGGAAGCTGGCGAGCATGTTCGCCAGCTCGGGCGCCTGCATGGCCTTGCCCATGATCTGGCCCTGTGCCTGCGCAAGCGCCTCGGGACCCAGGCCCGCCCGGTCCTCGATCTGCAGCTTGAAGCCGCCCATCGAACCCAGGCCCGGCACCGGCGGCGGCGGGAAGATGCCAACGAAGCCGTCCGGGATCTGGCTGAACTTGCCCATGAGCTTGCCCTGGATGGCGAAGGCCGACAGCGACGGGTCCTTGCGCTCATCGAAGGGCTTGAGCATGGCGAACATCAGCGCGGTGTTCGGCTGGTTCACCGGTCCATTGACCGACAGGCCCGGGAAGGCCACCACGCTCTCGACGCCCGGCTCAGCCAGTGCGATCTTGGTCATCTCCTTGACGACCGCCTCGGTGCGATCCAGCGAGGCGCCGGTCGGAAGCTGGGCGATGCCCACGAGATAGTACTTGTCCTGGGCCGGCACGAAGCCCGCAGGCACCTTGTGGAAGCCCAGCCAGGTCAGGCCCAGGAAGCCGACGTAGAGCAGCAGCACGATGGCGCTGCCGCGCACCGCGCGGCGCACGCCCCCGACGTAGGAATTCGAGGCGCGATCGAAGAAGCGGTTGAAGCGGCGGAAGAAGCCGCCGAACACGCCGTCGATGATGCGCGTGAGACGATCGGGCTTGGCCGCGCCGTGGTGCGGCTTGAGCAGGATGGCGGCCAGCGCTGGCGACAGCGTAAGCGAGTTGATCGCCGACAGGATGGTCGAGAACGCGATGGTCAGCGCGAACTGGCGATAGAACTCGCCCTGCAGCCCCGACAGGAACGCCGAGGGGATGAAGACCGCTGCCAGCACCGAGGTGATGGCCAGGATCGGGCCAGTCACTTCATCCATCGCCTTGCGCGCCGCATCCTTGGGCGATTCGCCCAGCGCCATGTGGCGCTCCACGTTCTCCACCACCACGATGGCGTCATCCACCACGATGCCGATGGAGAGCACGAGGCCAAACAGCGACAGCGTGTTCAGCGAGAAGCCGAACATGTGCATCACCGCGAACGTGCCGACCAGCGAGACCGGCACGGCGATCAGTGGAATGATCGACGCGCGCCAAGATTGCAGGAACAGCACCACCACGATCACCACCAGGAGGATGGCCTCCAGCAGCGTGACGGCGACGGACTGGAGCGAGGCGCGCACGAAGACTGTGGGGTCGTAGGCGATCTTGTACTCGATGCCTTCGGGGAACTTGGCCTGCAGCCGCTCCATCGTCGCGCGCACCGCGCTGGACGTGTCCAGGGCATTGGAGCCGGGCGTCATCAGGATTTGCAGGCCGACCGCGTTCTCGCCGTCGAGCTGGCCGCGCATGGTGTAGTTGTCCGAGCCCAGTTCCAGGCGTGCGACGTCGCGCAGGCGGGTCACCTGGCCGTTGGCGCCGGCCTTGATCACGATGTCGCCGAACTGCTCTTCGGTGGTCAGGCGCCCCAGCGCATTGACGCTGACCTGGAAGGCGGCCGACGCATTCGGCTGCTGGCCGATCGAGCCGGCTGCGACCTGCACGTTCTGCTCGCGGATGGCGGCGACCACATCGCTGGCGGTCATGCCCCGCGATGCGACCTTCTCGGGGTCGAGCCAGACGCGCATTGCGTACTCGCCTTCACCGCCGATGATCACGTTGGCGATGCCCGGCAGGCGCGCCAGTTCGTCGCGCACGTTGAGCATCGCGTAGTTGGACACGTACAGCGGGTCGTAGCGGTCCCCCGGCGAGAGCATATGCACCACCATGAGAATATCGGGCGCGGTCTTGTCGGTGACCACGCCGATGCGCTGGACCTCGGGCGGCAACCGGGGCAGCGCGCGTGAGACGCGGTTCTGCACCTGGATCTGCGCGACGTCGGGGTCGATGTGCTGCTCGAACGAGATGGTCAGCACCATCCGCCCGTCCGTGGACATCTGGGACTGCATGTACATCATGCCTTCCACGCCGTTGACCGCCTGCTCCAGCGGCGATGCCACGGTGTCGGCGATCACCTGCGGGTTGGCGCCGGGATAGCTGGCGGTGACCTGCACCGTCGGCGGCGTGACCTGCGGGTATTCGCTCAGCGGCAGCTGGAAGTAGCTGATCGCGCCTGCGATCAGCATCAGCACCGACAGGACGATGGCGAAGATCGGCCGGTTGATGAAGAAGCGGGGGAAATTCATTTGCGGGCCTCCGCCGAGCCGGCCGCGCCGTCAGCCTTGGCGGGGTCCGCGCCACCGGCCTTGGCAGGCGCCGCAGCGGGAGCCGGAGCGTTTGCCGCAGCCTTGGTCGCGCCGGCCGCGCCGGCGGCCGGTGCCGCGGGCGCCTGCATGGGCACCATGCGCGGCGTGACCGCCATGCCGGGGCGCACGAGGCCCTTGATGATGATCTTCTCACCGGCCTGCAGGCCGCCGTTGATGACGCGCAGCCCGTCCACCACCGGCCCCAGTTCGATGGGCCGGTACTGGGCCTGGTTGTTCTCGCCCACAACCAGCACGTAGTTGCGCCCTTGGTCGGTGCCCACGGCCTGATCGTCGATCAGGACGGCCTCGCGCGCCGCGCCGGTGGACAGCTTGGCCCGGGCGAACATGCCGGGTGCCATGCGCCCATCCGGGTTGGGCACAACGGCGCGCGCGCGGATCGTGCCGGTGCTTCGGTCAATGGTGTTGCCGACGAAGTCAAGCGCGCCCTTGTGCGGGAAACCCTTGTCCGTGGTCAGCCCGACCTGCACGGGCAGCGAAGCCTTGCTACCGGCGCCCGCAGCGGGCCGCGAGCGGCTGACGACGTTGAGATAGGTGGCCTCATCAATGTCGAAGTACACGTGCAACGGGTCGATGGATACGATCGTGGTCAGCAGCGTGGCCGCGCCGGCGCCGCCACCGCTGACCAAGTTGCCCTCGGTCACGAGCACGCGGTCGACGCGCCCGGCGATGGGCGCAGTGACGCGGGCGTAGGACAGGTCCAGCTGAGCCGCAGCAACGGCGGCCTTAGCCGCCTGCACCTGAGCCTGGCGCGCGTTGCGTGCGGAGGCGGCATCGTCATAGGTCTTGCGCGCGACGGCGCCGGTCGCCACCAGGCGCTCGGCGCGGTCAAAGTCGGCCTGGGCCTGGCTGGCCAGCACCTCGGCCTGACGCAGTTGCGCCACGGCCGTGTCGAGCGCAACCTGGAACGGCCTCGGGTCGATCTGGAACAGCAGTTGGCCCTTGCGCACGAGGCTACCTTCGGGAACGCTCACCGCATCGACGGCGCCGCCGACCCGCGAGCGCAGCTCGACGGTCTTGGGCGCGGCCAGGAAGCCGGTGTACTCGGCCGATGGCGCGACCGTGCGGGTAATGACCTCGGCCACGGGCACCTGCGGCGCCATCGGCGCGCCCGCCGGGGGCGCCGCGGCCTTGCCCTCGTCCTTGGCGTCGCGGGCAGCGATCGCTATCCCCCCGACGGCTGCGATGACGCCTGCCACCACAATGATTCTGATTTTTTTACGCATGGAAGTGACCCTTTCTTGGATGCAGGACTCCGGCCCTTCCGAAGCGCTCTACAGACATTTGTGTGGAGGCTAGGCGTTACAACGACGGCAAGGTCAAGCCCTCTTGTTGCCTCAGCGGGCAGACGGCACGGGCAAGGTGGTGGGACGCCCGGCGTCGTCGCCGTGGTTGGCCTCCGGCGCGCCCTTGAAGCGCAGCAGGCGCAGTGCGTTCAGCGTGACCAGGGCCGTGGCGCCGGTGTCGGCCAGCACGGCAACCCACAAGCCGGTGATACCCAACACGGTGGTGACCAGGAACAAGCCCTTGAGGCCAATGGCGAATACGACGTTTTGGTGGATGTTGGCCATCGTCGCCCGCGACAGGGCCACCAGGTGGGCCACGTCCGTGACGCGGCTCTTGAGCAGCGCGGCATCGGCGGTTTCCAGCGCCACGTCCGTGCCGCCGCCCATGGCGATACCCACGTCGGCGGTCGCCAAGGCCGGCGCGTCGTTGATGCCGTCGCCGACCATCGCCACCTTGGCATCACGCTTCATCTCGTTGACCAAGCGCAGCTTGTCCTGCGGCAGCAGCTCGGCCTCCCACTCGATGCCCAGCTTGCCGGCGATCGCCTGCGCGGTGCGGCGGTTGTCGCCGGTCAGCATGACCGAGCGCACGCCCATGGCGTTGAGCTGGGCCACGCCTTCGCGCGCGTCGCGGCGGGGCTCGTCGCGCAGGGCCAGCAGGCCCAGAACGTTCTTGCTGGCTTCGTCGAACAGGACCACCACGGTCTTGCCGCCATCCTCCAGCTTGTCGATTTCCCTGCGGTGCGCGGCTGTCAGCGTGGCCGTCTGTTCCGCATGGGCGGGCGATCCGACAGCGAGCGCACTGCCGTTCACGGTGGCGCGCACCGCCTTGCCGGCAATGGCCGATGCGCCCGTGGCCTGGGGAATCGCCACGTCCAGGCTCTTGGCATGGGCGACAATGGCCTTCGCCAAGGGATGGTTTGAGCCGGACTCGACAGCGGCGGCAAGCGCAAGGACCTGTTGATGCTTGAACAGCCCGAAGGGCAGGACCTCGGTGATGCGCGGCTTGCCCTCGGTCAGCGTGCCAGTCTTGTCGAAGGCAATTGCGCGCACGCGGCCGATGGTTTCCAACGCGTTGCCACCCTTGATCAGCAGGCCCCGTCGTGTGGCCACCGCAAGGCCCGAGGCGATGGCCGCCGGTGTGGAGAGCACCAGCGCACATGGGCAGGCAATCAACAGCAGTGCGAGGCCGCGGTACAGCCAGGTACCCCAGTCGCCACCCATGGCAAGTGGCGGAACCACCACGATCAACGCCGCGATGGCCATGACGGCAGGGGTGTAGTAGCGGCTGAACTTTTCGATGAAGCGAGCCGTGGGCGCCTTGGAGGACTGCGCCTGCTCCACCAGTTGGATGATGCGAGAAATGGTGTTGTCCGATGCCGTCTTCTCGACTTGTACTTCGAGCACGCCATCGACGTTGATGGAGCCGGCGAACACGTCGGCACCGATAGCCTTTTGACGCGGTACGGACTCGCCGGTGATAGGCGACTCGTCCAGGCTGCTTTCACCGCGGAGGATCTTGCCGTCCGCAGGCACCCGGTCACCAGGGCGCACCAGCACGCGGTCGCTCACGCGCAGGGAAGCGGCGGGCACTTCGCGCTGCCCGCCCGCGGCATCGAGCAGTACCGCCGTCTTAGGCACCAGGGAGGCCAGCGCCTTGATGCCGGCGCGCGCGCGGCCGGCGGCCACGCTTTCCAGCAGCTCGCCGATCGCGAACAGGAACACCACGGCAGCAGCTTCCTCGGCCTCGCCTATCACGAGCGCGCCCAGCGAGGCGACGACCATCAGCGTTTCGATAGAGAACGGCGAGCCTGACACAGCCAGCGCGAAGGCTTTGCGAGCGAACGGCAGCACGCCCGCGATCACCGCAGCGGCGAAGATCCATTCAGCGTAGCCAGGAACGAACTGCGCGATCGCGTAGGCCGAGCCCATCAGGCCGCCCAGGCCCAGCACGTGCCTGCCTTTCTTCGTCTGCCACCAGCGCTGATGGCGCGCCGTCGATGCTGCTGCTGGGGCCGCGGGTGCTGAGCCATCATGGCGGCGCACGTCGGAGACGCCGAAGCCCAGGCTCTTGATGGTCTTCTCGATGTGGCCGAGCTGCGTGGGGCCGCCAGACGCGAGCGTCAATTCCAGCGTTTCTGCGGTGAAGTTGATGCGGGCATCGGACACGCCATCCATGCGAGCGAGGGCCGTTTCGATCTTGCCGACGCAACTGGCGCAGTCCATGCCCTCGACGCGCATGGACACGTTGGGGGGCGTGCTGGGTGCTCCACGGGAGGCAGAGGCCGGCGCATGGTCATGCCCACTGCAGGCCCCGTGATCGTGACCGTGGTCATGGGCATGGCCGTGACCATGGGCATGCCCATGGTCATCACCGCACGCTTTGCCGTGCGAATGATCGTGCCCGTGGTCGTGGGCATGCCCATGGTCATGGTGGCCGCCGCAGCCGGCGTGGTCATGCGCGTGGGCCGCATGGCGCGGTGCAGGTGCTGCGGACATTTCGGACGCGGGCAGTGCCTGCACGTCGAAGCCCAGGGACCGGATTTTCTTGGCAATGTCGCGTGCAGTATTTCGGCTACTTGTGCTGCGCGTCAACGTCAGCGTCTCATTTGTAAAATTAACCTGTACATTTGATACGCCATCAATTCGACCAAGCGCTGTTTCAATCTTGCCGACGCAACTGGCGCAATCCATACCTTCGACCCGAAAGCCCAGTTGTTCGTCCTGCGCTCCTGTGCCGTCCTTTGTTTCCAAAGACATATCAATCTCCTGGTTCTCTGAGTAATCGCCGTGGCAGGACGCACAAATCAGCGATCGGAATGTTATACAAACAAATGAACACTTGTTTGTATGTTTATTCAAAAAAAAGAAAGAATCTCTTTCTGGCTGAACCATCCGACCGCTGCTTTATGCTGCTGCCATTAAGTCATTTTTTGTTGCGCAGCATCTAGTAGGTTTCAAATGCGGTGCGGTAGGCATCACTATAGGTATCAGGCGTCTGCTCACCAGCCCAGAATCCAGCCATTCCCGCAACCTGCCAATCTGCCAAATCACTCTTTACTTGAGCACGAGTCAATGCCACCGGAGCCTTGTAAGCCGCACCCAGCTTGAGCTGGAGGTAGCTCTCGTAGGCTTGTTGGTAGGCTTGGGTGTGCGAAGCGGTGGTGATTCCGCGCGAGGTGAGCGCGTGCATGCCGGAGATTTTCCACAGTTCCAAATCAGCCATCACTTCAGCACGAGTCTTTCCTGCTGAGGGCGCCTGATACATATCACCTTGGGTCAATTGCAAGTAGCGCTGAAAGGCAGCCTGGTATTGAGGGCTGGACGTATCCGGGCCGCTTTCGCCGCGAGACAACGCTTCCAGCCCAGATTGCCTCCAAGCAGTCAGATTTTCTTGGACCTGTTGCCGTGTCATATCTGCGGCGAACGGTTGAGCGTTTGCTCCAGCAGCAAAAAGTGCGGAAAGCAGAACAGCAAAGCGAATTTTCTTGGACATGGTCAATACTCCTTGACGTTAAAAATAATGGCGTGGTCCTTACGCCTTTCGGATACCCCGTAGACAAATAATAACACACATGAAGATATGTTCAAGTGTTTATTTTTAGAGTGCTTTTTGCTTGTGGGGTCTTCTAGGCATTCAGCAAGGCGCGCCGGTGTCTCTCTAGATTGATAGCCAAAAAAAGCCTACCCCTTGAAGGAGTAGGCCGGCGCGCACTCACATGTTCAGTCAATCGTCGTGTCTGTCCTCCGAAATGTGAACCGCCATGTCCTGGAGTACCTGGCTGACGTGCTGGTCGGCAATGCCGTAGAAGATGTGCTTGGCTTGGCGCTCGCCGCGCACGAGGCGCGCGCCGCGCAACAGGCGCAGGTGATGGCTGACCAAGGACTGCGACAGGTCTAGCGAGCCAGCAATGTCGCCCACTGCGACCGATCCGCGCATGCACAGCAACAGGATTTTCAATCGCGATTGGTCGCCCAGCAGGCGGAAGGTCTCTGCCAGAACAGCGACGTCACTTTGCGATAGTGCGAGGACATCAGTGGTCGTGCCGTGGTTAGAGGTCGAACATTGCACAATAGCGGCGCTGGTGGTTTTGCGGGATGTCATGGATTCAAACCCTCAAGTGAACTGCGAACCGTCTAGCACGGCCTCAATGCTTGTGACCGGGAGCGGAGTGGTCATGGTCATGGTCATGATTGTGCTCACTGTGGTCGTGGCCGCTGTGGTCCTGACGGCCTGTCGTGGGTTGCAGGCTGCAGATGTTCTCGTCAGCCTCCGAGTTCCAGTCGATTCCGACTGTGGCGTGTTCGATGCTGAACTGCTCTCGCAGCACCGCCTCGACGCGCTTGACCACAGCTCGCGCCTCCTCGTCCACGTTGGGTCGAACGTGTAGCGTGGCCATCGTGCGACCGGAAGTGAGTTGCCACACGTGAACATGGCTGACAGCCGCCAGGCCGGGCACAGTGCTCATCAGGCCTTGTTCCACCTTTTCCGGCGAAGCGTCCTCTGGCGCACCCTCCAACAGGATATGGATCGACTTGGCCAGGAGCTTCCAGGCGCTGCGCAGAATCAACGCCGCTACTAGAACCGACAGGATGGGGTCGATCGGAGTCCAGCCGGTGAAGTAGATGACGATCGCTGCAACGATGGCGCCGACAGAGCCGAGCAGGTCACCCATCACGTGGAGGATGGCACCTTTCACATTGACGTGATCGGTTTCGCCGCGGGTCATGATCCACAGCACGAGGACGTTGATCAGTAAGCCGAGCACGGCGACGATCATCATCGGGCCGGCGAGGATGACGGGCGGCGCCTGCAGCCGCTCCCACGCCTCGTAGGCGATCCATGCGACGATCGCGAACAGGGTCACGGCGTTCAGGAAGCCGGCGATGACCTCGAAGCGCAGGTAACCGAATGTGCGTTTGCTGTCGGCTGCGCGGCGACCGAATCGGAAGGCAGCGTAAGCCAGGGCAAGTGCCACGGCGTCGGTCAGCATGTGGCCAGCATCGGCAAGTAGGGCTAGCGAGCCCGACAGCACGCCGCCGACAGCTTCCACGAGCATGAAGCCGAAGATCAGGAAGAAGGAAACCAGAACCTTGCGCTCGTTGGCGCTGGTCACTGTGGGGGTGTGGTCGTGATCATGGTCGTGACCATGATCATGTGCATTGGATTGGGACATGGGCGCCTCTGCTGGTTGAGTGTTTGACTATGGTGAAATATAACACATGAATATGTGTTCATTTGATATATTTTGGCTCACCCTTCTCAGCCTCCGAAGCCATGCGTTGTGATGCCGCAACGAGAAAATGTGCCTATCCTTTCGGCCAGATACGGTGCAGGTCATCCAGAATCAGCTGGTGATGGTGCCTGCCTTGGTCTGCGTGTGTGCGTAAATGAGGGTGATCCGGCGGCAAGCTGGGGTGGTCATGCGCCACGTCAGAAGGGTCGCTGGCCGGCCACAGCCAGAGCGTCAGCGCCACGCCGGCCAAGCCGACCAGGGACATGACAATGAAGGTCGATGGCAAGCCCATGACCGCGCCGAAGCGGCCGGCAAGTGGGTAGCAGATGAGCCAACAGGCGTGCGACAGCGCGAAGTGTGCCGCGAAGATCGCAGGACGGTCCTCGGCATGGGCCGAGCGGCGCAGAAGACGGCCGGATGGCGTTTGCGCCACGCTGTAGCCAAAGCCGATGATCAACCACAGCGGCAGCAACAATGCATAGCTCGGCAGCAGTGCGCCGATCCCCGTGCCCACGACCAGTACGGTAGCGCCGGTGAGCATCGCGGTTCGGTCGGCCACCTTTTCCAGTAAGGATGGCAGAACGAAGGCTGCCACCATCGAACCGCCTCCGAATGCCGCCAGTGCCGACGCCACTTCGACCTCGCCTAGGCCAAAGCGCGCCTTCACGAGAACCACCGTGTTCACGATCACCATGGCGCCCGCCGCCGAGACGGCCAAGCTGATCGCCAGCAGGCCCCGCAGGCGTGGCGTAGCGAGATAGATGCGTGTGCCGCGGGTCGTGCGATCCCAAATGCCGCGGCGCGGTCCGGGAATAGTTGTGGGCAACCGCACGCTGACCACGAGCGCGGCTGAAACGAGGAAACCGAGCACTGTTCCCGCGAACAGGTTGTGAAAGCTGATGACGGTCAGCAGCGCAGCAGCCAGCATCGGGGAAATCAGGCTTTCCAGGTCATAGGCCAGCCGGGACAGCGACAGCGCCTTCGTGTAGTCCTCTTCATCGGGAAGGATGTCCGGGATAGTGGCTTGGAAAGTCGGCGTGAAGCCGGCGGATGCCGCTTGCAGGACAAAGATCAGCAGATAGATCTGCCAGACCTCGGTGACAAATGGCAAACAGATCGCGACAACCGCTCGTACCAGGTCCAGCGCTACGAGTAATGACCGTCGCGGGAACTGGTCGGCGAAGGCCTGTGCCGACGAGTGCGATCACCTGCGCGGTGAACAGGTGGCGGTAGGTGCGGTTCTTTAGGACGGAGAGCATCGAGAGACCTCAGAGCAGTTTGGTTAGTGCCTTCATTTCGGCCAGAACGGAGTCCTCATCATGAGACAGGCAGTGGTCGATGTGGTCATGGATCAGGACGCGCTTGGCCGCTGTGACGGCGCTCTCCACCGCAGCGAGCTGGCGAGCGATGTCCAGGCAGGTTTCTTCTCCTTCGATCATCCCGATGACGTGTCGCAGATGACCCTCGGCGCGCTTGAGCCGTTTCACGAGATCTGGGTGGCTGGTGTGCTTGTGCATCTCTTTCATGCAGCAATCATATCCCCCCCTGGGGGATATGCTCAAGGAGTCTGCATAGCTGTTTGCGCAGTGGATTAGCCCCACCTCGCCTCTCGATGTCTTGCGCCCGACGCCCTCTCTAAGGCGATTGGTGCTCAAAGGAGGTAAGGTTTTCTTTCCCATTCATATGAATAAATATACAATTGTTCATATCTAAGCCAGTAGACAGTGGCTTTTCAACGACAAGCACTTGCTCGGAAAGAGAACACCCAGCCGGGGGTAAGTACTGATGCAACACCGATGGAGAATTGAATGCTTCGCAAAGACATACGCAAGGGATGGATATGGGCGGTATCCACGCTTTGGGCCGGCACCGTGCTAGCCCAGCCAGTAGCCGCCCCTCACGTCCCATCCAGACCAGACAGCCACATGGTCGCCCAATTGTGGGAGTCAGCTTGGCAGCGGCAGCCAGAAGCCGCTGGAGAAGGCGCCTGGCAGCAGGCCGCCCAAGCACGCCAAGAGACGGCCGGTAGTTGGGTGGCAGGTCCGATGGCGCTGGAAGCCTCCACCAAAACTGATCGGTTCAACAACCGCAACGGAAAGCGCGAATATGAAGTCGGGGTGGCTATTCCCCTTTGGATGCCTGGTGAGCGCGCCTCGTCGGCACGCTGGGCGGACGCGGAAAGCCTCGCTCTATCCAGCCGGATGCTGGCCGCCAAGCTACGCACGGCCGGACAGGTTCGCCAGGCATGGTGGGCATGGCAGCGTGCCCAGGCCGAATTGATGGCGGCGCAGGATCGCACCCGCAGCGCGGACGAGTTGGCGCAAGATGTGGCTCGCCGGGTTCGCGCGGGCGACCTGGCGCAAGCCGACAGAAACCAGGCCGATGGCGCCTTGGCGTCGGCTCGTAGTGCCCTGGCCATTGCTCAGGCCGAAGAAGTCACGCAGCGCGAGGCGTTGTTGGCACTGACCGGCATCGAGAGTATCCCGTCGCAGGCCGATTCCGCGCAGCCGGAGCAGTCAGGTGTCCGAGTTCAACCGGCATCGGCACAGCCGTCCGGCGCGTTGTTGGGTAACCACCCTGCGCTGCTGGAACTGCAGCACAAGGCGCTGGCGGCCCGCCGCTCTGCGGAACTGGTGTCCCATCAGAAGTACGCCAACCCCGAACTGACCCTGGCGACCACGCGGGATCGGGGCGGCTACGGCGAACGCTACAACCAGACGATCACGGTGGGTGTGCGCATTCCCTTCGGTACGGGTAGCCGTCATACCGAGCAATTGTCCAGCGCCAATGCGCAGGCACTGGAGGCTGAGTCGGCACTCGCGGCCCAGCGCACCCGGCTACTCTCGGAAATTCGAACTGCCCAATCGCGCGAACTGGCAACCAGCACCCAGATGCAGGCCGCTTCGGAGCGCCAGCGACTAGGGCCTGTTAACACATCCGAAGTCCATCAGCGACAAGGACGAAGCTGATGAAGCCCAGGAACATGAGGTCGAGTTTCTCGAACCGCGAGAAGATGCGGCGATAGCCCTTGAGCCGACGGAACAAGCGCTCGACCTCGTTGCGACGCTTGTACATCTCGCGGTCGTACTCCCAAGGTTCGATCCGAGTCCTCATGGGTGGCACAACCGGAATGAAGCCCAGATCAAGTGCCAGCTGCCGCGTCTCGTTGCCTTCGTAGGCACGGTCCATCAACAAGTGCACTGGTCTGCTGGTCGGCCCAAGACTGCTGAGCAGGCGCCGGCCTTCAGGCGCGTCGTGCGCCTGACCAGGCGAGAGGCAGAACGTCACGGCCGTTCGAGCATCCGCGGCAACCATATGAATCTTGGTGTTCCATCCGCCTCGGGACTTTCCGATGGCTTGTGGGCCGTTTTTTTTAGTGCCCCCGTGCCGTCGGGATGGACCTTGATGCTTGTGGAGTCCAGCGAGACCGCCTCGATCTTGATGCGCACGACCTGCGCGCGCTGTAACTCCTCGAACATGCGATCCAGGACGCCTGCTTTGGTCCAGCGGTTCATACGCGTGTAAATCGTGTGCCAGTTGCCGAAGCGCTTGGGCAGTCCGCGCCACTTGCAGCCATGCTCGGCCACATAGAGGATCGCATTGACCACCTGCAGGTTACTCAGGCTGACGTTGCCACGCTGCTTGGGCAGGCAGTGCTCAATAGTGGCGAATTGTGCGGGCGTGATCTCCATGCCCGAGATTGTCCGATGCAATCGCCACGATCGCCATTAGTGTTAACACGCCCTAGCCCAACAAACGCGCACCTTCTACCAAAAGTCGTTCGCGATGGGCGAGACGGACATGCCGACACGCCTTCGCATCGAGCAGGAGGCCACCGAGGCCGAGCGCGCGGCGCTGCTCGCCAAGGTGGAGCATGCCGCGGCCATCTCGTCCCTGTTGCAGGCTCAAGGCACGCTGCCGCAGCCGACCGAGACTTTCACTGACATCTCCGGCACGCGCTGATCAGCGCGCGCTCAACCATCCTGGAACCTTAGAAATGTCGCAATCCTCTTTCTGGCGTGCTGCTGCCTTGTCCAGCCTCCTGCTTGGCACCAGCGCAACGTGGGCCGGCGACGGCCATGACCATGGCGAAGCCGCTCCTGCCCCCGCAGCGGCCGCGCTTCCGCGCTTTGCCGCAGTTTCCGATGACTTCGAACTGGTGGGTGTGCTGAACGGCCAGCGTCTCACACTCTACCTCGACCATGCTGCCGACAACCGGCCGGTGACCAATGGCGAGCTGACCCTCGAGCTGGGTGGTCGACAGGTAAAGGTCAGCCCACACGGGGTTGGAGAGTTCGAGGCCGATCTGACTGAGCCGCTATCCGATGGCGAGACCTCAATCATGGCCACTGTTACTGCGCAGAGCCAATCGGACCTGTTGACTGGCGTTCTCGATGTTCATAGCGAAGACGCCGAACACGAGCATGCCGTCGCATCCGGCCGTGTGCTCGTACTAGGTGGCGGTGCCGCAGTCCTCGGCGTCGGTGTCCTAGCGTGGGCGCTGCGCAGACGTACACGCACCAACGGTGCACTGCGAGGTGCAGCATGAAGCGCAACTTCCGTTTCCTAATGACGACGGCCATGGCGGCTGCATTGGCTCTGGCTGCTCCCGCGTTCGCTCACGACGGTCACGACCACGGCGACGAAGCGCCGGCTGCGTCTTCCAATGGCCCCCAGCGCCAGCCTGATGGCAGCGTGTTTCTTCCGAAACCGTCACAACGTCAGATCGGTGTACGCACCCAGCTGATCAAGCAGGAGCCCTTGGCCCGCAGCCATGAACTGGCTGGCAAAGTAATCATGGACCCGACGACAGGCGGCAAGGTCCAGGCAATGGTAATGGGCCGGCTGGTGCCCGGGCCGGATGGTCTGCCGCAGATCGGCCAATCCGTGCGCAAGGGCCAGGTGCTGGCTTACATCGAACCGGCCAGCGGTGTGCTGGAGCGCTCAGGCCAGATGGCCCAGGTTGCCGAGCTGCGTGCGGGCCAAGCGCTCGCGCAGAAGCGCCTGGCCCGGCTGCGCGAGCTGTCGGAGACCGTGCCCCGCAAGGAGATCGAAGCAGCCGAAAGCGAAGTAAACAGCCTGACCGAACGCGCCCGCGCCTTGAGCGGGGGCCTCGCCGGCAGGGACGTACTAAAGGCCCCAGTCAGCGGCGTCATCGCATCCAGCCCCGCAGTTGCCGGGCAGGTCGTGGATGCGCGCGAACTGGTGTTTGAGGTGGTCGATCCGACCCAACTGCGCATCGAGGCGCTTGCCTACGATCCGGCAATGGCACAGAACCTGGCCGGTGCTGCACTCGCAGTAGGCGGTCAGAAGGTGCCGCTGAGCTTCGTCGGGGCCGCCAGCAGCCTGCGCGAGCAGGCCCTGCCCATGCTGTTCAAGGGCACCAGCGAAAGCCTCTCGCGCTTGGCGGTCGGTATGCCGGTGGTGGTCTTCGTGCAAGAGGCGACGACGGTACCTGGCTACCGCGTGCCTTCCGGTGCGCTGATGAAGAACCCTGCCAACCAGAACATCGTCTGGGTCAAAGACCAGGCCGAGCGCTTCGAGCCACGTGTCGTGAACATCACTCCTTTGGATGGTGCATCCATCGCTGTCACTTCGGGCCTGGCGGACGGCGACCGCGTGGTTGTCGAGGGCGCGTCCCTGATCAATCAAGTTCGTTGAGGGGCACCATTCCATGTTCAAGTGGCTTCTCGAAAATAGCTTACGAAACCGGCTCCTGGTCATCATCGGGGCGCTGGTGCTGATGGCGTATGGCGCGTTCACCCTGACGCGCACGCCGGTAGATGTCTTTCCCGATCTCAACAAGCCGACCGTCACTCTCATGACGGAGGCTGGCGGCATGGCTGCCGAAGAAGTCGAGCAGCTCATCACGTTCCCGCTCGAAACGGCCATGAACGGCCTGCCCAGCGTCGAAAGCGTGCGCTCGGTCTCCAGCGCCGGGCTTTCCTTCATCTACGTGACATTTGACTGGAAGACAGACATCTTCCGGGCGCGCCAGATGGTCTCCGAACGCCTGACGTCCATGGAGGAAGGGCTAGCCCCGGGCGTGACGCCCACGATGGGGCCAATCAGCTCAGTGATGGGCGAGATCATGCAGATTGCAATCCCCATCGGTGCCAAGCCCTCAGGGCAGAAGAACGCAGCCCCGCCGCTGTCGGCCATGGACACGCGCGAGTACGCGGACTGGGTGTTACGCCCCCGGCTGATGGCCATACCTGGCGTTGCCCAAGTCATCCCGATCGGAGGCGAGGTCCGTCAGTTCCAGGTCCAGCCCAACACCACGCGAATGTCAGAGCTGGGCGTGACTGCGTCCGATCTGGATGCGGCTCTCAAGGGCTTCTCCGCGAACACTTCCGGCGGCTTCCTGGAGATCAATGGCCGCGAGTACCTGATCCGCAACCTGGGCCGCACGTCCCGACTCGACGACCTGCGTAACCTGCCTCTCGCGGTGCGTGCGGGCCAACCCATCCTGATCCACCAGGTCGCCGATGTTCAGTTTGCGCCAGCCATCAAGCGCGGCGATGCGGGCTTCGAGGGCCTGCCAGCCGTGATCCTGGGCATCCAAAAGCAGCCCACGGCCGATACGATTGCACTGACCCGCTCGATCGAGTCAGCGTTAGCGGACATGAAGGGCTCACTGCCGGCTGGCATGGCCGAGCCGCAAGTGACCTTCCGACAAGCCAACTTCATCGAGGCGTCCATCAGCACGCTGCAAGGCAAGCTCATCGGCGCATCGGTCTTCGTGGCGGTGATCCTGTTCTTCTTCCTGGGCACTTTGCGCCCCCTGGTGATCGCGTTGACCGCGATTCCTGCCTCGATCTTCGTGACCGGGCTGGTGTTCCACTATTTCGGCCTGTCAATCAACACCATGACGCTCGGTGGGCTGGCGATCGCCATCGGCGGTCTCGTGGACGATGCTGTGGTCGATGTGGAGAACATCATGCGGCGGCTCAAGGAGAACCGCGCCCGCCACCCTGAGAACCGGCTGACGCCCCTGGTCATCGTTGCCAGGGCCTCGATGGAGGTTCGCTCGGCGATTCTCTACGCCACGATGATCATTGTGCTGGTGTTCCTGCCCCTGTTCGCGCTGCCGGGGATGGAAGGGCGCTTGTTCGTGCCGCTGGGCATCGCTTTCATCGTCTCCACGCTAGCCTCGCTGCTGGTCTCTGTGACGGTCACTCCGGTGCTGTCGTACTACCTGCTGCCCAAGATGAGGACGCTGGACCATGGCGACACTCGGATTCTAGCCTGGCTTAAGGCGCGTTATCAGGGCGGCCTGCAGCGGGTCTTGCAGCGGCCGCGTGCCGCCCTTGGCATGGCCGCTGTGGCTGTCACACTGGCTGTCGCCGCGGTGCCATTCTTCCCGACCACGTTCCTGCCCCCGTTCAATGAAGGAACGTTGCTGGTGGGCCTGCGCCTGAATCCCGGTGTGACGCTGGCCGAATCTTCGGCGCTTGCCCAGCAAGCCGAGCTGCTGGTCGCGCAGGTGCCGGAGGTGCAGCACGTGGGCCGGCGCAGCGGACGGGCCGAGCTGGACGAGCATGCCGAAGGTGTGCATGTCAGTGAACTGGACGTGGGTCTGCTGCCTGCCTCAGAGCTAAAGCGCTCCATGGAGGAGATCACCGCCGACATCCGTTCGCGTCTGGCTCACTTGCCCGGCTCCATCGGCATTGGCCAGCCGATCTCGCACCGCATCGACCACATGTTGTCGGGGGTGCGCTCGCAGATCGCCATCAAGGTGTTCGGCGAGGACCTGGACGTCCTGCGCGGGCAGGCGGATCTGCTGCGCGCCAAGCTGGCCGGAATTCCGGGGCTTGCTGACCTGGAGATCGAAAAGCAGGTCCTTGCGCCGCAGATCAAAATCCGCGTGGATTATGCGGCGGCGGGACGCTACGGCGTGGCCGCACCGCAAATTCTGTCCACGCTACAAAGCCTGGTCGAAGGCGAAAAGATCACCGAGGTCATCGAGGGCAACCGCCGCTTCGCGCTGGTGGTTCGCCTGCCCGAGCAGGCGCGGTCGATTGAGGGCTTGAGCCGCATCCTCATCGACACGCCCATGGGTCGGGTCCCGTTGTCGCGCCTTGCCACCATCGAAGACAGCGACGGCCCCAACCAGGTCAGCCGCGACGATGGCCGTCGGCGCATAGTTTTGTCGGCCAACGCTCAGAGACGGCCCCTGTCCGAAGTAGTGGCCGACATACGCAGCGTCGTCCAAGAAGTGCGCTTGCCCGAAGGCTACTTCATCACGCTGGGCGGCCAGTTCCAGGCACAAGAGGAAGCCTCGCGACTGGTGGGCCTGCTGTCCATCGTCTCCCTGACGCTCATGTTCGTGGTGTTGTACACGCGCTACAAGTCGGTCGCCCTATCGGCGCTCATCATGGTGAACATTCCATTGGCCCTGGTCGGCGCCGTGCTGGGGCTGTGGCTGTCTGGCCAGCCGTTGTCCGTGGCCGCTCTGGTCGGCTTCATCACGCTCGCGGGTATTTCTGTGCGCAACGGCATCCTGAAGGTGAGCCACTACCTCAACCTCATGCGCATGGAGGGCGAGGACTTCGACCAGAAGATGATCGTGCGTGGCTCGCTCGAACGGCTTTCCCCGGTTCTGATGACCGCGCTGGTCACGGCCTTCGCACTGGCCCCGCTGTTGTTCGAGGCGTCACGACCCGGTACTGAGATCCTGCACCCCGTCGCGGTGGTGATCTTCTCGGGGCTGGTCAGCTCCACGCTGCTGGACACCTTCCTTACACCCGCCATGTTCTGGCTGTTCGGCCGCAAGCCTGCCGAACGCCTGCTGGACGACCGCGACGCGGGGGCATTCTGATGCAACGCCTTCTGTCACCCGATTTCAACCACCGTAACCCTATAGGAGCTTTCATGTCTGTTCGATTTCGTTCCCTCACGGCTGGCACCGCCCTCGCCCTGGCATCCGTCACCGCCTTCGCCGCAGGCGACCATGACCACGCGCATGACCACAAGCCGCTGCATGGTGGCGTCGTGACCGAAGTCCGGGACGTGGACTACGAGTTGGTCGTTCAGCCCGCAGCAGCGCAACTCTACCTGCGCGACCACGGCAAGCAGGTCAACGTAAGCAACACCAAAGCCAAGCTCACGCTGTTGACCGGCTCACAAAAGCAGGAGGTGCAACTCACGCCTGCCGCGGACGGAAGCCGCCTCGAAGGCAGCGGGACCTTCGCCGCAGCCAAGGGCACGAAGGCCGTTGTCCAAGTCGAACGTGGGGGCAATACCGCGAGCGCCCGGTTCGTTCTTCCGTAGTGTTCAACGTGATCGTCAGGGAACGAGCTGTAATCTGGCGACCACCTGACAAAAGGCGCGACATAGGCGCTCACTATTTCCTCAAAAACTTTGGAGATGTAAATCATGGAAATGCATTTCGACGTCATTGTTATCGGTGCCGGCCCAGGCGGATACATCGCGGCCATTCGCGCTGCCCAATTAGGCATGAAGGTCGCTTGTGTAGATGCCTGGAAGAACAAGGACGGAAAGCCAGCACCTGGCGGCACCTGCAACAACATCGGTTGTATCCCTTCGAAAGCGCTACTGCAGTCGTCAGAGAACTTTGAACAAGCCAAGCACCACTTTGGCACGCACGGCATCTCCACGGGTGATCTGCGCATGGATGTGACCACGATGTTGGAACGTAAGAATCAGGTCGTGAAGTCCAGCAACGAAGGCATCCTTTATCTGTTCCGCAAAAACAAGGTCCAGTTTTTCAACGGCCTGGCGTCTTTCACCAGGACTGTCGATGGTGGCTTCGAGGTGAGCGTCGCCGCCGATGAGGCTGTTACCTTGGTTGGCAAGCAGATCATCGTTGCCACAGGCTCCAACGTGCGGCCGCTCCCCAACCTACCGTTCGATGAGCGGGTCGTGCTCTCCAACGACGGCGCGCTGGACATCGCGGCTGTGCCTGATCGGTTGGCCGTCATCGGTGCCGGCGTGATCGGCCTGGAGCTGGGCTCCGTTTGGCGCCGCCTGGGGGCGGATGTCACGATCCTCGAAGGCTTGCCCAGCTTCCTGCCAATCGTCGACCAAGCCATCGCCAAGGAGGCGAAGAAGGCGTTCGACAAGCAAGGCCTGAAGATCGAACTAGGTGCGAAGGTTCGCGAAGTCAATGCAACCGAGGCTGGCGTGACTATTCACTACACCGACAGCCAGGGCCAGACGCAGTCCTTGCAGGCAGACAAAGTGATCGTGGCTATCGGCCGTGTGCCGAACACCGAAGGCCTGAATCCGGCCGCCGTGGGACTCCAATTGGATGAGCGCGGCGCCGTACTGGTGGACGATGAATGCCGCACCAGTGTGCCCGGCATCTGGGCCATCGGTGACGTGGTGCGTGGCCCGATGTTGGCGCACAAGGCGGAAGAGGAAGGTGTCGCAGTGGCCGAGCGCATTGCCGGCCAGCACGGTCACGTCGATTTCAATACGATCCCCAACGTCATCTACACCAGCCCGGAGATTGCCTGGGTAGGCCGCACCGAGCAGCAGCTCAAAGAGCAGGGCACCGCCTATCGAATTGGTTCCTTCCCGTTCATGGCCAATGGCCGCGCGCGTGCGCTGGGCGACACGACGGGCCTCGTCAAGGTGATCGCCGATTCTGCCACGGACGAGATACTCGGCGTGCATGTAGTCGGCCCGCAGGCCAGTGAACTGGTGGCCGAGGCCGTGATCGCCATAGCGTTCAAGGCCAGCAGCGAAGACATCGCCCGCATCTGCTTTGCCCATCCGACCCTCTCCGAGACGTTCAAAGAGGCCTCGCTGGCCGTGGACAAGCGCGCGCTCAACTTCTGATTGATCGGAAGCGGCATCCAAACCACCTCACCGAACGCAGCTGCGGGCGGTGGGGCGCATATCGCCATGGAACGTAGGCCACGCTGCAACGGCATGCTATGCCCAACAGTTACTCGTCGTTGTGGTCTTCCGCGATGTGGGTGGCCATATCCAGCAGCACCTGGTTCACGTGCTTGTCCGCCACCTCATAGAAGATCTGTTTGGCCTGGCGCACGCCCTTGACCAGGCGAGCACCGCGCAGCAGCCGCAGGTGGTGGCTCACCAGCGACTGCGAGAGTTCGAGGGTTTCAGCGATATCCCCGACCGAGGATGAGCCCTTCATGCAGCACAGCATGATTCTCAGCCGGGACGGGTCACCCAGGAGGCGGAATGTCTCAGCCAAGATGGTCACGTCATTCTGTGACAGCGATTCCAAATTGGCGCTGGGATCCTTCGGTGGGGTACTGAATGGCTTACTTGTATTCATTTTTAAAATATTTCCTAACCTCGAATGGCTGTTTTCGCCCTTCAGAATTAACAAGGCAGCAGCCGCTTAGGCGCGCGCAGCAAAGAACCAGTGCGAGCCTGGCAGGCAAGGCCTCCGCTCCCCGTGCACCGGGTCATTTCTGAAACCTGACAGCATCCGAAAAAGCGCTTGACCTTCCCACGATGGTAAACCCTAAGCTCCCTCCATGTCGAATTTCAACTATGGGAAGCACACCATGAGCATGGCAACAACGAGTAGTGCTGGCGGCCAAGCAGCGGCAATCAGCCTGCCCATCGAGGGCATGACCTGCGCAAGCTGCGTCGGCCGAGTCGAGGCCGCCCTTGCCAAGGTCGAGGGCGTGGCAAGCGTGTCTGTCAATCTCGCCACCGAGCGAGCGGACATTCGCCTGAACCGTGCTGTCGATCGCATGGCGCTGATCCAGGCGATCGAGAAGGTAGGGTACGACGTGCCTCAGGGCACCATCGAGCTGGCGATCGGAGGCATGACCTGCGCTTCGTGCGTGGGCCGCGTCGAGAAGGCGCTCAAGGCGGTGCCGGGCGTCACTGAGGCTGTGGTCAATCTGGCGACCGAGCGCGCTACCGTGCGTGGTGTGGCATCCGTGCAGGATCTAATCGCGGCTGTCGATAAGGTCGGCTACGAGGCCAGCCCTGTCGATACCAGCATGCAGGCCGACGAGGAAGCCGCCGAGAAAAAGGGGGTATTCGGAAAAGGCTGTTGATTCGGTGTTGTAGGTCAGCATCTACATTTCAATTTTGATTTCGTAGATTGCTGTTGACAGCCTGCATTCTTGGC
>NZ_JWMB01000044.1:0-29923 GCF_000812445.1 Cupriavidus sp. SHE | reverse complement strand
CGTTGCAGAAGTTCCAGACGTAGTTCACCGCTCGGCTTTGCTTGTTCAGCAAACCGTTAAGCGATTTCACCCGGTAGCGGTAGACGACGATCATGCAGATGATTTTACAGACGGAGTGCCGTTGTCAAGCCACGGCATTCCTTTTCACCTCGCCCTGAAGGAAGAGGTTTCTTGGAGCAACTGATGACCACGACCGATCTGACCCCCACCGACGAGCTCGTTGCAGGTTCGACAGCAGCAATCGACCCCGTCGGCGCCGCAGTGCCGACTGTTTCCGGCTCCAGCGCAATCGACAATTCCGGCGACGTTGAAACCGAACTCCGCGAGATGGAGGAATCGGCCGACACGTTGCGGAAGGAAGGCCTGATCTCGACGGCAGATCACGAGAAGCAAAAGGCCGAGGTGGAACGCACCCGGAAGCTGTTCCGCGAGCTGCCAGCCGAAGACCGTCAGGCTATCGTCCGTCGCCGCCGCGAACTGGGCCTGCAGATCCTCAATCGTGAGCTTGCAGGTGCGGCGATCGTACCCGTAGCGCTGAAGATCAAGCACACCCGCCTGCGCCCGCTCTTCGAGCAATGGTGGCCGTACATGAACCGCATGTCGCTGAACCTGCAGCGTTTCGGGCAGAACACCTTCGCGCGCAACGAGCTCTCGACGCTAGAAACGTACCTTGAGCGTGAGTTGGGCAAGTTGGAAGACTATGTCGAGGAGCAGCATCGCGTTGCTTCCGGCTATCGCACGCAGCGCGAACAGGAGATGCGTGCAAACAACGACATTGTCTTTACTCCGACGATTCAGCGCCCTGCCCTCAATCTCGAAGTCCAGGCCTTTTCGCGCTTCGCGGTGCGAGCACTCCAGGTCCTCATCAAGTTTGACCAGACCATGGACGAGTTTGATTTCATGGTTTGGAACAGCATCCGCGACCAGAGCGACGTGAACGATGAGGTCACCCGGTTCCTCCGCAAGTTCCAACCGCTCGGCCTGCGCTGCTATACCACGCACATGAAGCTGATGACTACCGTCCGCGGCATCTAACTCCATCGGATGTATGTGGCACTTGGTCAGATCAATTACGCCCAAGTGCCACGACATCCCTCTACGTGACACGTAGTCCGATATCAACATCTGCCACGTAGTGCCACTTCGACGGATCAGCCGGGACATTCCGGCATGTCATGGCACCACTCGGCACCAACTGCCACCTGGCGATCGCCATGTCGCTCGACAAAGTTCTGCAAGGATTGAATCCATCTCAGCGCGAAGTAGTTGACCTGCGCTCGCACTGTGTTGCCGTGGCCGTCCCAGGCGCCGGAAAGACGGCGACCATTGCAGCGAAGGCGGCTGTACTACTTGCCGATCCGGACATCACCGTCGGCGCAGTGACGTTCAGTAAAGATGCCGCCGTAGAACTGCGAGATCGCATCCTTGCGCTGGCGGGTGCCGGCGCGAAGAAGCGGCTCCTCGCCGGAACGTTCCACTCACTTGCGTACAAGCAGCTCGGCAAGTCGGCCTCCCAGCGTACCGATATCGTCAACGACGGTGTCAGAAGTGCAATCGTCGGCCAGATCCTTCTGGAATGCGGCATCGAGTGGAAGGTCGAGGATGCGATTGCCGCCATCGAGCGCGTCAAGATGGAGCTCTCGGGGCCACCGTCTGGCACGCCTGAATCTCTCCTCTACGAGGCCTACCAAGCCGCGCTTGCCCGCAATGGAAAGATCGACTTCCAGGACATGTTGCGTCTGGCCGTAGCCGGAATGCAGGACGGCTCGATTGACCCATACCGGGTGACGCACCTGCTGGTCGACGAGTACCAGGACTGCGACAACTTGCAGTCGCGCTGGACATCACTGCACGCGGCCGCAGGAGCCATCGTCACCGTGGTGGGCGATGACGACCAGTCCATCTACGGCTTCCGGAGCGCGCTCGGCTTTCGGGGTATGGAGGCTTTCATCAAGGATTTTGATGCGCGATCGGTAGTGCTCGGGAAGAACTATCGCTCGCACGCCGAGATTCTCGCGGTCGCGGACAGCGTCATTCGCAATAACAAGGATCGGATCCAGAAGGATCTGGTGGCCAACCGAGGGCCAGGCGGGACAATCGAGTTCAAGCGGCTGGATGACGAGTACAGGGAGGCGGTTGCAGCAGTCGAAACGCTGACCCCTATCCTGCGAGCGGGCAAGACGGCGGCGGTCCTGGCTCGCACGAACCGCATTCTCGACCCTTTGGAGGCCGTATGTCGCTCGCATGGCGTGAAGTACTACCGCGCCTCGGGTCGCTCGATCCTCGACCGTCCCGAAGCCGCACTGATGGGGGATCTGCTGGAACTGATCCAGAAGACAAAGTCCACCGGTATGGATGCCCTGCTGGGTTTCGCAGGACTCGGTTCCCATGAGCTGCAGCTGCTGCACTCACTTGCCAAGCGAAAGGCTGCGGGAGACATTCCGCGCAAGAAGGATTTGTTGGAAGCCGGCATTGCCGAGTCCACGGCGGACAAGTATCGCGACTTCCTGAAGAAGCTGGCGGAATGGCAGGCGCTCTGTGATCGCCAGTTTTTCTCTCTGGTCCTCGATGGCGTCCACGAGTGGATGCTCAAACACGTGACCGAAGACCAGGGCAAGCGTGCAATCAATACGGCCTATGACGTGCTCAGTCAGTTGAGCGGGCCCTTCTCCGATCGGCTGGAGTTTCTGCGAAGGAAGAACAATGAGCCGGCCGAAGATGCGCTCGTACTGACCACGATGCACGCATCCAAGGGCCGCGAATGGCACGGTGTTGTGATCGTCAGAGCCGAGGAGACCATCGCACCCGATAGTGATAGCCCCGAAAGCGAAGAACGCCGCTTGTTCTACGTGGCCCTGACACGGGCGCGCGACTCGCTGGTCATATCGACCGCAAAGAAGAACCCAACGTCGCGATTCGTTGTTGAGGCGGGCCTGGCCTGAGTCAAATTAGGCGCAGGCCGCTCGACGGCATTCCACAAGATAGCGCGAGTCAACTACTTGGCCGCCGCCGGTGGATGAAGAAAGGCCCCAGAATCTCTCTGGGGCCTTTTTTGCTTCTGGGTATGCGCAAGCCCGTAGGCACCGCGTATTGCTCGCTTGAGGCTTACGCAGCTGAAAGTTTCGGCCGACGCCTTGTCACATACACAAAATCGTTCTTGAGCTCGAATGCCTCGATGATGCCGCATTCCTTCAGCCGATTCAGGGCAGCTTTCAGGCGCATGCGGAAGCCAGCGAGGGACTTCTCTTTCGCCCCACTCAGTTCGCGGTACTTTTCAACTGAGAGAGGTATAGGCTCGCGGTGGGTCGAAAGAAAGCTATGCAGCCAAAGAGCCAAGGGGGATCGCTGGCCGATCTTTTTGCGATCTGCCCACTCCATGAGGGTGAAGGAGTCTTGGGTAAAGAGCCCAGCAATCTTGGGCTCGAGCCAGACTTTCCACTTGCTCAGGGACTTGCCACTTGAGTCACGCCATTCGAACGAACGAACCAGGGAGCCTGCATAGCCCGCCTTCCCGCCATCGGCCAACACCTTGACCTGGTTGGCCGAAAGCCGGTCGAAGCACTCCTGGAGATGCTTGTACTCTTGACCGTTTATCGTCCACCCTACCTCCTTGAGGAAGCTATACGCAGTGAATTCAACCGGCTCGTCCTTCGATAGCGGCCGCTGCCTGGCAAGGTGGAAAATCGTCAGCAGCACGCTCATATCATCTTGGCGGAGCTCTTCGCCTTTGTAGATGATGTCGATGTTCGCCAGCGTCGTGACTTTGGTGCCCTTGTAATACTCGCGGTTGTTATCCTTTGTCGCCGTAAAGAGCGCACCGCGGGCAAGCGGATTGGGAAGTGCTCGTTTGTCCTCGTGCCAGAACGGCAACTCCAACGGGATGGGGGCGTTGACAACACCGCGGGCCTTACGAGTTGCCGCATTGGCCAGCAGCTTTTCCGTTGCGTTGAGGAGTTCTTCGGAATTGGAGGTGCGCTTTCCTGCGCCAGGTACGCGCTGGCCACGGCCAACCCGTGTCGATCCTGCCTCGGACTCGGCCACAAGCTGAAATTCTTCCTCTGGTTGTGGACGTGGCTCCATATCCTCTCCCTTGACTAGGCTGCATTATGGGGGGGCGTATACCTGTGTCAAGGACGCACTATTGGTGATTCAGCGATGATGCTTGATAGTTCACCAACGGTTTTCAAACTATCTCTCAAACGAACATTCGCTGTAGCTGCGGCTCATGATGTGCGGTAGCCACATTGCATTATTCGTTTACGATTTAAAGCCTGATTAGGTAACGCCGTTTTTTCTTATAAAACAATGACTTATGTCTGTGGATAAGAGGCGAACTATCAATAGCAGTACACGTATACAGCCGCTAGTGATTCAGCCATACCACTAATAGTTGATCGCCGATTCACTATTGGTAGATCGCCGATCAACCAATAGTCAGCTCATCGTGTGCTGAGATATCCACATTTCTTTGCTGCCACGGGCCTTTGGCGTCATTCGGTATGCTTTAGGAGCCTCGGGGCTGTTGATGATACCGCTTGTGAACGTAAGCAGTTACTCTCGTTTATAGCCTTTGTGGGTAAGAGTTGTGCCGACGACGATGGATTGAGCCATTGCTCAACTATCAAAAGAGGGGCAAAAACAGTGAGCTTTTGGGGGCAAGTAGCCAGTAGCTACCAGAAAGCCCACCAGTGAGTGCACTTTGATGCACGTTTCTAGCGACCCAGGAGGGAGCAGTATTGGTTATTCAGCAATGGCACGCCACATGCGTTTGATAGTTCAGCGATGGTACGGCGATGCTCCGTTTGATAGTTCAGCGATGGGCCGCCAGCAGTTGATAGTTCAGCGATGGGGGGCCGGGACTATTGGTTGTTCGCCAATGCGCATGCTTCGACTTCGAACGGATCGCGCCTTCCTTGGCGCGCCTCACAGGTACGCACGACACAAGACGCTGAACGAAGTACCTACCCGATAGCTATCGGGTAGCTATCAGCCTCGCTTGTACTTTTCCTCCAGGATCTGAACTGCGCGCTCCAGCAGCGCACCTGCCGGCAGGTTTAGTTCGTCGGCAAGGGCATTGAAGCGCGCGACAGTTTCTGCCGTCGCTTTGATGTTGATCTGCTGATTCCGGCCGGTTGTGAATCGGCGTTGGCGTCGTGGCGTCGCGGCTTCAGCAACCTTCTTTGGATCGCGGCTGACGAATCCATTGTCCTTTGCCACCTGGGCAACGGTCTCGCGGTCTGCACGAGGCTTGTCTTCGCGCTCGCGAGGAGTGAACTCGTCGAGAGCCAGATCGAGAGGATTCGCTCGGCTCATTGTGTCACCTCACTCTGCTGGACTTGCTTGGGCTGGCGGAGCATTTGCAGAACTTCTGCTGCGAACGCTTCGGCGTTTTCAATGGCCTTGTCGACGTTGGAGACCTCGGACCGGCTCAGTCCACTAAGGGTCTGCCTGTACGAGAACATGGCCTTGAACGCAGCGCGCTCATTCAACTCGACTTTGAACACCGGAATGCTGGCGTCAGCGAACGTCTTGCGGATGTGGGCGGTGTCGCGGCTTTGGATTGCCACCGACGTCCGCGTGAACAGCACCGCGTATGGAAGGCGGTAGTCCGGCTTGTGCTTTTGGATGCCACGTTCATGCGCCCGGATCAGCCTGAACGCCCTCCCCGCCTGCTCTGCGTCGAGCTGTGAACCTTGCGTTGGTACCACCACAAAGTCGGCCTCGCTAATGGCGTGGGCGACGATTGTTGCAGCGGTACCTTCCAGGTCCACGAACACAAATGTCGAAGCTTTTGCCGCGTCGTCAATCCGATCCGCGATGTCCTCTTCTGTGACATCGGACACGATCGTCATCGTTTCTGGGGCTGCACCATCCTTCGCCCAAGTCTGAACAGGATGATTGGGGTCTGCGTCGATTACTGTGACGCTTTGGCCCTTCTCCGCCACGATCGTTGCAAGCGCCAGGCAACTGGTTGTCTTGCCAGCACCACCCTTCGGAGAGACGAACACGATTACCGGCATAAACGCTCCTATTAGTGATAGCTGGTAGCTACCGGGTAGATGTTAGCTGCCAGGTACCTTTGTGGTATCCGGCGCACAGGAGTATAGCCGATAGCTACCCAGTAGCAAATGGAAATCTGATAGCTACTAAGTAGCTATCTAGATATTTCACGGGTACCTTAGCCAGTATCCTGTCCGATAGCTGTGAGATAGCGTCTATGCTAGCCTGCTATCCTCTTAGAGCTACTAAATAGGTATCTGATAGATACCAATGTATTCTCGCACATGGCTTAGAGTAAGGCATGTAAGGCATTGTTAGATACCTATCAGATAGCTATAGGATATCTGTAAGATACCTTAATTGGTATCGTGCCGCCGGTTCTTGAGGCGCACGGTCCGAAAGAAATTCTCCTCAATCGGCCCTAAAAAGCTAGCTGATAGCTATCTGCCGTCAACCTCGTAGCCCCTGATTCCTTGGTTTAGAGCCTAGCTGGTAGCTACCAGAGAGCTGGCAAGATAAGCCATCAGATTGATCGGCGGGCACAAAGATCTGGACCGCCGTCATAGAGAGAGCAATAGCTCAGGCTATCGGATAGCTACCAAGTAGCATCTACCCGCTTCCTAGATTGAATGGGCCGGGAGCCAGGGGGAGGGTGGCGTGGGCTACCAGAGTAGGGTTATCGGATAGCTATCAGATAGCCTGCCTTGCCGAAGAAGGTTGGATCGAGTCCTACAAGGAAGCTAGCGGATAGCTACCACCTATCCTTCCTCCTGCCGCCGGCGCGAACGACTCTAGTCGACTAGGGCCGCGTGCAGCCCGAATGCAAGGCTACTAGATAGCTACCAGATAGTGATTCACGTGGGCTTGTAGCAGCACAGGCCGCATCCGAGAAGGCCGAGATCGAACGCAACGAGGCTGACGCTGCGGCATCTCGCACTCGCATCGCGAAGCTTGCGACAGCGTTCCGTGGGAAATCCTTCGTGCTCGATGACGGTTCGCGCGTCGCCGTCAATTAGCCATCGGTGGCTGTCCACCGAAACAGCTACACGTCCTCGACGCCTCTGGCGATGGCACTTCCGCAATTAGAGGCGCTGAGCCGGCGGCGCCCGTGCCGGTGCCTCGGTCGGTAGATCGAACGAGATTCCAGCCGCGCTACAGGGGACACATGGCCGCCAGCATTGCGGCATCACGGACGATCCTGCGCCGAGGCCGCTATCGTTAAACGCGCCGGGGAAGGGAAGGGGACGTTTTTATATACTGAACGTGCACGAATCAATGCGGCACCGTCCGGCGTCAGCGGTCGTTCAAGCGTGTTGGCCTGCACGGTAGGGGAGGGCCTGAGCACGTAGCAAGAAGTGCGCGATAAGTCTCAAATGCTAGGAGGCTTGGACTATTGGCAGATAGTCTGCCATGATGTTCATGAAGTTCATGAACATGAGGGTCCAAATGGAAGTTAAGCGTCCCCCCAAGGCTCGATCGACTAAACGCTCCATTGCGCCGATGTCGCCAAAAGCTACGCGTGTCGATACCCACAACTTCTATTCCTTCAAAGTCCACGCAGAAGGAGGAAAGGTGTCGGGATTCACGCCTGACGAGATCCCAATCCGAACGCGGAATCTTTGGTACGAGCTCGGAAGTGCGTCCATGTCTGGCTCTTGGGACCATCTGGAGGACGATCTCGTGGAGCTGCCGCACGTGGCGTTTGCGGACCCACATCCTTCCCACCACTTCTTGGCGCTCAGGCCGACTGTAGAGCGGGGAAGTCTGGCGATCCCAGAGGCCGCGATTAGAAAGGCATTCGAAGCTGCACTGAGTGGCAAGCCCCGGCATGAGCCCCTTTCACATAAAGTCCAGGGCAAGACTGACAACGTTCTTGTCGTCGTTATCAAGAGCGCAGCCGAACTTGCTCGAGAAGAATCACTTCTGTCTCAGCAGACGCCGGACTTCGGCACGGCACTCGTTGCACGTGTCATGGAACTGGTGGGCCCTGCGGAGCTAGTGGCCGCGCGCGTTCTGGCGGAACCCCAGGCGCGGATCGACCAGTTGCTCTTGGCGGCCGCGAGGGCGTTGGGGCAGGAGTCACCTGCGTCGGCCTCTGCCAGTGTGACAGCTCTGAGTGAAGATGATCCTTTGCGAGCGGCAAGGGAGCGTGGCCGTCAGTTTGCACTGGACGAATGGGCGAAACCCGAAAATTTGCCGCTGCGAGAGGCTGCCGCATATGCGAGCCGGTCGGACCGAGCCATCAACGAGGCACGCCTGAAAGGTCGCCTCTACGCGCTGGTACCGCCTGGCAAGCAGCGCGGCCTGCGTTATCCGCAGTGGCAGTTTGACGCGGAGCCCGACCGGCTCGCCGAGGTCCTTGCGCCATTCGTGCAGAACCACGCTAGCTGCTGGGTGGTGCACAACTTCATGCAGCGCCCGCTTGAGGCGATCGGCGATAGTCGGCCGATGGACTGGATTCTTGATGGTTCCAAGCCGATAGCCCTGCTTGTCGCGGCGGCGGGGAACCGATTTGCTGGCGACCAGGGGGCAGCGTGATGCCCGCCCTGACCGCCGAGGAAGTAGGTTGTCCGCTGCCCCCGGACGATCTGGCCGAGCGCCAAATGCCGGTGAAGGAACTGGACCTTGCTGTGACCCCGCTGTGGCGGATTCACCGGTCCACCTATGGGCCGATCCACTACAACAGGACGTCGACGGGCGGCATGCCCTATCGCTTCGACGCTCCCAACGACCAGTTTGGCGTCCTGTATGCATCGCCCAGCTTTGCCGCCTGCATGGCAGAAGCAGTGATTCGCGACCAGTTCCATGGCAAGTCGCGCCCGCTGCTGCTCGACGAGGACGAATTGACCCGACGCTGCATCAGTGACCTCGGGACGGAACTTGGGCGCCCGCTGCGGCTGGCCGACTTGACCCAACCTCACTTCCATCTGGGGATGGACAACCGGGTCCTGACGACGACCGACTACCGCGGGCCGAACCTGTGGAGTGCCGCCATTTTTGACGCCTACCCGGGCATCGATGGCATCTACTTCACGTCGCGGTTCGCCAATGAGCCGAGCGTGGCCATCTTCGATCGGGCGCCACTCATCCCAAGGGGCGCCCCGATCCCGCTGGCCCGCTTTCCCTTGCTTCCCGACTTCCTGGCGCGGAACGACATCGGTATTGCGCCGCCCACGGACCCGTGGAATGCCTGATGGAAATGGGTGCCCCCAGCCCATGAGCGGGGGCAAGCCAGGTCTTTAACTCAGGCGTCCAGCACTGCAGCAACGGAGGCCACGACGGTGGCGGTTCCCGCGAGGAACAGGCGGAACAGTGCTGTCAGATTGCCGGCGTCGGGCAGGATAATCGTCACGCTGGCTACGCCGAGTGTCGCGGCGATGAGCGGGACGACCCACAACAACTCGCGACGGCACGCGCTGCGGACCGTGAAGAATGGCAACAAGCCGTTCACGAAGAAAACCGCCCACCCAAGCTGGGCGGTCGGGGACAGGTGCAACAGGTTTTCGATGGCCATCAAGGCTCCTTTGGCTGGGCCGCCCAGTGGGCGGTTCACCAAGATCTAGCCATCCGGTTTAGCCATCCCCTGGGGAGGCTAGTTTTCGCCAGGCACGTTGCTGCCGACCGGCGCCGCGGCCCCAGATGGCGCGGCGCCCGGCAGCTTCCCGGCCACCGCACGGGCGACGTCTTCGAGGGCCTCATGGGTGTAGCGCCGCGTCGTGTTGATGTCGCGATGACGTAGCGAGCGTTGCACGTCCGTAACCGAAACCCCCGCCCGCAGCAGATGTGTCGCATGGGCATGGCGCAGCCAGTGTGTCGATGCCGCGCGCAGGCTCGCCGCATCGTCGGCGCAACCGGCCGCTTCCAGTTTCGCCGCGGCCTCGCCGAACGCTTCGCGCACGATCGTATAGATCCCTTGGCGCGTGCGCACCGGCCGTGCCAGTTTTCGTTGCAGCGCAAGCGGGTCGGTCAGCGGCGCGGCGCGCTGCCGGCCGCCGGCGATGGCGGGAATGACGGCCATCGTGTCGGTCGGCTTCGGCTCGGGCGACAGGCCCACCAGTAGCCGGAAGCGCGCCAGTTCGCCCATTACGTTGTCGCAGGGCACGAGCTGGTCGTCGCCGCCCTTGGCGTGGCGGATGCGCACGGTCCAGAAGCCCCCGGCCTTGCCACGCTGGCGCTCGAAGTCGGGCCAGGTCAGCGCGGCAACTTCCGAGGCGCGCAAGCCGGTCTGGAACAGCAGGGCCAGCAGGGCGCGGTCGCGCGCCTTGTGCAATTGCGCCCAAAGCGTCGGCGCCGGCCGGGCCTCGATGGCGTCGAAGACGGCCGCCACCTGCGCGGCTTCCAGCAGACGCCGCTGTGACCCCGGCCCAGTGGCGGTGCGCTTGCGCGGCACGGCCTGGAACGGATTCACGCGCAGCGCCTGCACCTGCACCAGCCAGTCGAACATTCCGCCGACGATCACCGCCGTCTGCCGGCGCGAGGCCTCCGAGAGTGGGCCGCGCAACGGGCGCCAGGCCGGGCTGTCCTGCCGCGCCCGGCCGTCGCCGACCGCGTGCGCCGGCGGATCGGCGAGAAAGCGCAGGTAGCCGTTGGCGTCGGCGACCTGCCAGCTGGCCAGCGGGCGGCCGAGCGCGTGGGCGTACCACAGCAGGCGGTGCGCCTCGAGCGCGTACTGGGCGCGCGTGCTCGTGCGAATGCCGAGGCCGGCCGCGAACTTGGTATCGAGCCAGGTCCGCAGCAGTTGTGCATCGGTCTGGCCGGCGGGCAGCACCGGGCTCGCGAGGGCATTTGGGGTCGCGGCGTTCGGTCCGGGGTCGGGGAGTAGCGAAGGGGACGACGCGGACAAAGGAGGCATGTTCGGCACAAAAAAGTCGGGGTGCGAGCGGCGCCGGCGGCGCGCCAAGCCAAGCGGGAGGCGGCTTCGCCGCACGGCAGGTGCAGTATAGCCGTTTTGACGATCCAGTTGTCATTATTGGGATAATGGTAAATCGTACTGATAAAAGATACTGATAATCGTATCAAAAAAGGGTAGACTATCAGCGTTACTTTGATAGTTCACCGATGCCCCGCACGCCCACCGCCTTTGCCGACGCCGAACTGCTCGCCATCACCCGCGCGCTGCAGGCGCTCGACGTCGCCCACGCCGACAACCGCACCTTCCTGCGCCGCGCCTTCGACGCGATCGATCGGATCACCGGGCGCACGTTCGGGGCGTCGGTCTATCGGCGCCTGCTGGCCGCCGCGGGCGTCGCCCGCGCACCCAGCGGCCAGACCGTGGCGGCGGTGATCGCCGAACGCAAGGCCGCGCCGACCGCGGCGGCCGAAGCGGAGCGGGGGGGCTTGCTGGACGACGGCCTGCGGGCGTTCCTGCACAAGGAGATCCGGGTCGCCCTGGACGAGACCGGCGCGGCCGCGCCACGCGGGCCCGCCGCTTTGCCGGCTGCGACAATGGCGCAACCGGCCGCGGCGGTAGGGGAGGGCAGTGGGCTGGCGGCACTGCTGACCCAGCGCGTGGCCACGCTCGAGGCAGAAAACCGGGAACTGCGGGAGCGCGCGGCCGCGGCGGAAGCGGCCAGCCGGGCGGCGCAGGCCGAGGCCAAGGTCCTGCAGGCGGCGCTGGCCACCGAGCGGGCAGGCTTCGCGGAGAAGGAGGCCGGCGTGCTGGCGGCGCTGACGGCGGCGACCGAGGAACTGGCGCGCATGGGCGAGCGTCAGGCGGCGGCCGACCGGCGGCGGGCGCTGGAGACGGACAACGTGCGGCAAGCCTACCGGGCCGAGCGCGACGCGCTGGCCGGGCGGGTGGCATTCCTGGAGGAAGAACTCAAAACCGCACGGACGGCCACCGACGCTTATCGTCAGGTGGCGCGGAATAGAGCGTAGGCGCTCATGCACATTGCGACGCAGGTAGAAAGTGCTGATCGGGCGACAAATGCCGCCCCGCAACCGGCAGGTTCGTTGGGCGCCGCTGGTAGAATCACCGGCATTCCAACGGGCCCGGAGTAGGGCAGACGGCCCCCCGCATCTCACCTGCTTATGACCGTTCCTGCGCAGCCCAAGATCTATCACATCGTGCACCTCGACAAGCTGCCGGCAATTATTGCCAGTTCAGGATTGCTCTGCGATGCCGTGATGGCCCAAGCCGCCCCTCAGGGCACGGTTATCGGGATGACCTCGATCAAACAGCGTCGTCTCAGCGAGCTCACCTTGACTTGCCACCCGGGGTTGTATGTTGGGCAGTGTGTGCCGTTCTACTTCTGTCCGCGCTCGATCATGCTGTATCTGATCTACCAGGCCAACCACCCTGAACTGACGTATCGCGGGGGGCAGGGACCGATCGTGCATCTGGAGGCCGACCTCCATGCCACGGTGGCGTGGGCGCAGCAGCAAGGATTGCGATGGGCATTCACGCTGTCCAATGCCGGCGCCCGGTACTTCGAAGATCGTGCGGATCTAGGGCGATTGGGGGATTTGAACTGGCAAGCCATTGGGACAAATCGCTGGAGCGGGGCGGGCATTGATGCTTCCATGAAAGAAGGCAAACAGGCTGAATTCCTGATCGAGCGTGGGTTCCCTTGGGGGCTTGTCGAACGTATCGGCGTGCAATCGGCGCAGACATATCAGCAGGTCATGAATGCACTGCCTGCAAACGGGCATCGGCCGCCAGTCGAAGTTCGACCCGAGTGGTACTACTGAGCGAGGCAACGAACCATGATTGAATACACCTCAGGCAATATCCTCCATGCGGATGCCGAAGCGCTCGTCAATACCGTGAACTGTGTCGGTGTAATGGGGCGCGGCATTGCATTGCAATTTAAGAATGCCTACCCCGCCAACTTCAAGTTGTACGCGGAGGCCTGTCGCCATGACGAAGTGCAGCCCGGCCGCATGCACGTTTTCTCGACCGGGCAGCTTGCCAATCCCCGCTTCATCATCAACTTTCCGACCAAGCGGCATTGGAAAGGAAAAAGCCGGATTGAAGACATTGAGGCGGGGCTGAAGGATCTCGTTCGCGTGATCCAGGACAAGGGGATCCAATCGATTGCGATTCCACCGCTGGGCAGCGGCCTGGGCGGCCTCGATTGGGAGGAGGTGCGTCCCATGATCGCCGCCGCAATGGCAGCGTTACCGGATGTGCTGACGCTGGTGTACGAACCGAAGGGCGCTCCGGAATCGGACAAGATGTCGCATACGCGGGAGGTGCCCCAGATGACGGCGGGACGTGCCGCGCTGGTCGAACTCATCTCGCGCTATCTCGCCGGGTTGCTCGATCCGGCTGTGTCGCTGCTGGAAGTGCACAAGCTGATGTATTTCATGCAGGAGGCCGGCCAACCGCTGCGCCTGCAATTCAGGCAAGCCCACTACGGTCCATACGCCGAGAACCTGCGCCATGTCCTCAAACAGATTGAGGGGCACCTTGTGAGCGGCTACGCAGATGGTGGTGATGCGCCGGACAAACAATTGGAACTGGTGCCGGGAGCCGTGGACGAAGCCAATCGCTTTTTGTCCGATCATCCGGAAACGCGAGAGCGGTTCGACAGGGTGTCGGATCTTGTTGCCGGTTTCGAGTCCGCTTTCGGTATGGAACTGCTGTCTACGGTGCATTGGGTGGCCAAGCAGCGGCCCGAGGCTTCGTTGTCCGAGGTCGCGGATGCGGTCTACGGCTGGAACGATAGGAAGCGGCAGTTCACGACTCGGCAAATTTCCCTGGCGTTCGATGTGCTGCGTGATCGCGGCTGGATCGGCGGACAGGTGGCGGCGCACTAACCATTACAACTCCTGAGGTACATGCCGGGCAATCAGTCGACGGAAAGGAAATGCCCAATCAGCTCATCGTTCTGGATCAAAACAGGCTTCGCGAATCCCGCGCTCCTGAGGTTGTGGAACTGCTGCGGTAGTCACCCGCGACACACTTTGTATTGCCGGACACGGCCTTCATCGAGATGACGAAGAATCCAGATGCCCGCGAGGCCACATTGGTCGAGTCGCTCAGGATGATCGCACCTCATTCCAGCCGGGTTCATATTGGAAGATCGATTCCTGAAAGCCTCGGGATGGAACTCAAGACAGGTCGCTCCATCGCAGGAAACATGCTGTTGCGCGACGCTCGGCATGTAACGCGCCGCATGCTGGCAGCCATCGCAGCCGGTTCGGCGCGCGAGGATCTTCTCCTACGTCGCATTGTTGAGGACAAGGATGAGCATCAAGTCGACATTGCAAAGGATTTCTACGTCCATGCCGAGAACAAGGATCGCGTCGCGGGCTTGATTGAGGAACTGAAGGAGCAATCGCTGACGGCCGCCGATGTGAAGGCGTTGCGTGCCGGCCGCATGGACCGTGATGCGAGGCTCGAGCTTATCCATACGGTGATACCGAATCGACTCGGTATCACGCTCGCAGAGCGCGAAGGATATAGTCCTGGTGCTGTTTGGAGTCTCCTTCGACAGAAGCCGATGGTCCTGCGGCACCAGTACTACATGATGTGGCTTTGCATGGACTGGATCCGCAACGGCGGCTATGAGAATGTCGATCCTCAGAAGATCTCGAACGACTTGATCGATCGCGATTACATTCTCACCGCAAGTAGTTTTCACGGGCTTGTCTCCGGGGAAGGCCGCGTCAACGAGGCGTACCAGGACATCATGTCCCAGCTTGCAAAGCCGCCTCGACGGCTCGGGCTCACAGCTTTCGCGCTGGAATGACCCTGGTTGTCCGGTGACACATTGCTTCGCAACCCGCAAAGCCTTGTCCAGCAAGGAACTGAGGATTCACGGAAGCAACTGGGTCGCCGATTGACACTTTTACTGCCCCAAAATTGACAGATTTAGTTCGATCTACGACGAGATTCGCCGGATTCATGGGCTACCAAACTACGCATAGTGCGGCGATGCCGATTCGTCGCGACAACGCTTCGTACCGCAAAGCTAATGAAGCAGATGGGATGGGACCAATCGGCCAGCCATGATTAACGTCTACGATAAGTACAAACCGCTCCGAAACGCTCTTCGAACGCTGGAAATAGAGTCCGTGCTGCAGCTTGTCCGGCGCAAACACGGCGAAGTTGACAGCTCCGGCCGGGCAGCAATTCAGGATCGCTGGGGCAGTGCGATTGGCATCGTTTTCAACTGGGAGCTTCACCTGCTTGCTCGGGAAGCAATGCTGCACGCTGGTCGGGACCCGTGGTTGAGGCGAGCGGACAGAGGCGACCTAATTCCCTTGGTGAACCACATCAGGCGTATCACCGAGGAGATATCGAAGAGGGCCATCGACTCGGGGGAGCGGGCAATGAAGTCTCTTCATACCTTAATGCACCAGCAAGCACGATGGCAGAACCCCAGGGACTGGGATCGCCTGTATCGCGCACACAGGGTATATGGTAGTCAACTCGTCCGGGACATGTTTGAGGCGATAGTGGGAACTAGTCTTCCCTCAATGATCACGATGGCTTTTGCCACGGCAGGCCAAGCCGCGCGCGTTGGTGTTGTGGATGCCGCTGCTGATTATTCGGGCGTCGGTGTGACACAAGACGAACGGGACGCATATTTCGCGATGGTTGGAGCTAGCTATTCAGAGGCCCGCGAAGCACTCTCGGCTGCTCAGCGATACGATGAAGGCTGGTCCCACACTTGGAACTATCTTGAAGCGAAGCCACTGGTTTGTCTTTGGGACGATCGGCCGAAGCAATTTCTCTGTCCCATTCCCGAGCTCGTGTTAAGGCGCGTAACGGAGGGCTTATTCTACGACCTTGCCAAGAGTGGAGCCAAGTACGGGAACGCCTACGGCCTTGCGTTTCAAGACTACGTCGGAGACGTGCTCACAGTTCAGTTCAAGCGCTCTTCCCAGAAAGTCATGGCAGAAGAGGAGTATCGCGTCAAAAGGGATCGTAAGGACGGGGTCGACTGGATTGTGAGTGACGCGACAGGGCACCTAATGATCGAGTGTAAGACACGCCGAATGAGGCTGGACGCCAAAATCACGCCGGATAGCGAACACCTCACGGAAACCTTGAGCGATTTAGCTGATTCAATCGTCCAACACTACAGGAACGTGCATGACGCCTTGGAGTGTAAGACGGCCTGGAAACCGGATGGGCTGCCAGTGTATCCAATTCTGGTTACCTACGAGGACTGGTACCTGTTCGCGCCGCATGTTGTCGAGTACCTCGACACACTGGTGCTGAGAAAGCTGACGGCGCGAGGGCTGCAGGGATTGTTGGAGGAGTCCCCATATACGGTTACGTCAATTGCCGAGTTCGAGAAAGCGGGTCAGGCCATTGCACACGTTGGCGTCGGTCCCTATTTCGCCGAACGAGTGAAGAGGCCGCACAGGCACTTCGGGCTCAGTGCATTCGCCGACGAAGCGTTTCCCGAAATAGTGATTCCGTACGATCGACTCTTTCCAAACAATGATCAGGAGATGCTGAGCCATCTCAGACCTCTCATGGCGTTGCCCAGTGAGATTTAGCGACCGCGGAACTGGCGCGCATGGGCGAGCGCCAGGCCGCCGCCGACCGCTGACGCGCGCTGGAGACCGACAATGTCCGGCAAGCGTATCGAGCAGGGCGCGACGCGCTGGCGGGGCGGGTGAGTTTTCTGGAGGAAGAACTGAAGCGTGCCCGCGCGGCGACGGATGCGTACCGCCAAGCGCGGGGCAGATGAATAGCCAGGGGCTCTGGGGCGCAGCCTTCCAGGCACTCCTTTAGCGGGAGTTTCATTTCGGGCAGGACGGGGCACAATTCCGACCAACGAGCCCATGTCAAACCTGCCGCTGGGGCGAACGCCTAAATTGCACTTCCGTGATCTCCGAAAAAGCGGTGTGGCATTAACAGACCGGGGCGACAGAAAAACGATCAGACGAGGGGCATATCAATGCTGGGCAGCGATGTGGCATGACAACGAGACGACGGTCGATTACGTCAACTTCAAGCTGGTGGCGAAGGTCTGCGCGGACTTGATCAAGGATTCGGATGGTCAGCCGATCTCCATCGGCGTTTCGGGCGGGTGGGGGACTGGGAAATCCTCGCTTGTCCGAATGATCGAAACCGAGTTGGTGCCGAAGAGTTCGACCGCATCGGGCCAAGGCGGGCGGGAGCCGTACGTCGTGGTGACGTTCAATCCGTGGCTGTATCAGGGATTCGAGGACGCCCGTACAGCGTTACTGCAGACGGTCGGCGACGCAGTACTGAAACAGGCCGAGGGCTCTCAGACGCTGACTGATAAAGCCATAGCGTTCGTCAAACGGATCAACCTGTTGCGCTTGGCCCAACTCGGGGGCGAGGTGGCTGCGACAGTAGTCACAGGCGTGCCCGTCGGACTTCTGAGCAAGGCCTTTGACCTCGGCCTGAGTGCCCTGCAAAAGGGTTCCCCCTCAGAAGTGATTGACGCAGTCAAAGGCGTGCCGGAAGCGACCAAAGGCCTGATCGACGAGGCGAAGCCCCGCTCGCTGCCCAAGGAAATCCAAGGGTTCAGGGATGACCTGGAGGAGTTGCTCAGTGAGCTGGGTGTGACCCTCGTGGTGTTCGTGGATGATCTGGACCGTTGTTTGCCCAAAACCGCGATCGCGACCCTGGAAGCCATCCGGCTGCTGCTGTTCCTGAAGGGCAGCGCTTTTGTGGTGGCCGCCGATGACGTCTTTATTCGAGGTGCGGTGCGCGTGCACTTCACCGGAACTGGCTTGGCGGACGACGTCGTTACCAACTACTTCGACAAGCTTATCCAGGTCCCGCTGCGCGTGCCGCGCCTGGGTCCGAACGAAACGAAGGCCTATGCAGCGTTGCTGTTCCTTGAACGGGCTCATCGCGGGGGCACTATCGACGACGTACAATTCGAAATCGCGAAAAAGCGGGTGGAGGAGCGCCTTCGGGAAACCTGGAAGGGCAAGCGAGTGGACCTCAGCTTCTTGGAAAGCCTTGCTCCGCAAGCGGACGCCGAATTGCAGTCGCTTATGGGACTTGCCGAACGGCTGTCGCCCTTGCTATTTTCCTCGAGCGCGGTGCAATCGAACCCTCGTTTGGTCAAGCGATTTCTTAACACCGTCTTTCTTCGTCAGGCAATGGCCAAACCACAGGGAATCGAAGTGGACCTGCCCGTGTTGGCGAAGTGGCATCTTCTTGAGCGTTGCGATGAAACGCTCGCCAACGCGCTGGCTGAAATGGTTTCCGCGGATAGCGATGGGAAGGTGGGGGCCATTGCGCAAGCGGAAGAACTGGCAAAGGACGTCGAGCGCGCGCTTCCCGAGGTATTTGGTGACAAGCCATTTGCTCGCGAGTGGCTATTGCTGCAGCCCGCGCTGGGAGACATGGACCTGCGACCGGTGGTGCATTTAAGCCGGGACAGCACCGTACGCGACTTTGGACACGATGAGTTGACCAGCGAAGGTAAGGTACTTCAGGAAGCGCTGGCGGCTGCTCGTGTCACGAGCAAACAACTCACCGCAGATATACAAGCCGCCGGCGAAACGCAAGCCGTTCTCGCTATGACTCGCGCGTGGGAAGCCCGTCGCGCCTCCCGCGACTGGACCAAATCTGAGGAAGTGTTGATGTTGACGGCGGTCTGCGAGGTCTACCCGGCTGCCGGGGCGCGCGCCGCCGCGCTGCTTGTGGAAGCTCCCACCGCGCAAATCAGTCCTGGTCTGGTCCAGCGCGTCGTGAGTGCGCCTTGGGCGAGCGACGTGGTAAGCGGCTGGGCGACGGACAGCCAGGCGAGCGAACCGGTAAAACGCGCGATACGCGCGGCACGGAAAAACTGATGGGCACTTCAACTTCTAGCGCTGGCGCGCCGAGCGGCAGCCCATTCGACCCGCCTTGGCTCGAAGACGTCGAACAAGGCATTGATACGTCGCAATCTGACGCGTCACTGGCGCCCGTACCGCCCCAACCTGATGATGATGCCCAGAATGCCGAAGACAACGGCGCGGAGGCAGAGGTTGTGCAACCGGCTGGCAGTCATGTCGCGCCGCGCGGACGATATGGCGAAGCTCGGCGCGCGCTGTCTTCATTTGTGACCAGCGGCGGCAGCGCTGACCTGCGAAGAGGAATCAACCGTCTGGTGAACAAGGGCATGGGAGGATCGAAACGGGCCGCCTCACGCATGCAGGCTACGGTGACGGCAGCGGCGGCCCTGGGTGGCCTTCTGTCGGCGGCACGTACGGGAGGGGACCCGGGCATTGACGCCTGGGTGGCGTCGATTCAGCAACGGGGCCTGTCCGCAGCGGACATTGCCCTCGAAGTGGCGGAGCGACTGCTCCCCGTCGGCGGCAGTATTGATGAGGAATCCGCGAAGCACGCAATGGATCAGGCCATCATTAAGCTCTACGACACAGATCCCAACGTCGACATTTTCAATCTAACGGACGATCAGATTGCAGATGTGATGACGTACACGATCGCCAATGATGTGTACAACCGGATTCAGCTGGAGTTGGGACGGGTTTTCGAGAAGCTCAAGTACTCGGCAAAGCTGGTTCATGAGCGACTGGGGCAAGTGCTCGACTACGTGACAGGCGTGGTGGCCGAGGCGATGAAGGGTGCGCGGGGAGATCAGAGACCGCGGTCGATGCGCGAAGTCTCTGCGAAGGCCATGGCGGATGCAATGTTCGTATTTGGGACGGCAGAATGAAAGTCATTTGTACGAGCTTCGAGGCGCGCCCGCGCACTGTCCCGGCTGGGAGTCGCGTATTCACATACTTCCAGGGATCCGATATCGCGGGGAGTGATCGAATTGCGAACGGTTGGATGCCGGAACTCGAGCGGGAGGGGTATGCGCCCTCAACGCCGATCTGGGATTTTGTCTTGTTCGGATTCGCCGTCTGCGCGGCCGACATCGCAGTGCCTCGCAATACCAGCCCCGATGGTTGGACTCGCCAGATCGAGCTTTCAGTCACGCTCCTCGATCCGGATCGGTGGAACGCCCAGCGGCCCCTGATTGAGGGGATGTTGCGCATCCTTACTGGAGATTTTTGGTCGGTTAGCTTCTTGCCAGATGGTCCCGAGGCGCCGCAGGCTCAACGGAGTATTTGCGACCGGGACTGCGTTGCCTTGCTCTCGGGTGGCCTGGACAGTCTAATTGGTGGCATAGACGCCATCGCCAACAAACGCCGTCCGATCTTCGTATCGCAGCTTGCCTATGAAGACTCCGAGCGTCAGCGAACCTACGCGGCCGCGCTGGGAGGCGCTGCGTGGCACCAGCAGTGGAGTCATCGCATCGATCCCATCGCGCCGCGCGAGCCGTCAACCCGCGCACGGTCGATGGGGTTTTACGCACTTGCCGTGCTGGCCACTTCGCTACTGACCACACCCGCACCCGCAGAGATTCTGGTTCCGGAAAACGGATTTATTAGCGTCAACCCACCGCTGTTGCCGGGACGTATGGCAAGTCTCAGCACGCGGACAACGCACCCGCTATTCATGGAGCAACTGCAATTGCTGCTAAACGCGGTGGGGGTTCCGGCCGTTCTGTCAATGCCGTATCGCTTCAAAACGAAAGGCGAGATGATGCGGGAGTGCCTCGACCAAACGCTGCTCGCGCGCTTCGCGTCGGACTCCACAAGCTGCGGGCGCTTCCGCACCTACAATCGGACGCACTGTGGACGCTGCGTCCCCTGCATGGTTCGACGCGCGGCATTCTTGCGTTGGGGCCGGCCTGACGGTACGCCATACAAATTTGCGAACCTTCAGCAGTCGGAGAAGTCCGCGGCCGATGACCCGATGGCGGTTGCGTGCGCTGTTCTCGCAACGGAAAGAAACGGGATTGACGCATTTCTTGGCGCGACCCTGTCTTTTGCCGGTCAAGGCGACAGGGCCAACTATCGCGACGTTGCCGGACGTGCATTGTCCGAACTTGCCGCGTTGCTGAAGCAAGACGGCGTTCTCTGATGGACTTCCACTGTCACATCGATCTCTATCCTTCTGCGTTGGAGGTCTATGCGGAGGCTGCCCGTCGATGTGAATTCGTCTGGTTGGTCACCACCAGCCCTAAGGCCTTCATCGCCTCATCTCGCGTACTGCCGCCCGTCCCAACCATCTTCATCTCGCCCGGCCTGCATCCCGAAATCGCACACCAGCGCCACGGTGAACTATCCATGCTACTTCAGCAGTTGCAGGGCGTGTCAGCCGTCGGCGAAATCGGACTGGATGGCTCCCCGCGATATCGGGAGCACTTTTCGGTCCAACAGGATGTCTTCGAGAAAACGGTGGCTCGCTGTAGCGAGCTAGGGGGAAGAGTCCTAAGTATCCATTCGAGGAACGCAGCAAAAGAGGTGCTCGACACGCTCGAGCGGCATCCATCCTACGGTACTGCGGTTTTGCACTGGTATAGCGATTCACTCCATCAATTGAGGCGTGCAATAGAGCTGGGCTGCTGGTTTAGCGTGGGGCCAGCCATGCTACGCACTGCAAACGGCAGGCGCATCGCGGCGTCGTTGCCTGTAGCGCGCGTTGTGACGGAAAGCGACGGGCCGTTTGCGAAGGTGCAGGGGCAGGCCCTCATGCCGTGGCAGGCAAGTGATGTAGCGAGTCAGTTGGCTTGTGCATGGAATATGCAAGACGCTGATGTGCGCGAAATGCTGCCTGAAAATGGCCGCAGCCTGCGGAATCATATCGAAGGCCGGTCACCAGGACTGTTGCCGAGATATGGCAAAACTGACTGAGACGCCGCCACATGGGCGAGCCCTGGCACCCCAATTCGCGACGTGGGATTCGGTATGCGTCCTATACGGAGAAGAATAATGAAGTTTCCCGAGCCACTATCTGGGGAAAATCTGGATAGTTTTCTTAAGATCATATCTGCCCTGACGAAGGTTGGCATCCTCATAGGTGGAATTTGCGTGGCGCTATATTCCATGAGGATTGGACATTTTCCTCAAGACCTGACGATCGGTGATGGCGTGCTACTAATATTCATCGCGGCGTCGTTTGGATTTATATATCTTTTCTATATTTATAGCTTAATATCGTTGGGAATAGCGTGCTCCCCTGTTATTTTGCCTATTTTTAACAGCGCGATGAAGGCTGTCAACAGGCATCGAACAAGGCCCATCGCGCCGCAATTTGAATGGGTGAAGTTCAATTTTGGTAGCGTGCTTTGCGCGCTGCTGGCGATTGTGCTAATCGCCGCCCTAGGGCGAAAAGACGCCTTCGCGTACTGGAGTCTTCCGCTGCTCTCCCTAATATTGTATATGCTCTACTCGGCGTTCTTGTCTGCCGGGAAAAAGCTAAAAAGTATTGACGAAATTCATAGGTCGCAGGTTCACACCGACCAAAAAGATAACGTCGGCGCTCTAGGGGATCCCTCGCATATCAGACGAACGCAGATGGGGATACTCGCATTTATCCTGTTTGCACCGCTTTTCTATGGCGGTGTATCCGGACAGCTCCTGGAAATTGGTATGAGTATGGCTAATATCAGGAAGGATCACGCGACGGTCTACGTGAAATCTCCCTATGCCTTTCTGTTGCCGGAGCAAAATGTGTCGGACTTATCTCCGAAATTGCCAGATTACAAGCGATTCGATAATGTCAGCGTGCTTTTCCATGGATTAGGCAAAAGAACTGTCGTTTCATTTGATGCCGGTGGACGCCGGAAAAATCTTACGGTTCCGGACGACTACATAATCCTCGACTAAACGCCTTCTGCCGAATCGGTTGTATGAACGAGAAAGATCGACTCAGTGCCGCATATCCGCATCTTGATAATGCAGAGGGTTTTTTGTTTAGCGGTCGCGGCCTCAGATGCATGAGTCGAACCGGTGAGATTGCTCCGCGAGCGGTAAATAAAAAATCGTTTGTGCTAAACCGCTCCACAGGCGTTCGTTTCTATGGGCATTGAATGAACGGCGCGGTAATTCGCGACACCCGGCGCGTGGCCATCGCACGCCGGAAGCGGGCAGTCTGACAGAGCCAGTCGCGCAAAGCCAGCGGGAATACGAGGGTCAGCGGGCAGATAGCGCACAGTTTCGCGGCATTGTGATGGTGCGAGAACGGCAAAGCACGAGTCGGTTCGCGTTGGCCGCATGGAGAAGACCAACGTGCTGGGGCCTGGTGCTGATGCCGGTCAGTGTCCATGACTGGGATCAGGTGGAGCCCGTGGGAGGATGCCAGGCACACCGCCTTCGATGCGGACCATGCGGCCCTTAGCGCAGACGGGGCAATCGCGCAGTGACGTGCCGGTCATTGTCCACGCCCAGAATGCAGCTCGCCGTCGGCGCGCGGAAGGCGCCGGCCGAGCCGTCAACCTTATGGGGCAACTGAAGTTGTTCCCAAGGCATGACCATGGACGGTGACTCCGCGATGATCAAGGCACGCGCCCGCTCGGTCAGCGCCGGGTGCCGGGCGAAGAAGGCTTCGATCTGGTGCCCGCTGGCGGGGCCGAGCCTCGGGATGGCGGTCCACCATTGCCGGCGGCGCGGGATGCGCACCGTGAGATCTGCGAGGGTGCGGATACCGGCCGCATACAAGGCTCGGACGGCGCGCGCCGGCAGCCACCGCGCGATATCGTCGCTGATCTGCGGCGTCGGGACCGGCATCGCGCGCAGCAGCTCGAGGGCTTGCGTGACTGCCCTGGCATGACGGGTGCGAAGGCTCGCGGGACACTGGAACAGCGCGGCCAGGTCGGGGCGTTCCCGGTGGAGGGAAAACGTGGCCAACTGCCGGCGCACCTGGCCGATGACGCCGCGGGCCGAATGGCCAGGACCGAGCCGATCGCGCAGGTAGCGCTCGGCCGCCTGCCGCGACGAGGCGCCTTCATACCAGGCGCGCAGGGCCGCAAGGGCCGCGGTGTCCGGGAAGCCTTCCGGCGTGGGCGGGTGACGGGGCATTTCGACGAAAGCGAGTTCCGTACCGAAATGATAGTACAGGGATAATCAGGCTTATCTCTGCAGCTACGCTGTGTGTGTGCCACGCTATAGTCGGATCGGGCTTGCTCCCATTTTGCGGACCTTGAAACAGCAGATAGTTACGGCGGCCTCTCAGTTGAAATGACAAGACTGATCCTTATCAAGGCGCCCTCAACATCTGCGGCCTAGACTGGCAAATGCGCACTATTGCGCATCCTGAACACTCAGCAAAGGGACGACATCATGCACAAGAATCGGCTGGCCCCCATTGTCGTGGCGCTTTCTACACTCGCCTGGACGCCGCTAGCGTTTTCAGCAGGCCCACAGCAAGGCGGTGCGGAACACGACCACAGCCACGGTCAGGCAGCAGCCGCAACAGCGCAAAATTTGAAGAACGGGCAAAGGGATGCAGCCGTGGACACCCAAATTGCACATCTGCGGGCCTTGCACGAGCGACTTTCGAGAGCCAAGACGCCAGAGGAACGTCAGGCGCTGATGGCAGAGCAAGTCAAGGTTATGCAAGAGAGCATGGCGATGTTGCGGACCATGCACGCGGCTCAGATGAAAGGCGGAATGCAGGGTGGCATGGGCATGGGCCACGGAGACATGTCTGAGCACATGGGCATGCACCACGACATGATGGTCCAACACATGGAATTGATGCAGGAGATGATGCAGACGATGGTGGACCACATGGGGATGACCAGCGGCGGCATGATGAGTCGATAGTAACCCCGCTCAGACGATGCCTGACCCTCTCACAGTGGGAGGGTCAAGTGGTATTTTGATTGCCGATAGAAGTTTAGTGTTGCGAACGATTCCTATTTGAACCGCAGGCCTTATGGCCGCTCAGAGGGTCTTGGCAATAGCTTCGATTGGTTTGATACCAGCACCAAATCGGGCCATGTTTTCTCTGTGCTCCGTCAGGCTGGTGTAGGGCACGTATCGGATACCGAGCTCGGATACTCGACTAAATGCCGGACGAGAAAGCTGGGCTCTTACATCAGCTTCACGTGCATCCGGTGCGACAAGAAACAGGTGTTTTTTCGCAGATTGGTCCGAGCCTAATGCCAAGTCGAGAAGGCGGACGATACCGGAATAAATGGAAGTCGTATGCTCTACCTCGAACGCCGCTTCGACCTCGAGCGAAGTTGCATTTAGCCAAACAACGTCGATAAGCGGAACCGTGTCGGCTCCGGCCACCAATAGCGATGCGGGGATCGAGGACAAGCAACCATCTCCCAAGGCACCACCGTTAAATGGGCGACTCCGGTCATTGGTCGCCACCCATACTGAAAAGCCCAACGCCTTGCCAAGGTCTCGCAGCCAACCCTGAACTTCGGTGTGTGTCGCGTCTTCAGTCCGGTTTGCTTGAATCTGCCTGGCAAAGGATGCGGCCTCCTCGCGCACTTTGGCGAGGTCCGTCTCCCAAGCTGCCACAGTCGCTGAATCCCCCTCCCTCGGAGGTACCGGATAGCGCGCCATGCCGAGGTCGAACAGCAAACCAGCAATCGCGCCCAGATCATTAGAAAGCAGGTCGCGGTACCTTGCGTTCAGGACGAGAACGCCTTCTCGCATGGCCAGGTAATGGTCCCACTTACCCAGCTTCACGCTCGAGCCCGTTAGCGCATTATAGCCATTGACGATGGCGGTATTGAAGGGCACGACCAGCGTAGGGTGGATAAAGTACAGAAGGTTTGCCGCAGCAGGCCCCAGGCCTTTGATGCCATGCTGACTCAGCTGCTGAATGGCTTGAACCACTTCTTGCTCTGTGTCGCAGCAGTCGCAGGCGTGGAGAAGGTTCGCAAAGGCCCGCTGATTGTCCGCGTTCTCGTAGATGTCAGGAATGCGCAGCTTCGGCTTCCACAAGAAAGCGTGGTCTGCCCCTTTGAACATCTGTCGTTGTTCAGCAATGGAGGAAACGACCGTTTCCAGTGAGGAGCCGCGATAAGCATTGCCAAATGTTCCCGCCTGTATCTCGTTGACCACCGCGCCGATGCCACGACGGATTGACCGGAAGTTCTTCAGGCGCTCGGGCCACAGAAACCAACTCTGATACGTCCCGTTCTTATCAACCTTCCATCGTTCGATAAGTGTTCTCGTAAGGTCTGTCATGGAAGCTCGTGTCTAGAATCCAGAAAATGTAGTACCACGAATTCTCAAGGCGTTGCGAGTGGGATTTCCACCCACTCTGGGGGTTGACCTTCCCCGTATTGGAAGGTGCAGCATATGACTTCAATCAAGGCAAGTGCAGATCGCGAAGCCGAAAGGCCAGAGAGACTAAAGCGTATAGTGGTTCATCAGTACGATGTCATTTCTACATATTGTTGTATGAAAATGAGTCACGCGTGGCCGGCCGACGACCACATCGAATGCTCACATAGAACGGAGTGTGCGTTGAATGAACAGAAATAGCCCCCCACTGGCTCAAAAGCATGAGCCCACTCGTCCCGAAAGCCACTCGCACGAAAATGGTCATGTACATGACCATCATCATGGTGACCCTCATGACGGTGGTGGGACGGAGAAGGACCCAGTATGTGGCATGAAGGTCAGTAGCGACAGCCGCTTCAAGGCCGAGTACCACGGGACGACCTACCATTTCTGCAGCGAGAACTGCGAGACGAAATTCACGGCTGCGCCGCAGAAGTACACAATTCCGGTCATCGACGAGACTCCACCATCGACCCCAGAGGGCACAATCTACACGTGCCCGATGCATCCGGAAATCCGGCAGGACCACCCTGGAAACTGCCCGAAGTGCGGCATGACTCTGGAGCCCATCATTCCAGAGCTGAACGAGGAGGAAAATCCTGAACTCACTGACCTCAGCCGACGCTTCTGGTGGACACTGCCACTGACGGCTGTCGTGTTCGTCCTCGCAATGTTTGGGCACCGCCTCGGTTGGATGGAAGCGTCTGCCCAGAGCTGGGTCGAGCTGGTCCTTTCCACGCCGGTAGTTCTCTGGTCAGGGTACCCGTTTTTCGAACGCTGCGTTCAGTCCTTCATCCATCGCAGCCCCAATATGTGGACCCTCATCGGTCTTGGTACTGGCGCTGCCTATCTGTACAGCGTCATTGCGACTGTCGCGCCTGGCGTCTTTCCCGAAACGTTCACAGCGCACGGCCGCATTGGCGTCTACTTCGAGGCTGCCGCAGTCATCATTTCGCTGACCTTGATTGGGCAGGTGCTTGAGCTTCGAGCACGGTCCCAAACGTCGGCGGCAATCAAGTCTCTACTTGGTCTGGCCCCAAAAACGGCGCGTCGTATCAATGCAGACGGGAGCGAGGCGGACATCCCATTGAGTCACGTACATGTTGGCGACCGTTTGCGCGTGCGTCCCGGCGAGAAGGTACCGGTCGATGGCATCGTCATCGAGGGTACGAGCTCCCTGGACGAGTCAATGATTACCGGCGAGCCCATCCCGGTAACCAAGCGTGTGGGTGACCGTGTCATCGGGGCCACCATGAATTCCGCTGGCAGCCTGGTCATCGAATCCGAAAAGGTCGGCTCTCAAACAGTCCTGGCGCAGATTGTCCAGATGGTTGCACAAGCCCAACGCTCCAAGGCACCGATGCAGCGGATGGCAGACAAGGTAGCCGGCGTCTTCGTTGTCGCGGTGGTTGCCATTGCCCTGCTGACGTTTTTTGCGTGGGGCATATTTGGGCCGGAGCCAAGCTGGGTCTACGGGCTTATCAATGCGGTGGCAGTCCTTATCATCGCCTGCCCATGTGCGCTCGGGCTCGCGACCCCCATGTCAATCATGGTTGCCAGCGGGAAGGGTGCTTCTTCTGGAGTCTTATTCCGGGACGCCGCTGCCATCGAGAATCTCCGCAAAGTGGATACTCTCATTGTTGACAAGACTGGCACGCTCACTGAAGGTAAGCCGAGCTTCGAACGCAGCATGGGCACCAATGGCTTTTCGGAACAGGAAGTCCTTCGACTTGCCGCTAGTCTCGACCAAGGCAGCGAGCACCCTTTAGCCGCCACGATTGTGGAAGCCGCTCGTCGGCAAGGATTGGTGCTCGATAAGGCGGAGAGCTTTGAATCTAGCACAGGGATTGGCGTGCGGGGCACCGTCGCAGGCAAGAAGCTTGCATTGGGAAACACCGCGCTGATGGAGTCAGAAGGCGTCGCTACGTCGAACCTCCGCGAAGCTGGCGATGCACTTCGCACGCAAGGTGCCAGCGTCATGTACCTGTCCGTGGACGGAACGCTTGCCGGATTGCTGGCAGTGTCTGACCCGGTCAAGGCTACGACACCCGAAGCCTTGCAACAGCTGAAAGACAAAGGTATCCGCGTAGTGATGGCGACAGGCGATGGCGTGATGACTGCAAAGGCCGTTGCCGAGAAGCTGGGGATTGACGAGTTCCACGGTGAAGTGAAGCCCGCAGACAAGCTGGCACTCGTAAGCAAGTTTCAGGCGGAAGGCCGGGTCGTGGCGATGGCGGGTGATGGCATTAATGACGCACCTGCGCTTGCCAAGGCGGATGTCGGGATTGCAATGGGAACCGGGACGGACGTGGCGATGAACAGCGCCCAAGTCACCCTTGTGAAGGGGGACCTCAGAGGTATCGCCCGGGCGCGTCAATTGTCGTCGGCGACTATTGCCAACATGAAGCAGAACTTAGGCTTCGCCTTCGTCTACAACGCCTTGGGCGTACCACTGGCGGCCGGGGTTCTCTACAGCGCTACGGGCCTGCTTCTTTCACCGATGATTGCTGCACTCGCAATGAGCCTGAGTTCCGTCTCCGTAGTTTCTAACGCATTGCGACTTCGAAATACAAAAGTATGATGTACATCGGAATGGGCCCTTATACCTTCTAATATGTGCCCGCGACCGTGCGAGGTCGAGTGAACGCGCCGCATTCTTGCTTGGTGCCTCGCGAAGGAGTAGCTCGATGAAATTCGCAATAATCCACAGATTGGTCGGCTTTCTGGTCGTTCTGGTTTTATCCTGGGGCGCATTGGCTGCTGGCGGCGACGCGGAATGGCAACATAGCCATGGTCACGGTGGTGGAGGCGTGACAGCAATCGGGAAGCCCGGCGACTCAAGCAAGGTCAGTCGCACTGTTACGCTCGAAGTGGGCGATGGTCTGCGCTTCACTCCACCAACGATTACCGTGAAAAGAGGCGAAACAATCCGCTTCATTGTGAAGAACTCTGGCAGCGTGAAGCACGAGATGGTCCTGGGAACCGAAAGCCAGTTGCTGGAGCTCTATCACACGAGGATGCGGGCCCCCGGAAAGGAGCTTGTATCCCCTAGCGGCATCACAGTCGATGCAGGAAAGTCCGGTGAGATTATCTGGGAGTTCACAAAGTTCGGTACAGTCTCCTTCGCCTGCCTGATGCCGGGTCATTATGATGCTGGCGAGAGAGGGACCGTAATCGTCCAATAGCGCCGCGAGCGGCCGCAAAGTAGCATGCCGCGTCGTGGCTGGCTTGGGAGCTCTCCTACTACTGACAGCATTTTTCGGCACACTGCGTCGGATTGTCTCGATGAGCGGGAACGGGCAACCATGGCTGTCCATAGAGCCAGAGGAATGCCATCTCAGCCGTTGCATCGCGGGCCGAACGAGTTGCCTGCAATGCTCCGGTCACCATACCGCTCATAGCTTGCTCAAGAGAGCGCCACATATTGTCTGACGGAGCAACTGCCCGGGCCGACGTGACCTCCTCGGCTATGGCGGATAGCGGAGACAGCCACGGCTGGAACCGCCCCGACCAGGCATAGCAGGTCCAGCGCATGGGATGCGCCCACTTTAGCCACTCCGCTCCCCAAGGAGTCGCGGTCGCACGAACGTATGGACTGACAAGCTGCTCATATAACGTCTCATTGAATTCCGAGACTGCGCGAACGCGCTCAAACTCAGCGCGTGGATACGAGAACTGAATATCCTCGACGCGGCGCGGTTCAAACGTGGCGCGAATCGTCTGCCTGTCTCCGTCTGCTCCTTGGCCGGGTAGCATCATTTCGTATAGCCCGGGTGGCAGTGCCTCAATCGTAAGCGGTCGAGAATCAGCGCCCATCGAGCAGATCAGGACCGCACAGGCAGTCCCATCTTCCACGGCAGCAGGTTTTCATAATCATCGGCGGTCC
>NZ_JWMB01000043.1:0-2348 GCF_000812445.1 Cupriavidus sp. SHE | reverse complement strand
AAAGTTCTACATGTTTTGGTGTGAGTTACATTGGACGCGACGCGAGAATCCCCGTACATTGCCGCGGCGCGCCGACAAAAGGTGCTCGGTGCCTTGCGGCGTCAGTTATTGCATACTGTTGCACGCTTGCGAGCATCGCTCGCAGGCCTTCGCACAGTCCAGACAATGTTGCGCTGCGTGCTTGGCGCATTCAGCACCGCATTCTTCGCAAATTCGAGCGCATAGCTGGCAAATCTCCTTTGAGTGTTCGCTTGCGCGAGACATAGCAGCAGCAGCAAACGCACAAATTTGTGCACAGTCTATATCGAGCTCTATACACTTCCGCATTTCATCGACGTTCCGTTCTCGCAGGCAGGAAGCTGCACAATGATTGCAGGCGACTGCGCACGCGTGACAGGCATCAATACACGCTCTGAGGTCCTCATGTGGCATGACAAATCTCCTTCGGAATAGTTTGATCGGCGTATTGGAAATACGCCATTCCAACAACAGCAATTCGCGCGCCAGACTTGCTCGTATGGGGACCCGCCAACATCGCCCTCGTGGTGGGATCGGCTGCTGCCGAGTGCGACGAGCATGCGGAACCTGTTGTCGCAGTGGGGCACCGCATAGCAAATGGCCTCAAATTGAAATGCACAATCAGTCGGCCCGATTACCCGCTGCGCGCATGCTGCGCTCCCATATATCGATGGTGATCTAAAGCACGCGCTTACCGAGCGTGCCCGCGCCTTGATCGTCGCTGACCGACGGGCCATCGTGACACCGTGGGAACACCTGCGGCTGCCACACGAGGTCGACGGCTCCGCCGGCGCCTTCCGCGCTCCGCTGTCGACCTACATCCTGGGCATGGACAACGATTACGAGGACATCCAGGCCTGGCTGGCCCTGCACAAATCCCCGGCCACGCAGCGCGCCTATCGCAAGGAAGCCGAACGGCTGATCCTGTGGGCCATCGTCGCGCGAGGGAAGGCCCTTTCATCCTTGACGACCAAGGATGCAACGACTATCGGACATTTTTGCACAGACCCACGCCGCGCGAGTGCTGGGTTGGACCCCCGCGGCCACACACGTCGCCGGACTGGCGCCCGTTTGTCGACAACCTCTCGGCGCGCTCGGTCGCCCATGCGCTGACCGTGCTCAGCGCGCTGTTCCGCTGGTTGGTGGAACAGCGCTATGTACTGGCCAACCCCTTGGCGGGCATCAAGGTGCGCAGTAACCAGCGTGCCATGGCCGTGGAAATCACCCACGCCTTCACCGATGGAGATGGCTGCTGGTGCGCACCATCGCCAACGGCCTCGAGTGGTCGTACGGCTGGCAAGCCGCGGCCGCACAGCGGCTTCGCTTCCTGCTGGATTTCGGATACGCGACGGGACTGCGGATCAGCGAATTGGCCAATGCCGCGTTGCGTCATCTCGACGTCGACGCCGCGGGCGATCACTGGCTGCACCTGGTCGGCAAAGGTGGCAAGCCCGCTAGGGTTACATTGACGCCCTTGGCGCGGACGGCGCTGGAACGCCACCTGCTGGAGCGCGGGCTCCCTGTCAGCCTCGCTCGCTGGAACCCACCTAAGCCCATAGTCGGTAGCCTGGATGGTGGCGAAACCGGTATCACGCCCCTGCGCCTGTGGGAAGTCATGCACCGATTCTTCAGGCTCGCAGCGAACACGATTGAAGGCGATCATCCAGCGTTGGCAGAGAAGCTCCGACGGGCGATACGACAGTGGATGCGCCACAGCCACGCGACGCACGCACTGGCGAAGGGTGTCGAACGTAAGCGCCCGGTGAACCCGTCTTGAAGGGAAGCAGGAGAGCAAGGAGCATCGTGTCCATCTAAATTCTTGGTGGACACGTGAACACTATCGAAGAGAGCGCACCAGCGCGACGCCGACGTCGGCACAGCGCCGAGTTCAAGGCTAAAGCCGTCCAGGACTGCCTGCATCGGGGTGTTTCGATTGCGGCGGTAGCGCTGCACCATCGCGTGAACGCGAATCTGCTGCGACGCTGGGTCGCTGAACACCAAGCGTTGGATAGCGCGGGCGAAGCCCGTGCATTGATGACAGTACCCCAAGCCGAGTTCATCCCGTTGCAGATCGGCGATCCCACGCCGACGCCTGCGATACCGGATATACAGATCGAAGTGCGACGCGGTGCTGCGACGATCAGTATTCGTTGGCCAGGATCGGCCGCAGCAGAGTGTGGCGAATGGCTTCAGGGGTGGTTGCGTTGATCCGCATCGAGGCAATCTGGCTAGCTACCGAGCCGCTGGACATGCGAGCGGGAACAGATACGGTCTTGGCTCGGGTGGTGAAGGTATTCGGAGCCGCCCGACCGCATCATGCTTATCTCTTC
>NZ_JWMB01000042.1:0-222000 GCF_000812445.1 Cupriavidus sp. SHE | reverse complement strand
GCCAAGAATGCAGGCTGTCAACAGCAATCTACGAAATCAAAATTGAAATGTAGATGCTGACCTACAACACCGAATCAACAGCCTTTTCCGAATACCCATAATTTGTTAGGCAGCCAGAGCGCTGCTGGGTCAACAGTGAGCAACTCGCGTGCCAGGGTCAAAAACAGCCTCGCAGCCCGGAAATTGACAAATTTTGTCAGTCAAAGGTAATCGATTTGAGGTACTGGTGACAGAATTTGTCAGTGTCAGGTGCCGTAATTTGTCCAAGTAGCCGCCCTGGAGTGACAAAATTTGTCACAATTTGTGACAGACCCTGTCCGCTGCAGGCCGCCTCACTCACCAGATGCCACAGGTTGCGAAGCACTCGCTGGCAGCCTTGAAACCAGCAACTGGTCGATCTTGTGATGGTCGATATCGACCACCTCGAACCGGAAGCCCGCGACGGTGATCGCTTCCGACTTCTTCGGGATCCGCTTCAGCGAGTAGATCACCAGGCCGGCTGCTGTATCTACATAGTCTTCGCCAGGCAGCACGTCGATATCCAGTGCCTTCTTCAGGTCGACCAGCGGTGTCAGGCCGTCGACCAGCCACGAAGACTCATCGCGGCGCACGATCTGTTCGTCTTCGTTCGAATAGAGGATGTCCCCCATCAGCGCGCCGACGATGTCGTCCAGCGTGACGATGCCCACCACCAGCCCGTACTCGTTCATTACCACCGCAAAATTCTCATGCATCTCGCGGAAGCGAGTCAGTGACTCCGAGAGTGTCAACGTGTCCGGGATCACCAGCACGTTCTTGTCGTAGTGCTTGCCGATGCTGTCCAATGCTGCGCCGCTTTCATCGGCCAGCAGCAGTTGCAGGATGACCTTCGACTCCATATAGCCCAGCACGTCGTCGATGTTCTTGCCGCACACCGGGTATTGTGCGTGCGGTTGCTTGACCAGCTTGCGGCGCAGGCCGTCGGCGGTGTCGTCGAGGGTCAGGAAGACCACGTCGTCGCGCTGGGTCATGATGGCCGTGATCGGCTTCGAATCGAGTTCGAACACGTTTTCGATCAGATGCAGTTCGTGCTTGTGCAGAACGCCGGCCTCGGCGCCGGCATCGACCATGGCGGCGATATCCTCGGTGGTGATCTGATCGACTGGCTTGGTGGGAATGCCGAACAGCTTGAGCGTGGCATCGGCCGCTGCATTGAACACCCAGACCACGGGCTTGAACAGCTTGAGCAGCGTCAGCATCGGGCCGATCACCTGCACCGCGCACGCCTCGGGGAAGGTCATGGCGATGCGTTTGGGGATCAGGTCCGCGAACTGGATGAACAACAGCGTGACGATCAGGAACGAGCTGACATTGGCGATGCGCTGTGCCGTGCCGGCATCGAGGTACGCACTCAGGAATCCGTAGACGAGATCCGAGACATGTTTCTCGCCGAGGATACCGGCCAGGATCGCCACGCTGTTGACGCCGATCTGTACCACGGTGAAGAAGTTGCCGGGCTCCTCCTTGAGCAGCAATACTTTGGTCGCGCGGTGGTCGCCGCGTTCAGACAGGACTTGGAGCTTGGTGCGGCGGGCGGCGGTCAAGGCGATCTCGGAGATCGAAAAGAACGCGCTTACCACCACGAGAAGGGTCAGGATCAGTACGAACATAAGTTATTCACGCGCCGATCTGGGCGTGTTGATATTGGTGCACAGGCGGGGGCCTGTCAATTGTCTGGTAAATGTCTGCCAGTCAGCGCGGGGCAGGATCAAACTGGACGACGGGCGAATCCAGACGATCGTCGAGCGTGGCGGCCAGCGCCGAGGCGGCGGCCGCGAACTGTGTCCGCATATCATCGACCAGGCTCGATTTGCCACGATGGGTGGCGCGCAGCATCTGGATTTCGAACGGCAATTCGGGTTGCACGTCGTGCAGCGCGACATTGGCCGGATTGGCGCTCAACGCGGTGTACTGGTCGAGCAGCGTGACGCCCAGGCCCGCATCCACCAGGGCCAGTGCGAGGGAATAGGTTTGGACCTCGAGCGTCGAATGTGGTTCCAGTGCGTGACGGGCCAGCGTTTGCCGGACCAGCAGCCCCAGCGAGCTGTCGTCGTCATAGCCGATGAACGGCCGCTCCATCAGCTTGCGAATCGACACGATGCCGCGCCGGCCGCCCGAGGGCAGTGCCTGCGGGCGCGGCACGGCCAGCAGCATTCGCCCGGCGGCCACGGGCTCGCTGGTGATTGCCTCGTGCCTGGGCGGCGAAAAGGCAAAGCCCACGTCGATCTGGTTGGCCAGCAGCGCCTCGACGATCTCGCTTGTATGGTGCGTCAGCACCTGAACCTGCGTTTCCGGATGCCGCGCGCAGAAGCGGCGCACCGCAGGCACCAGCAGCGGGTTGGCCAGGCTCGGCGTGGCGGCCACGCGCAGGCGTCCCGTGCCCTTGTGGCGCAGGCTTTCCGATACGCGCCGCACACGCTCGATCTCACCATATAGCCTTTCGACATCGCCATAGAGCGCAAGCGCTTCCGGCGTCGGCTGCAGCCTGCCGCGCTGGCGATCGAACAGGCGGAAGCCCAGCGATGATTCCGCATGCTGCAGTACGCGGCTGACCACGGGCTGGGACACATGGAGCAGGCGCGCCGCCTCGCTGACGGTACCGGTCAGCATTACGGCACGGAACACTTCAATCTGGCGCAGGCGCATGGTTCTGGTGCGGGGGAATGTTCGCGCTGGTGCTTGCGCTGGTGTTCGTGTTGGTGCGGGAAATGGTGCTCCGCACTACGGGTAGACCCGGGTGGCGGGCCCCTATAGCTTGAGGACATATTCTGGCACGTATTGGCATTGGGCAAGCCGCGCCGGGTGCTCTACGCTCTGGCCCATCGTTTGAACAGGACGCAAGGCAAGCGGATGCGCATAGCGATCGTGGGTGCCGGTGTGGTCGGCATGACCTCCGCGTGGCGGTTGGCCAACGATGGTCACGAAGTCACCGTGGTCGAGCGCCATGATGGTCCGGGCGAGGAAACCAGCTTCGCCAACGGCGGCCAGCTCAGCTACAGCTATGTGGCGCCGCTGGCCGGGCCGGGCGTGTTGTCGAAGGTGCCGGGCTGGCTGCTGGATCGCGATTCACCGATGCGCTTCCGGCCATCCATGGACCCGTCGCAATGGCGCTGGCTGCTGGATTTCGCCCGCGCGTGCAATGCATCGGCGAGCGAGGCCGCCACGCGCAAGCTACTGCGCCTGTCGTTCTACTCGCGCGATCTGATGCAGGCTTTCGTCGATCGTCCGGACGCGCGGCAGGAGGGCGGTGGTTTCGATTTCGCGCGTAGCGGCAAGTTGATCGTGCACCGTGATGCGGCAGCCTACGAATCGGCCTGTCGCCTGCTCGATTATCAGGCCAGTCTTGGTTGCGAACAGCAGGCATTGGATCGCGATACCACGGTTGAGCTGGAGCCGGCGTTGGCCGGCATTCGGCAGGACATTGTCGGTGCGATCCACACGCCGAGCGAGGAAGTGGGCGATTGCCATCGCTTCTGCGTGTCGCTGGCCCATCTGTTGCAAGGCAGGCCGGGTGTCACGCTGCGCTTCGGCACGCGTGTGACCGGACTGGTGCGCGCGGGGGATCGCGTGACGGGCCTGTGCACCGATGCGGGTGATATCCGCGCCGATGCGGTGATCGTGTCGGGCGGCATCGGCAGCGTGCCGTTGCTCAAGCCGCTCGGTGTGCGGCCGATGCTGTGGCCGCTGAAGGGGTACAGCATCACGGTGCCGATCAGGCAGGGCGTGCTGGCGCCGCGTATCAGCGTGACGGACTTCGCCAACAAGATCGTCTATGCGCGCATCGGCGATACGCTGCGTGTAGCGGGGATGGCGGATATCGTGCGCGGCGGCGCGGTGATCGACCGCGAGCGCGCGCAGACGCTGGTCACGCAGACGCGTGCGGTGTTTGGCGACGTGAGCCATGGCGCGGACCTTGATGCATTGCAGCCGTGGGCCGGCCTGCGTCCGGCCACGCCCACGGGTTTGCCGATGATCGGCGAATCACGCATTCGCGGTCTGTGGCTGAACCTTGGCCACGGCGCGCTGGGTTTCACGCTGGCCATGGGCAGCGCGGGTGTGCTGGCCGATCGGATGGCTGGCCGCAAGCCGGTGGTGGATGCCGAAGATTTCAGTGCAGCGCTCGCATAGTCATTCTCGCGGGCGCACACGGGTTGTGCTGGAAGTCGCAGTTTGAGAGTCGTGCCATTAAATCAAGCCCCAACCAAGGAGCCGAACCATGAAGTCACTGTCCGTCCGTCCGACCCCCGTCACCCGCCTGCTGGCCGCCGCTGCGCTGCTCTGCGCCGCTGCCGGCGCACATGCCGCCGATGGCGATACGCTCAAGAAGATCAAGGACAGCGGTGTGATCTCGCTCGGTTACCGCGAGTCGTCGATTCCGTTCTCGTACTCGGACGGCAAGGAGGTGATGGGTTACTCCCATGACTACCTGCTGGCGATCGTCGACAAGGTGAAGGCGACACTGAACATGCCGAACCTGCAGGTCAAGCTGACGCCGATCACGTCGCAGAACCGCATCCCGCTGATGCAGAACGGCACTATCGACATCGAGTGCGGCAGCACCACGAATAACCTCGAGCGCCAGAAGCAGGTGGCGTTCTCGAATAGCCTGTTTATCTACGGCATCCGCATGCTGACGAAGAAGGATTCGGGCGTCACGGACTTCCCGCAGCTCAAGGACAAGAACGTGGTGACCACGGCTGGCACCACCGGCGAGCGCCTGCTGGTCAAGATGAACGGCGAAGGCATGAACATGAACCTGACCAGCGCCAAGGATCACGGCCAGGCGTTCCTGATTCTCGAGACCGGTCGCGCTGCTGCGTTCGTGATGGACGAGCCGCTGCTGTACGGCGAGCGCACCAAGGCCAAGAATGCTGCTGAGTGGGTGGTCGCTGGCAAGCCGCTGCAGACCGAGAACTACGCCTGCATGTTCCGCAAGGACGATCCGTCGTTCAAGAAACTGGTGGATGGCGTGGTGGCGGACATCATGACCAGCGGCCGCGGCGAGAAGCTCTACGCGAAGTGGTTCCAGTCGCCGATCCCGCCGCGCAACATCAATATGAATTACCCGCTGTCGCCGGACATGAAGCAACTGTTTGCCGAGCCGAACGACAAGGCATTCCAGTAAGGCCCATCAGTCGCTTGTATCGCGATTTGCGCGGGGTGTTCCTTCCGTCTGGTCAATGTTGACATGTTGACATGTTGACATGTTGACATGTTGACGTGGAAGGGGAGGAGAGGGCCGATGCATCCAGAACAACAGCGTGCCGTACACCGGCACATCAGCATCGCGCCCTCTTCTCATTTTTTCCCGCACGCCGATGACAGATCACTGATCCGGCGCGGGCGGCGGCTGTGGCGTCTCGAGCTTGAGCCGGCGTCCCGTTTCAAGCCATGTCTTCAGGCCTGCCACGATCATCGGCCAGCCGTTGCGGCCGCCCTGCAGGATCTGTTCGTCAACCGGCTCCCGATGGGTCTCGCTGACGGTCAGTCGTACGGCCTCGTCACCGAGCGCGTCGATTTGCCAGGTGACGATCACTTCCGGTAGTTGCCGGAATGCCTCGAGCCATTCCACGCGCCATGTGACGGACAACCGGTAAGGCGCGTCGGCGGTCAGCACCACGCCCTGCGAATCGATTTGACCATCTTCCATGCGTAGCACGAACGGGCTGTCGACTTTCCAATCGGATTCGACGCGTCGGCCGAAGAAGTACTGCGTGCTTTGCGTGGGGTCGGTCAGCGCACCCCAGACTTGCTCCGGCGTGGCGGCGATGTAGGTGACGACGATGGTCTGCGGAATAGCCATGTGGAATCTCCTCGATGACGGGCGGAGCAGGGGCCGTCAGGGTAACGATGGGGAGGAGGGATACTGTCGCACCGAATGATGGTGGACGGCAAGCAGGTGAGAGTAGGGGGAGGGCTTGTGGTTCCGGCAACGTTACGTCGTTGTTGAGCCGGAAAGCCCGCTTCCCCGGCCCCTCTCCCGCCTGGCGGAAGAGGGGGCAAGCCACGTAGCGGCTGATTCGGCCGAATCAGCCGAATCAGTTGCCCGCGACGCGCTTTGCGATGTGGTCGAGCGCTTCTTCCACCTGGTCGATCAGGATCAGGCACAGGTCGCCCGGCTGCAGATGGCTCAGTGCCGTGTCGATGGCGACGAACTCGCCGCGGATCTCCTCGACCTGGCTCGTGCGCTGGGCGCCTTGCAGGCCTTCGCGCAGCAGCGCCAGTACCTCGCCATCCTCGCGGCCGCGCTGGCACTGGTCCTGATACAGCACCACCTCGTCGAACACACCACCCAGGATCTGCGTCTGCTTGCGGATGTCCTCGTCGCGTCGGTCGCCCGCGCCGCTGATCACCACCACGCGTCGCTTCGACGGCATCGTCTCCACGGCATTGCACAGCGCCTGGATGGCGTCGGGGTTGTGGCCGTAGTCAGCGATCAGCGTGGCGCCCTTGTAGTCGAACACGTTGAAGCGGCCCGGGGCCGTCGCGGCGTCGTTGACGAAAGTGGCCAGCGCGCGGCGGATTACCGCCCAGTCGATGCCAAGCGCCCAGGCGGCGGCGATCGACGACATCGCGTTTTCCACCTGGAAGCCGATCGAGCCGTTGCGCGTGAGCGGGATGTCCGCCAGCGGGATGCGCACTTCGGTGTCGCCTTCAGTCGCCACGATCTGGTCGCCCTCGACGAACACCACGCGCCTGCCTTGCGCGCGATGCAGCGCCATCGTTGGCAGACCGGCATCGTGCGCGAAGAACGTCACGGTGCCCGGGCAGGCATCGGCCATGCGCACCACCATTTCGTCCGCGGCGTTGAGCACGGCCATCCCGTGCGGCGCCACGTTCTGCACGATCACGCTCTTCAGCACGGCCAGGTCCTCGACGGTGCTGATGTACGACAGGCCCAGGTGATCGCCTTCGCCAACGTTGGTCACCACGGCCACGTCGCAGCGGTCGAATGCCAGGCCTTCGCGCAGCAGGCCACCGCGCGCGGTTTCGAACACGGCGGCGTCCACGTCCGGGTGCAACAGCACGTTGCGCGCGCTGCGCGGCCCGCTGCAGTCACCGGTATCGATGCGTTCGCCCTGGATGTACACGCCGTCGGTACCCGTCATGCCCATACGCAGGCCGTTGGAGGCCAGGATATGGGTGATCAGGCGCACCGTGGTGGTCTTGCCGTTGGTGCCCGAGACCGCAACCACCGGGATGCGGCCATCGTCGCCATCGGCGAACATGGTCGAGATGATGGCTTCGCCGACCGCGCGACCTTTGCCGTACGACGGCTGCAGGTGCATGCGCAGGCCCGGCGCGGCATTGACTTCGACGATGCCGCCGGCCTGCTCTTCGAACGGCTTGAGCATCGTTTCACAGACCGCGTCGACGCCGCAGATGTCCAGACCGACCATTTGCGCGGCCGCCACGGCGCGCGCGGCGATGTCTGGATGCACGTCGTCGGTGACGTCGGTGGCGCTGCCGCCGGTCGACAGGTTCGCGTTGTTGCGCAGGACCACGCGGGTGCCCTTGGCCGGCACGGCGTCGGCGCTCAGGCCCTGCTTGGCCAGCGTGGCCAGCGCGATATCGTCGAAGCGGATCTTCGTCAGCGACGTGGCATGACCCTCGCCACGGCGCGGGTCGCGGTTCACTTCTTCCACGAGCTGGCGCACGGTGTGCACCCCGTCGCCAATCACCTGCGGCGGATCGCGGCGGGCGGCGGCCACCAGGTGCTTGCCCACCACGAGCAGGCGGAAGTCGTGACCGGGGATGTAGCGCTCGACGAGCACGTCCGAGGAAATATCGGCGGCCACTTCATAAGCCGTCATCACTTCCTCGCGCGTGCGGATGCGCACGGCCACGCCCTTGCCCTGGTTGCCGTCGCGCGGCTTGACCACCACCGGACCGTTGATTTCCTGCGCGGCGGCCCATGCCTCTTCGGCGCTGGAGACCGAGCGGCCCATCGGCACCGGCACACCTGCCGCGTGCAGCAGGCTCTTGGTGAGTTCCTTGTCCTGCGCGATGGATTCGGACACCGCGCTGGTCATGTCGGTCTCGGCGGCCTGGATGCGGCGCTGCTTGCTGCCCCAGCCAAACTGGACCATCGAGCCCTGCGTCAGGCGGCGATACGGAATGCCACGCGCCACGGCGGCGTAGACGATCGAGCCCGTGCTCGGACCCAGGCGCACATCTTCGTCGAGCTCACGCAGGCGATGCAGGGCATCGTCCAGGTCGAAGGGCAGGTCGTCGCGCGCGGCGATGCAAAGCTGCTCGGCCAGATTGAATGCCAGACGGCCCACTTCCTCTTCGCTGTACTGCACCACCACCTGATAGGTGCCGGGTTCGAGCGTCGGTGCGGTGTGGCTGAACGTCACCGGGCAGCCGGCCGCGGCTTGCAGGCCCAGGGCTGCCACTTCGAGCACATGCGCCATCGAGGGCGATCCGGCCTCATCGTCCGGGCGCAGCGGGCCGATGCCCGGAAAACGCCCGCGCAGGCGGTCTTCGAAACCGGGCAGCTCGGCCAGCCGAAGGGACTTGTCCGAGCACGCCACGATGGCTTCGATGGCTGTGTGACGACACCAGAGGTTCGGGCCACGCAGGGCCCGGATGCGAGAAACTTCCATAGAATCAGTTTTCCGTTTTTCTTTCCGGCTCGCGCATCACGCGCGGCGTCCGGCGCGGCCCATCCACTGGTGTACCTGTTCCACCGTGCTGTCTGTCGAGCCCTCGTCGCACTGCAGTACCAGCAGATCACCCGCCACGAGTTGGGCCAGCGCGGCTTCCACCGCCGCGCGGCGCGCGCCTTCGTCGATGATCTTGGTCACGCGGCGGCCTTCGTACAGGCCCTTCTTGAGCAGCGCGCGCGCCTCGGTCTCGGGGAGTTCGCGCTTGACGCTCTGGTCCTCGCACAGGAACACGCGGTCGAACGTGGCGCCAATCACCTTGCCCTGTTCGATCAGGTCCTCGTCGCGACGCTGCACACCCGCGCCGAACACGAGCATCCGGCGCTCGGACGGAAAGCGGTCGAGCGCGGCCGCCAGCGCTTCGAGCGCCGGAGCGTTGTGCGCGTCGTCCACCACCACGGTGGCGCCATGGTGCTCGAACAGCGTGAAGCGGCCCGGAACGTCCACCTGGCCGACGTCGAACGTGACGATGCCGGCACGGATCAGGTCGTTCGAAATGCCGAGCGCCCAACCCGTGGCCACGGCGGCCAGCACGTTCTCGATCTGGAATGCCACGCGTCCGGCGTAGGTCAGCGGAATCGCCGACACATCGGTCAGCGCGGTCTCGCTGTTGCCGGTGGCCAGCACCACCTTGCCGTCGCGCACGAACACCGCGCGCTTGCCTGCCGCGCGATGCGTGGCGATGGCCGGCAGGTCGGCGGACAGGCCGAAGAAGATGACGTCGCCATCGCACAGCTCGGCCATTTCGACCAGACGCGCGTCGGCGGCGTTGAGCACGGCCACGCCGGTCTTGAGCACCACATCCACCTGCGTGCGCAGCACGTTGTACATGCGGTCTTCATCTTCGACGTAGAAGTCGCCGATGTGGTCGGGTTTTCCGAAGTTCGTGACCACGCCCACCTGGCAGCGGTCATAGGGCAGGCCCTGCGACAGGATCATGCCGCTGTCGTTCTCGAACACGGCGGCTTCCACTGCGCGGTTCATCAGAATGCGATGACCGGCATCCCAGCTCGCGCGGTCGCCCCGGCCGCCTTTCTCCACTTGGCGGCGGTCCAGGAACAGGCCGTCGCTGCAGGCCAGACCCGTGTGCTTGCCCGACAGTTGCAGCAGTCGCGCCACGAGCTTGGCCACCACAGTCTTGCCGTTGGTGCCCGTAATGCCCACCACGGGGATGCGGCCATCGTCTTCCACGCCGTTCCGGCTCGGGAACAGGTGATCGACGATAGCGCGGCCCACCGGGCGCGGCTCGCCTTCGGCGGGCTTGATATGCATCAGCAGGCCCGGGCCGGCGTTGACTTCGACGATGGCGCCACGTTGTTCGGCCAGCGGGCGCGAGATGTCCTGCGCGACGAGGTCCACGCCGGCGATGTCGAGACCCACCACACGAGCGGCCAGCGAGGCATGGGCGGCCACGCTCGGATGCACGCGGTCGGTCACGTCGAACGCGACATTGCCGTTGCGCTGGATCAGCACGGTGCGGCCTTCCGGCGGCACGGCGCTGCCGTCGGCATAGCCCTGGCGCTTCAGTTCCAGGCGTGCGGCCGAATCCAGACGCACGCGGTTCAGCGGATGGTCTTCGGTGGTGCCCCGACGTGGGTCGGAGTTGATCTGCGATTCGATCAGTTCGTCGATCGTCGACTTGCCGTCGCCAACCACCGAGGCGGTTTCGCCCATCGCGACGGCGACCACGCGGCCGCCCACCACCAGCAAGCGGTGCTCGTTGCCGGGCACGAAACGCTCGACGATCACGCCGCTGCCTTCCTCGATGGCCACGGCATAGGCCGTTTCCACTTCCTCGCGGGTCATCAGGTTCGTGAACACGCCACGGCCGTGGTTGCCGTCGTACGGCTTGACCACCACGGGCACGCCGATGTCCTCGGCGGCATCCCAGGCGTCTTCGGCACTTTCGACCATGCGGCCTTCCGGCACCGGCACGCCGCAAGATTCCAGCAAGCTCTTGGTCAGGTCCTTGTCGCGCGAGATCGACTCGCCGATGGCGCTGGTCCGGTCGGTCTCGGCCGTCCAGATGCGACGCTGGCGGGCGCCATAGCCGAGCTGGACGAGGTTGCCGTCCGACAGGCGGATCGACGGAATGTCGCGGTCATCCGCGGCATCGACGATGCAGGCCGTGCTCGGGCCCAGGCAGTGTTCGTCGACCAGGCGGCGCAGGTTGTCCACCGCAGCGGGCACGTCGAAAGGACGGTCCTCGATGGCGGCCATGACCAGGTCACGGGCCGTGAACAGGGCTGCGCGCGTCACTTCCTCGTGCCAGGCGCGGACGATGACCTTGTACACGCCGCGGATCGGGGTCTCGCGAGCTTTGCCGAAGCCGCCCGGCATCCCGGCCAGGTTCTGCAGCTCAAGCGTGACGTGTTCCAGGATGTGGCCCGGCCAGGTGCCTTCCTTCAGACGCATCAGGAAGCCGCCGCGCACCCCCGGGCTGCAGCGGTGTTCGATCAGCGTTGGCAGCCATGCCGACAGGCGCTCATAGAACCCCGGAATCGTGTTGGAGGGAAAATCCTCCAGTTCGCCGATATCGACCCATGCCTCCAGCACCGGCCGATATGTCCACATATTCGGGCCGCGCAGCGACATGACATCGAAAATCTCAATGTCCTTCTTTTTCATTGACTTAGCTTGAGGCAGTGGGCTGAATGCCCGAGAAATGGAAGCCTAACCTTTCGTTAACGTTACGGCGGCTTCAGGGTTGACCCTTGGCTGCCCCGATCTGGCCGGAACGTGTTGTGCAGTGCACCAGGCTCCTCCGCTTGTTTGCGTTATGTATACTTGCGGGCAAAATTGCGGGCCGCCACATGGCGCTCCGCTTAAATTGTTTCAAGTTATGTCCGTCGCTGATCCCTTCGGGGCCCATTGCGGACGCGCTTTTCATTCGCTTTTCGCTTCTTGTCTGACGCGCCAACAATGACCCAGTCTTCCCCGTCCGTCCCTCCCAGCCCCGGTTTGCAAGGACCTTGGGGTGCCGAAATCGGCGCCACCCTGCAGCCTGGGGAAAACGTCCTGGCCGGACTGACGCTGGACCTGGACGCAAGGTTGCATTTTACCCAAGGGTGGCTGGTTGTGACGGACCGTCGCCTGATTGCGCGCGCGCCCGGTGAAAAAACCCTCCAGGACTGGGAAATCACGGCCGGCCAGACGCTGGCCCATGGGGACCACGCCGGGGTGGGCATGCTGGAACTGTCGGATGGCCAGCGCCGCCTGGCAAGCTGGCGCTATACGCTTGGTTACAATCCCGACGCATTGAGACTGGCCGACCAGTTCGATACGCGTCGCGACGCCCTGGCAACGGGCCGTGCCCCGGAGCCTGCCGATACCGAGATCTGCCCCACCTGCAAGGCGCCGTTGCCGCCCGGCGAGGAACAGTGCCCGCAATGCAGCCGGGAACTGGAAACGCCCCCGTCGACATGGGCGCTCCTGCGCCTGTGGCGCTTCGCGCGGCCCTACCGCTGGGAACTGCTGGGCGGCTTCGTCCTGCTACTGCTGGGCACCGCCGCCACGCTCGTACCGCCGTACCTGACCATGCCGCTGATGGACAAGGTACTGATTCCCTACCAGAACGGTGTGCCGATCGATATCGGCCTTGTCAAACTCTACCTGGCCGGCCTGCTGGGCGCCGCCCTGGTTGCCTGGGTGCTGGGCTGGGCACGTACCTACCTGCTGGCCCGGGTGTCGGAGCGGATCAGCGCCGACCTGCGCACCACCACCTACGAACATTTGCTCAAGCTGTCGCTCGAGTATTTCGGCGGCAAGCGGACCGGCGACCTGATGGCGCGCATCGGCTCGGAGAGCGACCGCATTAGCGTGTTCCTGTCCTTGCACCTGCTGGACTTCGCCACCGACGTGCTGATGATCGCGATGACGTCCATCATCCTCGTGTCGATCAATCCATGGCTGGCGCTAGTTACGCTGGTGCCCCTGCCGTTCATCGCGTGGATGATCCATCTGGTGCGCGACCGCCTGCGCCATGGCTTCGAGAAGATCGACCGGATCTGGTCGGAGATCACCAACGTGCTGGCCGATACGATTCCGGGTATCCGGGTGGTGAAGGCCTTCGCGCAGGAAAAGCGCGAAGTGACGCGCTTTCGGGAGGCGAACAAGCACAACCTGGCCATCAATGACCGGGTCAACGCGGTGTGGTCGCTGTTCACGCCGACGGTCACGTTCCTGACCGAGGTGGGCCTGCTGGTGGTCTGGATTTTCGGCATCTGGCAGGTCAGCCACGATGCGATCACCGTGGGTGTGCTGGTGGCGTTCCTGACCTACATCAGCCGCTTCTACACGCGCCTGGATTCCATGAGCCGTATCGTCTCGGTGACGCAGAAGGCCGCCGCCGGCGCCAAGCGGATCTTCGATATTCTTGATCACGTGTCGAGCGTGCCGGAGCCGCAGAAGCCGGTGCACATCGACAATGTCCAAGGCGCCATCGAATTGCGCGACCTCGGGTTTCGCTACGGGAACCGCGCCGTGATCCGCGGGTTGAACCTGTCGATCCAGCCGGGCGAGATGATCGGCCTGGTGGGGCATAGCGGTTCGGGCAAGAGCACGCTGGTCAACCTGATCTGCCGTCTCTATGACGTGTCCGAAGGTGCGATTCGCGTGGACGGTGTCGATATCCGCTCGCTGCCGGTTTCGGAGTTCCGCCGCCATATCGGCCTGGTTCTGCAGGAGCCGTTCCTGTTCTTCGGCACGATCGCCGACAATATCGCCTACGGCAAGCCCGACGCGACCCGAGAGGAAATCATCGCGGCCGCCCGTGCCGCCCACGCGCACGAGTTCATTCTGCGGCTGCCGCACGGCTACGATTCGCTGGTGGGCGAACGTGGTCAGGCGTTGTCCGGCGGCGAGCGCCAGCGCATCTCGATCGCCCGCGCGCTGCTGATCAATCCGCGCATCCTGATTCTGGACGAAGCCACCTCGTCGGTGGATACCACGACGGAGAAGGAAATCCAGAAGGCCCTGGACAACCTCGTGCAGGGCCGTACCACGATCGCCATCGCGCACCGCCTCTCCACGCTGCGCAAGGCCGACCGTCTGGTGGTGATGGATCGTGGCCAGATCGTTGAAGTGGGCAATCACGACGAACTGATGGCGCGTGAAGGCGCGTACTACAAGCTGTACCAGGCACAGGCGCGCAACGTGGATACCGACGCCGATGCGATCAGCGACGGCGAAGTCGCGGAAGCGAAGGAGGCCGTCGGTGCGCAGTAATCAAACTTCCGAACAGACTCAAGAACAACCGGCCATGCAGACGCCTGACTTCAATCTGACCCGCAACAGCTTCGGCAAGCTGGTGCTGACGCTGGCCGATGGCGTGTCGCACGAAGGGGTAGTGCCGGTGCGAGCCTTCCCGATCTCCGCGCCCGACGGCGGCGTTGGCATGATGAGTACGGATGGCCGGGAACTGGCCTGGATTCCGAGCCTCGACGGCCTGCCGGCGCCGACCCGCGAACTGATCGAGGCGGAGCTGGCTGCGCGCGAGTTCATGCCCGAAATCCGGAAGATCGTGGGCGTCTCCACGTATGCCACACCGAGCGTGTGGACCGTGCAGACCGATCGTGGCCAGACTGATCTGGTGCTGCGTGGCGAGGAGGATATCCGCCGGCTCGTTGGCAATACGCTGCTGATCTCGGACAGCCACGGCATCCACTATCTGATTCGAGACCTGATGGCGCTCGACAAGCCCAGCCGCAAGATCCTGGACCGGTTCCTCTGACGCTGCCAAGGCCATTGCCCGGCACGGCATGAAAAACGGCACGCAATTGCGTGCCGTTTTCGTTTCCTCATCTGACCGTCGCGCAGTCGCGAAGCGACTCAGTGCAGCAACGTCGATACCTGGTCGTCCTCGTCATCCCAGTCTTCGAGTTCGATCGGCGAGTCCGGCGCCATGTCCCACACCATCGAGTGAAAACGAGGGGTGAACCACTGGCGGAACATCTCCAGCGAGATCTGCTGGGGCCATAGCGAGTCGTCAAACCATTCCCCGAGCATGAACTCGAAGAACGTACGCCAGCGCTTTTCCACCCAGCGCAGCGCGTTCTCAGGTGTATCTGCTACCTCGGGCAATAGGAACACACTGGCGTCGTCGCGGATGGCCTCGAGGGTCAGCGTGGGCACAGGTTCGGGATCCACCGCCTTGACCCAGTCAAGGAAGGGCTGCTCCGGCACAAGCAGGCAGACGGAGCGATTAACGGTAAAGCGGGGGTGGTCAGACATGGAGGCGATGCGGGGAAGGGGAAACTGCGATGGCCTATTGTAACGTTCCCCGTCAGCGTGCTGGCACGGACGTTGATCGGTCGTTGTCTTGACGGCAGGCTGAATGTCCGATGATTGATAGAAATTGCGATTTCCTTGGTGTTGGCGGACAGATCAAATCAAGGCGTATCCGGCTATCGCTATGAAGTCGACAAGGACGCACCCAGCGCAAGCGGACGTTCTGGTGGCAATGGCAGCTCCAGGGGTAGATCGACAGGGCAGCCCAATGGCACCAGCCTGGACACTTGGTGCGAGGACCTCACGTATGGACCACATATGAAATTGGTCAGGCCGTCATCTATCAGGGCACGCGCTACGTCTGCCTCCGAAGGCATACGACGTGGCGCAGTGCTGGAAGGGCCCCAGCGGTGACGCTGGCCTTGTGGCGTGTGGTTCGCTAAGTGTTGTTTTTTCGCTGGATCTTGCGTGAATCGGTTCCGATTTTTTAAGTTTTCTGCGAAGAATGCCGTCATCGTTCAGATACGGGGACTGGAGTCGTTTGATGAGTTTTACCTTTCTCCCGCCGGGTGACGCCTTCATGCCGACCATGACAGAGCGTTTCGCCGAAGCGGAAAAAATTGAAGATCGCACAGCGCGTTGGACTGCCCAGGCAGAGATCGCGCTGAACACTGGCGACATGTACCTGGTCGGTCTCGTGCTGTTCAAAGCCATTCAGGAGTTCGGCCCCGAGGCGTTTGCCGCGCACTCGGGCGAACCCTTGGCGCGGCTGCAGCGGCTATGGATGCCTGGCGTGCTTACTTCGCCTGATCAGGCGGAGCGGCTGTACACGCACCTCGGCGTGACGGTTGGCGTGGAACCGTTTCATGCGGCGCGGCTGGCTGGCATGCCTCTGGATGGCGCGTCGATGCACTGACGGCGGGCGCGCCACATCGGCGCGCGATGAATCGTCCAGGCATAAAAAAAACCCAACCGGTGACGGTTGGGTTTCATGTTTGGTGGAGCCGGCGGGAATCGAACCCGCGTCCGCAAGCCCTCCACAGAGAGTTCTACATACTTAGTTCTGTCATTTGATTTAACCGGCGCATCGCGGACGAACACGCTCTACGACGGCGAGTCACTAGGTTTTCGTCCTCGGGCCCGTGACACTCCCGAAGCTTATCTGACGTAAATGACCTCGCTGGTTCTTGCGAACCCTAGCCCGTCAGCGAGCCAGTGCGAGGACGGCGGCCCTTAGGCTGCCAGTGCGTAACGTTCGTCGTTAGCAGTTATTGCATTCCCATTGATTAACGAGGTGACGGGTCCTCGGTATGCCCTCCACTGCTTTGTAACCCACGTCGAAACCAGGTCGGCCCCAATGTGCGTCAAAACGCGAAAGAAAACGGATTGTACTCGCTTTCGACGCACCCTGCGTGGTTCGGTTCCTTGGTCAGGAGAATAGCGGTAGCAGCTCCGCGGGATGGCGGATCAGGTAGTCGGCGCCCCAGGTTTCCGGAGGTTCGGCTTCGCCGCAGTAGCCGTATGCCGCTGCGACCGTGGTCATGCCGGCGGCCTGGCCAGCCTGAATGTCGCGCAGGTCGTCACCGACGTATATGCACCGGCCGGGCGCCACGCCGCTCAATTCTGCCGCTCGCAGCAGCGGTGCGGGGTGTGGCTTGGCATAAGGGGTGGTGTCACCGCTGACCACGGCCGAAGCGCGTGGCGTCAGGCCGATCGCATTGACCAGCGGCACGGTGAAGCGGGCAATCTTGTTGGTCACGATGCCCCAGCGAATGCCCGTGGACTCCAGTTGCGCCAGCACCTGGTCCATGCCCTCGAACAGGCGCGTATGGACGGCGATATCGGCCTCGTAGTAGTCGAGGAACGCGTCGCGCAAGGCCGGGAACTCGGGATCCTCCGGGCGCTTGCCGAACGCCACGCCGAGCAGGCCACGCGCGCCGTGCGAAGCTACCGGACGGAGCCGTTCGTACGCGACTGGCAACATGCCGTGTTCGATGACCAGCCGGTTCGCGGCTGCGGCGAGGTCGGGAGCGGTATCGGCAAGTGTGCCGTCAAGATCGAAGAAAACTGCGTCGAACGTCATCATGGTTCAAGGCTTGCGGAAAGCCATCATGTAATTGACGTCGGTGTCGCGGCCAAGCGAGTAGATCTGCGTCAACGGGTTGTAGGTCATGCCGCGCATCTCGATCATGTCCAGTCCGGCATTTCGCGCGAAGCGGGCGAGTTCGGATGGCGTGATGAATTTCTCGTAGTCGTGCGTGCCGCGCGGCAGCATGTTCAATACGTACTCGGCGCCGACGACGGCAAGCAGGTACGCCTTGAGGTTGCGGTTGATGGTCGAGAAGAAGACGTAGCCGCCCGGCTTTGCGAGCGTCATGCAGGCGCGCACGATCGACTGGGGGTCGGGCACATGCTCCAGCATTTCCATGCACGTCACCACGTCGACGCTGGCCGGCGCGCGGGCCGCCAGATCCTCGACGGCGATCTCCTCGTAGGTCACCGCCACGCCCGATTCCAGGCTGTGCAGGTCGGCTACCTTGAGCGCCTTTGTCGACAGGTCGATGCCGCGCACGGTAGCGCCCGCGCGGGCCATGCTTTCGGAAAGGATGCCGCCTCCGCAGCCGACGTCGATGACCTGCTTGCCCGACAGGTGGGCAATGTCGTCGATCCAGCCCAGGCGCAGCGGGTTGAGGTCATGCAGCGGCTTGAACTCGCTGTTGGGGTCCCACCAGCGGTGGGCCAGCTCGCTGAACTTGTCGATCTCCTTCGGATCGGCGTTGCGGCTGCTTGGCGTATCGGGAGTGGAATGCAGGGTGGTCGATTGCGACATCATGGGTGCCGGCGAGCGGCAAATCAGGTGAGAAGTCTGCGGCAACTTTACCAAAAAAAAAGCCCAGCTTGCGCTGGGCTTTTTTTCATCGGAGAGGATCCGATTAACGTGCGCTGCGGGTGCCGACCACTTCGACTTCCACGCGACGGTTCGGCTGCTGGCAGGCGATCTGAGCAGTGCGGTTGCCCTTGCACGACTTCGGATCAACCTTCAGCTGACGCTTGCCCTTGCCTTCGGTGTACACGCGGTTGGCTTCAACGCCCTTGCTCACCAGGTAGGCCTTGACCGACTCAGCACGACGGATCGACAGGCGATCGTTGTACTTGTCCGAACCGAACGAATCGGTGTGACCAACAGCGATGATCACTTCCAGGGTGATGCCTTGCAGCTTCGAAACCAGGTCGTCCAGCTTGGCCTTGCCTTCGGGCTTCAGAACAGCCTTGTCGAAGTCGAACAGGGTGTCAGCAGCGAAAGTGACCTTTTCGCTCGACACAACCGGCGGTGCCACCGGGGTCGGGGCCGGAGCCGCAGCAGCCGGAGCCAGCGCGCCATCGCACTGTGCATTGGCCGTTGCCGGGGTCCAGGAGCTGTCGCGCCAGCAGAGCTCGTTCGTGCCATTCTTCCACACGTACTCGCTCGTACCGTTGCCCCAGTTGTCGTTCACTGCCTTCTTTTCATAGGGGACGGACTGGGCTTGAGCGGATGCAGCCATTACTGCGGTAGCTGCAACGAGCGCGAGCTTGGCAAATTTTTTCATATTTCTCCTCTCAGGATGAGATCACCGCAGGGTTACTGCGAGCAAATGGACGAAAACAAGTCATACATTCTTCGGAGTATAACATTCTCGACGTGGAGCATGATCCACTTCGAACAACGTCTGGCTCTTCGCTGGGGAATTGTGCCACAAGGCTCGTTTCCTAAGAAGTAAATATATTCGATTCAACCAAGCGGTTTTGGGCCTGTGGTGTTTGTGCAACATCCGCCTTGCGGCGCCCGCAAAGCCTTGTCCCATATGGGGTTGCCGGGTGAGGGGGTGGTCGCTGAAAGCGCCGTCAAGGGGCGGGAGCGAGGGGTTCCCGCGGGGTCGGGAAGGGGGGTGCGTGCATGATAGAATGCCATGTTCGCCCGATGCCGTATGCCGGTCTCCGTCATGCGGGAATCGGAGTCCCATTTGCCTAAACCCGCCGCATAAACCACGTCGCAATGGATCAATTCGCCAAAGAAACCCTTCCGGTCTCACTGGAAGAGGAAATGCGCCGCTCATACCTAGATTACGCAATGAGCGTAATCGTGGGGCGCGCGCTTCCCGACGTTCGGGACGGCCTGAAACCGGTACACCGGCGCGTGCTCTTTGCGATGCATGAGCTCAACAACGACTGGAACCGGCCGTACAAGAAGTCGGCCCGTATCGTCGGCGATGTGATTGGTAAATATCACCCGCACGGCGATACCGCGGTGTACGACACGATCGTGCGTATGGCGCAGAATTTCTCCCTGCGCTACATGCTGGTCGACGGTCAGGGCAACTTCGGTTCGGTGGATGGAGATAACGCGGCGGCAATGCGTTATACCGAAATCCGCCTGTCGAAGATTGCCCATGAAATGCTTCAGGATATCGACAAGGAAACTGTCGATTTCGAACCGAACTATGACGGTTCGGAGAAAGAGCCTGGCATTTTGCCGGCGCGTATTCCGAATCTTCTGATCAATGGTTCGTCGGGTATTGCGGTCGGCATGGCCACCAATATTCCGCCGCATAACCTCAATGAGGTTGTCGATGCCTGTCTGCATCTGCTGCGTAATCCCGATGCCACCGTCGATGAACTGATCGAATTGGTGCCGGCGCCCGATTTTCCGACCGCCGGCATTATCTATGGCATCCAGGGCGTGCGCGAAGGCTACCGCACTGGCCGCGGCCGTGTGGTCATGCGCGCCCGCACGCACTTCGAGGACATCGACCGGGGTCAGCGCCAGGCGATCATCGTCGACGAACTGCCGTACCAAGTGAACAAGCGGACACTGCTCGAGCGCATTGCCGAGCTGGTGACCGAGAAGAAAGTCGAAGGCATTTCGGACATCCGCGACGAATCTGACAAGTCAGGTATGCGCGTGGTGATCGAACTCAAGCGCAATGAGGTGCCTGAGGTCGTTCTGAACAACCTATATAAGAACACCCAGCTCCAGGACACCTTCGGCATGAACATGGTGGCCCTGGTCGATGGCCAGCCGCGCCTGCTGAACCTGCGCCAGATGCTGGATGCGTTCCTGTCGCACCGGCGCGAGGTGGTCACCCGCCGTACCGTGTTCGAGCTGCGCAAGGCGCGCGAGCGCGGTCACGTGCTGGAAGGCCTGGCCGTGGCGCTGGCCAACATCGACGAGTTCATCGCGATCATCAAGGCTGCGCCGACGCCGCCGATCGCGAAGCAGGAACTGATGTCGAAGCCTTGGGATTCGGGTCTGGTGCGCGAAATGCTGTCACGTGCCGAAAGCGACACTGCGGGCGGCCGCGCATCGTACCGCCCGGACGGTCTGCCGGCGGTGTTCGGCATGCAGCCGGATGGCCTGTATCGCCTGTCCGACGGTCAGGCTCAGGAAATCCTGCAAATGCGCCTGCAACGCCTCACGGGGCTTGAGCAGGACAAGATTGTCCAGGAGTACCGCGAGGTCATGGGCCTGATCGCCGATCTGCTCGACATCCTGGCCCGCCCGGAGCGCATCGCGACGATCATCACCGACGAGCTTGGAGCGATCCGGGCGGAATTCGGCGACGAGCGCCGTTCGCAGATCGAGCTGAACGCGACCGAACTCGATACCGAGGACCTGATCACGCCGCAGGACATGGTCGTGACGCTGTCGCATTCCGGCTATATGAAGAGCCAGCCGATTTCCGAGTACCGCGCGCAGAAGCGTGGTGGGCGCGGCAAGCTGGCGACGGCGACGAAGGAAGACGACTGGATCGACACGCTGTTCGTCGCAAACACACACGACTACATCCTGTGCTTCTCGAACCGTGGCCGGCTGTACTGGCTGAAGGTCTATGAGGTGCCGCAGGGCTCGCGCAATTCGCGTGGACGGCCGATCGTGAACATGTTCCCGCTGGCCGACGGCGAAAAGATCAACGTCATCCTGCCGGTGCGCCAGTTCGATGCCGAGCACTTCATCTTCATGGCCACGGCGCGTGGCACGGTGAAGAAGACCGTGCTGACTGATTTCTCGAATCCGCGCAAGGCGGGCATCATCGCCGTGGATCTCGACGAGGGCGACTTCCTGATCGGTGCCGCCGTGACCGACGGCCAGCACGACGTCATGCTGTTCTCCGACGCCGGCAAGGCCGTGCGATTCGATGAGAACGACGTGCGTCCGATGGGCCGGCAGGCACGCGGTGTCCGCGGCATGAACCTCGATGAAGGTCAGGCCGTGATCGCCATGCTGGTTGCGCCGGCCGAATCCGCGGAAACGGAATCGTCGGTGGCAGAGGGAGACGTGCCTCCAGTGGGCAGCGTCCTGACCGCAACCGAGAATGGTTACGGCAAGCGCACTCCGATCTCCGAATACACTCGACACGGACGTGGCACCAAGGGCATGATTGCGATCCAGACGAGCGAGCGCAATGGCCGCGTGGTGGCTGCGGCGCTGGTTTCGCCCGAAGATGAAATCATGCTGATCACGACCGGCGGCGTGCTGATTCGCACCCGCGTGGCCGAAATCCGCGAGATGGGTCGTGCTACGCAGGGTGTGACGCTGATCAACGTCGACGAAGGCACCAAGCTGTCGGGTCTGCAGCGCATCGTGGAAAGCGACGCGGACAACGGTTCGGGGGCAGAGGAAGGCGAAGCGGGCGATGATGCCGCGGGCGCCACCGATGCCGGAGCCACTGACGCGGATGCGAATTCGTAATTTGTTGCAACATTGGAACCACGGCCGGAACTCGCCAGACGGCCGTGCGGACTAATCCGGACGTATTTTCCAGGGAGTCATAATGCTCAAAACCTATCGACGTATCGCTGTTCTGGCTGCAGTTGCTCCGATGATGATGCTGGCGCAAGCCGCGCACGCACAGGCGGACGACAAGGATAAGACCGCGGCCATCAAGGAACTGCTGACCGTCATGCAGGCCGACCAGGCTGTGAAGGGTCAGGCCGACAACTGGCAACAGGGCGCGAAGCAGGAAGCGCCGCTGGTGCTGGAGCAGGTGCTGGTTGAGAACAAGACGCTGAACGACAAGCAGAAGCAGGCTGCTGTCGAGAAGCTCAAGAAGAACGGCGCTGTACAGCGCATGGTCGATGGCGCCGGCACGGCCTTCTCGACGGATGCGTTCAAGCAGGACGCCCTCAAGGCTCACTACGACGCCTTCGGCAAGTACTACTCCACGCAGGAAATCAAGGACCTGACCACGTTCCTGAAGTCGCCGACCGGCCAGAAGTTCATGGCCAACCAGGGCAAGGCCACTCAGGAAATCTGGGGTTCGATGATGCAGAAGTACGGCCCGCAGGTTGGCAAGTCGATGCGTGACGCCGCCGAGAAGGAAATCGCCGCCGCTGCGAAGTGATCGGCAAGTGATCCGCAGGTGATCGGTGGCTGGCCTGTGGGGCATTCTCCCGGGCTGGTCTGCCGCTCACACCGCCCCTGGCCGGCACCCATGGTGTCCAAGGGGCGTGGGTTTGAGGGATAATGGCTGCTTGGTTCAAACCGGCAGCCATTTTTCCATCTTCCCTCCATGAACGATCCCCAGAATCCCGCCCTCGTCGGCCTGCAACGTTCGCTGGCCGAGCGCGTGTTCAATTTCTCGCCTGGTCCGGCCGCACTGCCGACTGAAGTCCTGCATCAGGCCGCCGAGGAAATGCTGTCGTGGCGCGGCACGGGTGTATCGGTGATGGAGATGAGCCACCGCAGCCGTGAGTTCGAAGGCATTCACAACGAGGCGCTGGCTGACCTGCGCGAACTGCTGCAGGTGCCCAAGAATTTCCGCATCCTGTTCCTGCAAGGCGGTGCGATCGGCGAGAACGGCATCGTGCCGCTGAATCTTGCCAGTCGCATCAACGCAGCAAAGCCGAAGACCGATTTCGTCGTCACCGGCACGTGGTCCGTCAAGACCGAGCAGGAAGCGCGTCGCTACAGCGAAGTCAACATCGTGGCTTCGAGCCAGGACCAGAAGTGGCACAAGATCCCGGATGTGGCATCGTGGAAGCTGTCGGACGATGCCGCGTACGTGCACCTGTGCACCAATGAGACGATCGTTGGCACGGAGTTCCAGGAAATCCCAGACATTGGCCAGACCGGCACGCACGACAAGGGCCGCATCGTCGTGGCCGATGCGTCGAGCCACATCCTTTCGCGCCCGATCGACTGGTCGCGCGTGCAGGTGGTCTATGGTGGCGCCCAGAAGAACATCGGCCCGGCCGGTGTGACGATCGTCATCGTGCGCGAAGACCTGATCGGTTTCGCGCATCCGCTGTGCCCGTCGGCGTTCAACTGGCGCCTCGTGGCCGAATATGATTCGATGTACAACACGCCGCCCACCTATGCGATCTACATCGCCGGGCTCGTGTTCAAATGGCTCAAGGCCCAGGGCGGTGTGCCCGCGATCGAGCAGCGCAATATCGCCAAGGCGCGCGCGCTGTACGACTTCCTGGACCAGAGCGACTTCTACCGCAACGAAATCGACCCCAGCTGCCGCTCGCGCATGAACGTACCGTTCTTCCTGCGCGACGAATCGCGCAACGAAGCGTTCCTGACCCAGGCGCGCGCGAACGGCCTGGTACAGCTCAAGGGCCACAAGTCCGTGGGCGGAATGCGTGCAAGCATCTACAACGCGATGCCGCTCGAGGGTGTTACCGCGCTGATCGAGTTCATGCGCGAATTCGAGCGTACCGCCGCCTGACGGCGGTCAAAGCGTCGCGCCGCGCACAGCCATGCGCGCGGCGTGGCTTCGCCCCAGACTTTCCGAGGCCGCCTTTTCGCGCGGCCCGCCAGGCCTTGATATGACAGAGCAAGACAAGTCCCCCGCCGCCGATGCCCCCGCACAGGAAGCCGGGCGCCAGGACGCTCCTGGACCCAGCGCGCAGGAGCAGGCGTTGTCGGCCGATCTGGCGCCGTTGCGCACCCAGATCGACACCGTCGACCGTGAACTGCTGGCGCTGCTCAATCGTCGCGCCCAGCTCGCCCTCGACGTGGGCGAGGTCAAGAAGAAGTACGGCGCCCCGGTATTTCGTCCCGAACGCGAGTTGCAGGTGATCCGCAAGGTGCAGGGCGCCAACCCCGGTCCGCTGCTCGACGAAAGCGTGGCATCGATCTGGCGCGAGGTGATGTCCGCGTGCCGCGGCCTGGAAAAGCCGCTCGAGATCGCCTTTCTGGGCCCGGCCGGAACGTTCTCCGAGCAGGCGCTCTACGCGCACTTCGGCCACGAGGTGACGGGCGTGCCGTGCCCCAGCATTGACGAGGTGTTCCGTGCCGTGGAGGCTGGTACCGTCGAGTACGGCGTGGTGCCGGTAGAGAACTCGACCGAGGGCGCGGTGTCGCGCACGCTCGATCTGTTCCTGCAGACGTCGCTCAAGATCAGCGGCGAGATCGCGCTGAAGGTCCACCACAATCTCATGGCTTCCACGCCGGACATGAAAGGTGTGACCGTCGTGCGTGCCCATGCGCAGGCGCTGGCGCAATGCCAGAACTGGCTGTCCGCGAACTATCCGCATCTGGAGCGCCAGGCCGTGTCCAGCAATGCCGAAGCCGCGCGCATGGCCAGTGAGGACCCTACCGTTGCGGCGATTGCCGGTGAAACGGCGGCCAATCGCTATCACCTGCACATTATCCGTTCGCACATCCAGGACGATCCGCACAATCGCACCCGTTTCGCGGTGATCGGTCGCTATGAGACCGAGCCTTCTGGCAGCGATCAGACCTCGTTGATCCTGTCGGTGCCGAACAAGGCGGGCGCCGTGTATCAACTGCTGGCACCACTGGCCGAGAACGGCGTATCGATGTGCAGGTTTGAATCGCGCCCGGCGCGCAGTGGCGCGTGGGAGTACTACTTCTACGTGGATGTGGAAGGCCATCAGCACGAACCGGCCGTGACGCGCGCGATCGAGATGCTGCGTCGCAATGCCGCGTACCTGAAGGTCCTGGGCTCGTATCCATCCAGCAAATAACGGCAGCGAGGAGACAGACATGGCAGGGCAGGACAACGCGGCTGACTACTTTGGTCCGTCCTATGTGCGCAAGATCTCGCCGTATATCGCGGGCAAGCCGATCTCGGAAGTGGCTCGCGAGTTCGGACTCGACGAGGCAAGCATCGTCAAGCTGGCGTCGAACGAGAACCCGCTCGGTATGCCCGCCTCGGCTAAGGCGGCTATCGCCGCCGCGACGGAAGATCTGGGACGCTATCCGGACAGCAACGGCTTCGAGCTGAAGGCGAAACTGTCGGAGAAATATGATGTGCCGGCCGAGTGGCTGACGCTCGGCAACGGTAGCAATGACATCCTGGAACTGGCCGCGCACGCATTGGTGCGCAATGGCGAGTCGATCGTCTACGCCGAGTACTCGTTTGCGGTCTACGCACTGGCCACGCAGGAAGTTGGCGCGCGCGCCATCGAGGTCAAGTCGCGCGAGTATGGTCATGATCTCGATGCGATGGCTGCGGCGATTGCGCCCGACACCAAGCTCGTCTTCATCGCCAACCCGAACAATCCGACTGGCACATTCGTGTCCGCCGCCGAGATCGAGGCGTTTCTGGCCAAGGTGCCGCCGCATGTGGTGGTTGTGCTGGACGAGGCCTACAACGAGTATCTCGATGCGGGCCAGCAGTACGAATCGGTTGCCTGGGTGCGCAAGTATCCGAACCTGATGGTGTCGCGGACGTTCTCGAAGGCCTATGGGCTGGCGGGGCTGCGGGTCGGCTATGGCGTGGCACAGCCCCAGCTTACCGATTTGCTGAATCGTGTGCGCCAGCCGTTCAACGTCAACAGCCTGGCGCAGGCTGCTGCCGTGGCAGCGCTCGACGATACGGCATTTCTGCAACGCAGCGCCGAACTGAATCGTCAGGGCAAGGCGCGGCTGGTGGAAGCGTTCGAGCGAAGTGGGCTTGAATACGTGAAGTCGTCCGGCAACTTTGTCATGGTTCGCGTAGGTGGCGACGATGGCGCTGGCGCGCGGGTCAATCTGGCGCTGCTGAAGCAAGGTGTGATCGTGCGCCCCGTGGCCAACTATGGCCTGCCGCAGTGGCTGCGCGTGACGATCGGCCTGCCGGAAGAGAACGACGCGTTCATCGCGGCGCTGGAACAGGCCCTGAAGTGAAACTCAAGCATGTCTGAAACCGTGAGCGCATTGCATTTTTCGAAAGTCGTGATTGTCGGCGTCGGCCTGATTGGCGGATCGCTGGCGCTGTCGCTCAAGCGCGCGGGCGTGGTGGGGACGGTCGTGGGCGTAGGCCGTTCTGCGGCTTCGCTGGACAAGGCCAAGGCGCTTGGCGTCATCGACGAGGCCGCATCGCTCGAGGACGCGATGCGAGGCGCAAGTCTGGTAGTGCTGTGCGCGCCTGTGGCGCAGAACTTCGCATTGCTCCACGCGCTGGAACCACATCTGCAGCCGGGCACGATCGTGACCGACGCAGGCAGCACCAAGTCCGACGTCATCATGGCGGCCAAGACCGCGCTCGGCGACAAGGTTGCCCAGTTCGTGCCCGCCCATCCGATCGCGGGCCGTGAGTTGAACGGCGTGGAGGCTGCGCTCGACGATCTCTACGTAGGCAAGAAGGTGGTGCTTTGCCCGTTGCAGGAGAACTCGCGGGCGGACGTGGCCGCCGTGCGCGCCATGTGGGAAGCCACGGGCGCTGATTGCCATGTGATGTCGGCCGTGCAGCACGATGCCGTGTTCGCGTCGGTCAGCCATCTACCGCATCTGCTGTCGTACGCGCTTGTGGCCCAGGTGGCAAACGCGGAGGACGCGGCGCTGAAGCTGGACTTTGCGGGCGGTGGCTTCCGCGATTTCACGCGCATCGCGGCGTCGTCGCCAGAGATGTGGCGCGATATCTGCATTGCCAACAAGGATGCGTTGCTGCGCGAGATCAGTATCTACGAGTCCGTGCTGGCGCATCTGAAGACCAAGATCAAGGAAGGCGATGGCGCAGCGCTCGAACGGCTGTTCGCGCGTGCCAGCGACACACGCCTGAAATGGGGCGCCGCACGTGCGGCCGCCAACAACGTCGAACCCTGATGCCGCCAGCGCGCTCCGCGCGCAACGGCCATGCCGCAAAAACATGGAACAACTGACCCTCGGCCCCCTGACCCGTGCTTCCGGCACGGTGCGCCTGCCCGGCTCCAAGAGCATCTCCAACCGCGTGCTGCTGCTGTCCGCGCTCGCCACCGGCGAAACGCGCGTCCGCGACCTGCTCGATTCCGACGACACGCGTGTCATGCTCGAAGCGCTCAAGGTGCTCGGCGTGGCATGGCGGCGCGAGGGCAACGACTGCATCGTGTCCGGCGTGGGCGGAAATTTCCCGAGCAAGGCGGCAGACCTGTTCATGGGTAATGCCGGTACGGCGATCCGGCCATTGACCGCGGCACTGGCGCTGCAAGGCGGTACGTACAAGCTGAGCGGCGTGCAGCGGATGCATGAGCGGCCGATCGGCGATCTGGTCGATGGCCTGCGGCAGGTCGGCGCATCGGTGGATTACCTGGGCACGCCTGGCTACCCGCCTTTGCAGATCAACCCTGCGCAGATTCGCATCGATGCACCGATCCGTGTGCGCGGCGATGTATCGAGCCAGTTCCTGACCGCGCTGTTGATGACGTTGCCAATGGCCCAGGCGCAATCGGGTCGCATCGAGATCGAGGTGGTCGGCGAACTGATTTCGAAGCCGTATATCGAGATCACGTTGAACTTGCTGGCACGCTTTGGTATTGCCGTTGAGAGACAGGGCTGGGAGCGCTTTATCCTGCCGGCCGGCGCGCGATACCGTTCGCCGGGCGAGATTTACGTCGAGGGCGATGCGTCCACGGCATCCTACTTCCTGGCGGCGGGCGCCATCGGCGGTGGCCCGGTACGCGTGGAGGGTGTGGGCATGGCGAGTATCCAGGGCGATGTTCGGTTTGCCGATGCGCTGAACCGGATGGGCGCCAACGTGATGGCCGGTGGCAACTGGATTGAGGTGCGCGGCACCGAGCGTGACGACGGCCGACTCAACGGCATCGAGCTCGACTGCAATCACATTCCTGATGCGGCGATGACGCTGGCCGTGGCCGCGCTGTTCGCGGAGGGCACCACCACGCTGACCAACATCGCCAGCTGGCGGGTCAAGGAAACGGACCGCATCTCGGCGATGGCGACGGAGCTGCGCAAGCTCGGCGCGGAGGTGGAGGAGGGGGCTGACTACCTGAAAGTGACGCCGCCGGCCTCCCTGGCGACGTGGCAGACCCCGGATGCTGGAATTGGCACCTATGATGACCATCGGATGGCCATGTGTTTCTCGTTGGCCGCATTCGGCCCGTTGCCCGTGAAGATCAACGACCCCGGCTGTGTGGCAAAGACGTTCCCCGAGTACTTCGAGGTATTTGCCGGAGTGGCGCGGTAAGCGGTCACTCAGCCCGGGAGGCCATGATCAGGCGGCGGCGTAACGGGCCGCCGTCTTTGCTTCGGGGGTTGCTGCATGGGTTTTGGCCTGGCGTTCGCGGCGCTCCCAGAATTTGTCGAAGAAGTAGTGAGCCACCGTGTTCACGGCGGGCTCGATGAATGTAATCGCGCCGCTGATGGCCAGGCTGCCCGTCAGGGCGTAGGTCACGCTGAAAGCGATGCCCAGATGCATGATGCCGAAGGTCAGGGTCTTGGCCATGGTAGATTGCCTCGCGTTTGGGAATTCAGGGCGGTTGCGCGACCGCTTTTGTGGGGGAGCCGGGAGAGGGAAGGCCGGTAGCCGCGCAACCATGAGTCAAATGATAATGAGTATCAATTGATTCTAGAAATTAATAGTTTTTACGTTGGTAATAATCAATGACTATCGTTGATGTCATCACCATTGATGGCCCGACGGCATCCGGTAAGGGTACCGTGGCGCACAAAGTGGCGGATGCTCTCGGCTTTCATCTACTCGACAGCGGCGCGCTGTACCGTCTCGTGGCGCTGGCGAGCGACCGTGCAGACGTTGGCGTGCAGGACGTCGACACCCTTGCAAAAATGGCCGCGCGTCTCGATGTCAAGTTCGGCCCGGACCGGGTATGGCTGTCCGGCGAGGAAGTCAGTCAGACGATTCGCCTCGAAGCCATCGGTAACCGCGCGTCCGCGATCGCCGTGCACCAGCCCGTGCGTGATGCGTTGACTGCACTCCAGCGCGGCTTCCGCAAGCTCCCGGGCCTGGTGGCCGACGGCCGCGACATGGGCACGGTGATCTTCCCGGATGCCCCGCTCAAGGTGTTCCTGACCGCAAGCGTGGAGGCCCGCGCTCGTAGGCGCTATAAACAATTGATTGATAAGGGAATTTCTGCTAATATCGAAGACCTTTTGCGTGACCTTGAGGAACGCGACGCGCGGGATCGCACCCGTGCCGCCGCGCCGCTGCGTCCCGCTGAAGGCGCTTATCGCCTCGATACGTCAGAAATGACGGTGGAAGAGGCGGTGGCGCAGGTGCTGGAGTGGTTCGCCGCAGTGCGGTGATTAAAACCACTAGGCGCCAACCTGGACCTGTATCGGAACCCAACCCGTCCGGTACCGGTTGTTCAACTTGACCCCGCTGCGCAAGGCAGACTGAGCGCGATAGTCGCGCCGGCCCGCGTACTGCGGATTGCTAAATTACGTTTATGTCCGACCTGCAAACTAACGAATCCTTTGCCGCACTGTTCGAGGAATCGATCGCCCGCTCCAATATGAAGGCTGGCGAAGTGATTTCCGCTGAAGTCGTGCGCATCGACCACAACTTCGTGGTCGTCAACGCCGGCCTCAAGTCCGAGGCATTTGTGCCGGTGGAGGAGTTCCTGAACGACCAGGGCGAACTCGAAGTGCAGGCCGGCGACTACGTGTCCGTGGCCATCGACGCGCTCGAGAACGGCTATGGCGACACCATCCTTTCCCGCGACAAGGCCAAGCGCCTGGCATCGTGGCTGAACCTCGAGAAGGCGCTGGAAGACGGCGAGATCATCTCGGGTACCGTGACCGGCAAGGTCAAGGGCGGCCTGACCGTCATGGTCAACGGCATCCGTGCTTTCCTGCCGGGTTCGCTCGTCGACGTGCGTCCGATCAAGGACACCACGCCGTACGAAGGCAAGACCCTGGAATTCAAGGTCATCAAGCTCGACCGCAAGCGTAACAACGTCGTGCTGTCGCGCCGCGCCGTGGTGGAAGCCACGCTGGGCGAAGAGCGTCAGAAGCTGATGGAAACGCTGAAGGAAGGCGCGATCGTCAACGGTATCGTCAAGAACATCACCGACTACGGCGCGTTCGTGGACCTCGGCGGTATCGACGGCCTGTTGCACATCACCGACCTGGCATGGCGTCGTGTGCGTCACCCGAGCGAAGTGCTGTCGGTTGGCCAGGAAATCACCGCCAAGATCCTCAAGTTCGACCAGGAAAAGAACCGCGTCTCGCTGGGCGTGAAGCAACTGGGCGAAGATCCGTGGGTGGGCATCTCGCGCCGCTACCCGCAAGGCACCCGCCTGTTCGGCAAGGTGACCAACCTGACCGACTACGGCGCGTTCGTCGAGATCGAAGCCGGTATCGAAGGTCTGGTGCACGTGTCCGAAATGGACTGGACCAACAAGAACGTGGCTCCGTCGAAGGTTGTCCAGCTGGGCGACGAAGTGGAAGTCATGGTTCTGGATATCGACGAAGACAAGCGTCGTATCAGCCTGGGCATGAAGCAGTGCAAGGCCAATCCGTGGGACGATTTCAGCCGCAACCACAAGAAGGGCGACAAGCTGACCGGCCAGATCAAGTCGATCACCGACTTCGGCGTGTTCATCGGTCTGCCTGGCGGCATCGACGGCCTGGTGCACCTGTCCGACCTGTCGTGGCAAGAGTCGGGCGAAGAAGCCGTGCGCAAGTACAAGAAGGGCGACGAAGTGGAAGCTGTCGTTCTGGGCATCGACGTCGACAAGGAACGCATCTCGCTGGGCATCAAGCAACTGTCGGGCGATCCGTTCAACAACTTCATCTCGGCCAACGACAAGGGCTCGCTCGTGAATGGCACGATCAAGGCCGTTGACGCGAAGGGCGCCGTGGTGCAGCTGGCTGACGACGTGGAAGGCTACCTGCGCGCTTCGGAAATCTCCGCCGATCGCGTGGAAGACGCCCGCAACGTGCTGAAGGAAGGCGAGCAGATCACCGCCCTGGTGGTGAACGTCGACCGCAAGTCGCGCAACATCAACCTGTCGATCAAGGCCAAGGATTCCGCAGAGCAGCAAGAAGCGATGCAGAAGTTCCAGGCTGACACCGGCACGGCTGGCACGACCAACCTCGGCGCACTGCTGAAGGCCAAGCTCGGCCAGGACAACCAGTAATATCGAGCCGCGCCGCGCGCAGCGAGACCGCCCATGACCAAGTCAGAGCTCGTCGAAAAACTGGCTGCCCGCTTTCCGCAGTTGCTGCTGCGGGATGCGGACATCTCGGTGAAAACGATTCTCGACGCGATGTCCGAGGCGCTGGCCGATGGCCATCGCATCGAAATCCGAGGTTTCGGCAGTTTTGGTTTGAACAAGCGGCCGCCCCGCGTGGGCCGCAACCCCAAGTCCGGCGAACGAGTGCTGGTGCCCGAGAAACGGGTGCCGCACTTCAAGGCTGGCAAGGAGTTGCGCGAACGCGTCGATCGTACGGTGGCGCAGGGCGGAGGCATGAACGGCAACGGTCATGCCCCGCACGGCAAAACCGGGCAATCGCAGCTTGGCTCGCAATCGCCGGCGTCGTTGCACGATGATGGTCAGCTCAATCTGGTCCGGTCCTGATCGGACTGGAAGGCTTGCTGGCCTGACTGGAAGTCTGTTGGAAAGCGCTCCCTCGGGGGCGCTTTTTTGTTGCGCATCTGTTGATCCCGTCTAGTCGCGATGCGACCAATGGTTACCGTTTGTCATAAGTGATTCCGTTACAATGCCGGGAATCCGTCGCCGGAGATGTCCGGATGCGTTTCCTGCATATCCTGACGATTCCGATCCAATTTCGATGGCTCTGACCGCATGAAACTCGTCGCCTGGATTTTCCGCATTGTCCTGTTCGTCCTGTTGTTCGTGCTGGCCCTGCGAAACACTGGCGATGCATCCCTGCAACTGTTCTTCGGTGCGGTTTGGCATGCGCCGCTGATCCTGATCCTGCTGGCAGCGTTCGCCTTGGGCATCGTTGCGGCATTGGCTGCCGTGGCGCCGGGACTGATGCGACAGCGCATGGAGGCAGGGCGCTTGCGACGGGCGCTTGGCGAAGCGCGGGCCACGTCGCCCGCCGAGGCAGTGCCGCCCGAGGCCAAGCCCGGCGTTCCTTATAACGTAGTCGGTCCGAAAGTCTGACCCATGATGTTTGAAACCTGGTGGCTGCTGGCGTTGCCACTTGTCTTTGGCCTTGGCTGGATGGCGGCGCGCTTTGATCTGCGCCAGCTCATCAGCGAGCAGGGCGCCTTGCCGCGCTCGTACTTCAAGGGCCTCAATTTCCTGCTGAACGAACAACCGGATCAGGCAATCGACGCCTTTGTCGAAGTGGCGCGCCTCGATCCGGAAACCACCGAGCTTCACTTCGCGCTCGGCGCGCTGTTTCGCCGCCGTGGCGAAACCGAACGCGCGATTCGCGTGCACCAGAACCTTGCCACGCGTCCCGATCTGCCGGAGCCTGAACGAGAGCACGCGTTATATGAGTTGGGGCAGGATTTCCTGCGCGCCGGTCTGCTAGACCGTGCGGAAGAGTCGCTGCGCCGGCTGATGTCCGGTCCCTACGCGGCCTCGGCCAAGCGTGTGCTGCTCGAACTGTATGAAGTCGAGAAGGAGTGGCAGAAAGCCATCGAAGCGGCACGCGAACTGCAAGCACTCGACCAGCAGGACTATCGCGTGCAGATCGCTCAGTTCTGCTGCGAGCTGGCCCAAGATGCGCTGCTGAAGAAGCGTCCCGAGGATGCGGTGGAATGGCTGCGCCGTGCCATGCAGGAGAATCCCGCCAATGTGCGCGCGCCGATCCTGCTTGGCGACGTCTCCGCCGCAGGCGGTGACACTGAAGGCGCGCTCAAGCAATGGCTGGCGATCGAAGCGCAGGATGCCGCCTATGTGCCGCTCGTCGCCGACAAGGTTGTGAAGGCGTATGCGGCGCTCGGCGAACAGGGCAAGGCACTGGAGTGGCTGCACGGCCTGCTGAAGGGCAACCTGGCCCCCGAACTGCTCGATACGGCGTATCGCACCGAACTTGAAGTGAACGGCCCCGTCGCCGCGGCTACTTTGATGCGCGAGCAACTGCGTCGTCAGCCGACGCTGCTCGCCTTGACCAAGTATTTCGAGGCGCAGGCCGCCGAGAACCAGGCGGCGCAGAAGCAGTCGGCCGAATCCGCCGAGCCCGCCGAAGGCGGTGGGGATGCCGTGATCGACCCGCAGGCGCAGGAAACGGCCGCCATCCGCGATCTGCTGCAACTGCGCACTCGCAATCTGGCGCGTTATACCTGCCGCGAATGTGGCTTCCGCGCCCGCCTTTTCTACTGGCAATGCCCCGGCTGCAACCGCTGGGAAACGTATGCGCCACGCCGCTCCGAAGCGCTGGGCTAAGCCGCTACACGCAATGCCCCGGGCGATCAAGATCATTACTATTCTGGAGCTTCCGCAATGAAAGTCACGATTATCGGTAGCGGCTATGTCGGTCTGGTGACCGGCGCCTGTCTGGCCGAACTCGGCAACTCCGTGTTCTGCCTCGATGTCGACGAAAAGAAGATCGCGCTGCTGAATGCCGGCGGCGTGCCGATCTACGAACCAGGCCTGAAAGAGCTGATTGACCGCAACCGTGCGGCCGGCCGCCTGACGTTCTCGACCGATGTTGCCGCCAGCGTCGAACATGCCGACGTACAGTTCATCGCCGTGGGTACCCCGCCGGACGAAGACGGCTCGGCGGATCTGAAGTACGTGCTGGCAGCGGCCCGCAATATCGGCCGGCATATGACCGGCTTCAAGGTGGTGGTGGACAAGTCGACCGTGCCGGTTGGCACAGGCGATCGCGTCAGCGCCGTGATTCGCGAGGAACTGGCCGCGCGCGGTCTGGAAGACCTGCAGTTCTCGGTGGTATCGAACCCCGAGTTCCTGAAGGAAGGCGCGGCCGTGGAAGACTTCATGCGTCCGGACCGTATCGTGCTGGGCTGCGCGCCCGACGTTGCGGGCCGCCATGCGCAGGCGATCATGCGTCAGCTCTACTCGCCGTTCAATCGTAACCACGAGCGCACGTTCTATATGGATGTCCGTTCGGCCGAGTTCACCAAGTACGCCGCGAACTCGATGCTGGCCACGCGTATCTCCTTTATGAACGAGCTGGCCAATCTGGCCGACGAGGTCGGTGCGGACATCGAACTCGTGCGCCTCGGCATCGGTTCGGATCCGCGTATTGGCTATAGCTTCCTGTACGCCGGCGCAGGCTATGGCGGTTCGTGCTTCCCGAAGGACGTGCAGGCGCTGATGCGCACGGCTAGCGCCCACGGCAAGCCGATGCGCGTGCTGGAGGCCGTGGAGGCCGTCAACGATTCCCAGAAGCAGGTGCTTGGCGACAAGATCATCAAGCGTTTTGGCGAGGATCTGACAGGCAAGACGTTTGGTGTCTGGGGTCTGGCATTCAAGCCAAATACCGACGATATGCGCGAGGCGCCGTCCCGCGTGCTGGCGCGCGAGCTGATTTCGCGCGGCGCGTCGTTGCGCGTGCATGATCCGGTGGCGATGGAAGAGGCGCGTCGCGTGATCGAGCTCGATCTGGCCGATATTCCGGACGCCATGGCGCGCATCCAGTTCTGCAATGCCCAGATGGACGTGCTCAAGGACGCCGACGCACTCGTGATCGTGACCGAATGGAAGGTGTTCCGCAGCCCGGATTTCTCGCAAATTCGTAACATGCTCAAAACGCCTGTCATTATTGATGGTCGTAATCTCTACGAACCCGATGCCATGGCCGAGGCCGGCATCGAGTACCACGCGATCGGGCGCTCGAGCTCGGCGCGCTGACCCGTTCAATCCGCGTATCCGTGAGAGCCCGATCGAGCCGCGTCCCAGTTGGGCGCGGCCAGGGCGCAAAGGGAAGTTCATGAGCAAGAACCCGATTTCGCTGGATCAGATCCGACAAGCGCAAGTGCTGGTAGTGGGCGACATGATGTTGGACCGCTACTGGTTCGGCGATGTCGAACGCATTTCTCCCGAAGCCCCCGTGCCGGTGGTGCAGATCAAGCGCAGCGACGAGCGCCTGGGCGGCGCCGCCAACGTGGCGCGCAACGCCGCCGCGCTGGGCGCGAAGGTTGGCATGTTGGGGGTGGTCGGTGACGACGAACCCGGCCGCACGCTTGAGGCGCTGCTCAATGCCAGCCACGTGCAGCCGTACCTGCATCGTGATGCCAGCCTGAACACGACGATCAAGCTGCGAGTGGTGGCCCACCAGCAGCAACTGCTGCGTGTCGATTTCGAAAATGCGCCGGCCAGCGAAGTGCTGGCGTCGGTGCAGGACCGCTTCGGCACGCTGATCAGCGACTACAAGGTGCTGGTGCTGTCCGACTACGGCAAGGGCGGCCTGACGCATGTCGGCCGCATGGTCGAGGCTGGCCGCGCCGCAGGCCGGGCCGTGCTGGTCGATCCCAAGGGTGATGACTACTCGCGCTATCGCGGCGCCACGCTGATCACGCCGAACCGCGCGGAAATGCGTGCCGTGGTGGGTGCCTGGAAGACCGAGGCGGACCTGACGATCCGCGCCCAGAACCTGCGGCGCGAGCTGCAACTCGAGGCGCTGCTGCTGACACGCTCGGAAGAGGGCATGACGCTCTACACCGAGGCCGAAGTCCTGCATGTCTCGGCGCAGGCGCGCGAGGTCTATGATGTATCGGGGGCCGGCGACACTGTCATCGCCACGCTGGCCACCATGCTCGGCGCGGGCGTGCCGCTCAAGGAAGCGGTTCAGCACGCCAATCGTGCCGGCGCCATCGTTGTCGGCAAGCTGGGTACCGCCGTTGTTACTTATTCCGAATTGTTCGGCGCTGCCTGAGCGGCGCCACCGAGCCTGAATCCGCCATGACCATCATCGTGACCGGCGCTGCCGGCTTTATCGGCAGCAACATCGTCAAGGGCCTGAACGAGCGCGGCGAGACGAACATCATCGCCGTGGACAACCTGACCCGTGCCGAGAAGTTCAACAATCTCGTCGACTGCGAGATTGCCGACTACCTGGACAAGACCGACTTCGTCGCCCGCTTCGCGCGCGGCGATTTCGGTAATGTTCGCGCGGTATTCCATGAGGGCGCCTGCTCCGACACGATGGAGACCGACGGTCGCTACATGATGGAGAACAACTACCGCTACACGCTCGCCTTGCTGGAGGCGTGCCTGGAGCAGGGCGCCCAGTTCCTGTACGCGTCGTCGGCGGCCACTTATGGCGCTTCGACGATGTTTCGCGAGGACCGTGACTACGAAAAGCCGCTGAACGTCTACGGCTATTCCAAGTTCCTGTTCGACCAGGTGGTGCGCCGTCGCCTGCCTTCCGCCCATTCGCAGATCGTGGGCTTCCGCTACTTCAACGTCTACGGGCCGCGCGAATTCCACAAGGGCCGTATGGCGTCGGTGGCGTTCCATCACTTCAACCAGTTCCGCGCCGAAGGTACGGTCAAGCTGTTTGGCGAGTACAACGGCTACGCGCCGGGCACGCAGAGCCGGGACTTCGTGTCCGTGGAGGACGTGGTCAAGGTCAATCTGTACTTCCTGGACCATCCGGAGAAGTCCGGCATCTTCAACCTCGGTACTGGCCGGTCGCAGCCGTTCAACGACATCGCCGTCTCGGTGGTCAATGCGCTGCGGGAGTCGGAAGGCAAGCCGGCGCTCTCGCTCGAGGAAATGGTGCAGGAAGGGCTGGTCGAGTACGTCAAGTTCCCTGATGCCCTGCGCGGCAAGTATCAATGCTTCACGCAGTCGGACGTATCGCGCCTGCGTGGGGCGGGCTACAGCGACCAGTTCCTGACCGTGCAGGAAGGCGTCAGCCGGTACTGCAAGTGGCTGCTGGAGCGAAGCGCCTAAGGTTCGTTTGCAGGGGGCGTTCGTCGTCCCCTGTTGCGTGAAAACCGCGGACTGCAACGCGGTTATTTCGATTCGACACACAATGGCGCGAAGGTTGTGAACGTTCGTGTCCAGACGCTTCCGACGCCTGCTCGGACTCCTATCCTGCGTTTGCCCGTCGCCACCCGGCGGCCGGGCATCAACCAGACCAATGAACAGGAGTCTTTCTGATGCGCAGGACGTTCAATCTTTCCCTCCCTGAAATTTCGTTGCATCGCTGCATGCGTACCGCGCGCCGCGTGGGTGCCGCAATCGGGCTTTCGATGTCGATCCTGGCCATGAGCCCGGCTCATGCTGATGTCGATGCCAATAGTGCCGACGAAGTGGCGCTGGCCACGGTCAAGGGCATCGGGCCGGCCACTGCCAAGCGTATAGCCGATGAGCGTGGCAAGAACGGTGCATTCAAGGATGCCAACGACCTGGTGGATCGGGTCCCCGGCATCGGGCCGAAATCGGTGACCAACTTGCAGGCAGCGGGGTTGAGGTTCGGCAAGGCGCCGGACGTCGCGCGCAAGGATGCCCGGCCAGCGCCTAAGGCCGCCGCCCGCTGACGCCAGCGGATCCGCACCCGGGTCAACAGTCGCAGGCTGGTATGCGTTGTGCTTGCGGCACGAGGTGCCGTTTGCACGGCCCGGGGTGCGGAGTATCATGCGCAACGCCACTGCCGGCAGTGGTCGCCGGGCCGTGCAATCCGACAAAACCATCGAACAAGACCAACCAACTGGCGTGCCTGGTGTGGACCGGGCCGCCACTGAAAAGGGAGAGAACAACATGGCGAATGGCCAGGACAATGCGGGGGAGGAAGGTTTTTTTCCGAAGTGGCGGCTCAAGACCGAGGGCGTGATCGGCCCCGACGAGCGCCTGCCCGCCGGACAGACGCTGCTGGCGGGTATCCAGCACGTGGTGGCGATGTTCGGGTCGACCGCAATCGCACCGATCCTGATGGGTTTCCATCCTAATATCGCCATCCTGTTCTCGGGCATCGGTACCCTGCTGTTCTTCCTTTTCGTCCGCGGTCGCGTGCCTAGCTATCTCGGCTCGAGCTTTGCGTTCATCGCCGTTGTCATCGCGGCCACTGGCTATGCGGGCAGTGGTCCCAATCCCAATATTCCCCTGGCGCTGGGCGGCATCATCGCGGCGGGCGCCTTATATACGGTCATCGGCCTCGTCGTGCAGGCAGTTGGCTACGGTTGGGTGGAAAAGCTGATGCCGCCGGTCGTGACTGGTGCGATCGTCGCGGCAATCGGCCTGAACCTGGCGCCGGTGGCGGTCAAGGCGGTCAGCGCTGCGCCGCTCGATACCTGGGTGGGTTTGCTGACGGTGCTGGCTGTCGGCCTGATCGCCGTGCGCGCGCCAGGTATGCTTGGCCGCTTGCCGGTGCTGCTGGGCGGACTGGCCGGCTATCTCGCCTACTACATTGCCACCAACCTGATGGGGCTGGGCAAGGCCATCGACTTTTCGGGAGTGGCGGCGGCGAACTGGTTCGGCATGCCGGAGTTCACGGCGCCGGTATTCCAGGCCAATGCCATGCTGCTGATCGCGCCCGTGGCCATCGTGCTCGTGGCGGAGAATCTCGGGCATATCAAGGCGATCGGCGTCATGACCGGCCGCAACCTCGATCCGTACATCGGCCGCGCCTTCATCGGTGACGGTGTGGCAACGATGTTGTCGGCGGCGGGTGGCGGCACTGGCGTGACCACCTACGCCGAGAATATGGGCGTGATGGCGGTGACCAAGATCTATTCGACGCTGATCTTCGTGGTGGCGGCCGCCGTGGCTATCCTGCTCGGCTTCTCGCCGAAGTTCGGTGCGCTGATCCTGACGATCCCGGGGCCGGTGATCGGGGGCCTGACCATTGTCGTGTTCGGCCTGATTTCGGCGACGGCGGGCCGCATCTGGGTGCAGAACCACGTCGATTTCTCGAGCTCGCGCAATCTGATTACCGTGGGCGCCACGCTGACGGTGGCTGCCGGCGATTTGACCCTGAAGCTGGGCGGCCTGACGCTTGGCGGCATCGGTACCGCGACATTTGGCGCCATCCTGCTGTACCACCTGCTCGGCAAGGGCCGGACGCAGGAGCAGGGCCTGACGCATTGATCTGCCACAGGGAATCCCGCCGGCTGGGCGCCTGGAAATGGCCCGGCCGCCGGTGCGGATAAGTTGGGTGCATTACAATGGCCTGCGAAAAACCGACCGACACCGCACCCATGGCTTATAAAACGATTGAAGACACCATTGGCAACACGCCGTTGGTCCGACTCCAACGCATTCCCGGCACCGCGATCGAGGCACGCGGCAATGTGATTCTCGGCAAGCTTGAAGGCAATAACCCGGCAGGTTCGGTCAAGGACCGTCCGGCGGTGTCGATGATCCGCCATGCCGAGGCCCGTGGCCGCATCAAGCCCGGCGATACGCTGATCGAAGCCACTTCCGGCAATACCGGCATTGCGCTGGCTATGGCCGCGGCTATCCGCGGCTATCGCATGGTCCTGATCATGCCCGAGGATCTGAGTCTCGAGCGTCGCCAGAGCATGGCGGCGTATGGCGCCGAAATCATCCTGACGCCTGTCAAGGGTGGCATGGAATACGCCCGCGATCTGGCCGATGCCATGGAGCGTGACGGCAAGGGTGTGATCCTCGACCAGTTCGCCAATCCGGACAATCCGCTGGCGCACTACGAGACGACTGGCCCGGAGATCTGGAAAGACACTGACGGTCGCGTGACCCACTTCGTTTCGGCGATGGGCACCACGGGCACGATCACCGGCGTGTCACGCTATCTGAAGGAAAAGAATCCGCTGGTCCAGATCATTGGCGCGCAGCCGGCGGAAGGTTCGCGTATCCCGGGTATCCGCAAATGGCCGGAGGCGTATCTGCCGAAGATCTACGATCCGAAGTTCATTGATCGCCAGGAGCCCGTAACGCAGGCCGATGCGGAGCATATGGCTCGCCGCATGGCGCGTGAGGAAGGCATCTTTGCAGGTATCTCTGCCGCAGGCGCCCTGTGCGTGGCGCTGAGGATTGCCGAAGAAGTCGAGAATGCGACGATCGTGTTCGTCGTGTGCGATCGCGGTGACCGCTATCTGTCGACGGGCGTGTTCCCAGCCTGATCGCCCGGATTTGCCCTGAAAGAAAGGCCCCGCAGGCTTGCGCCGCGGGGCCTTTTTCTTTGCTGTCGCCGCTTGGTGTTCAGGCCATCGCGGCCTTCACGGCTTCCCCAAGCTGATACACCGTCAGCGCATAGAAGAAGCTTCGGTTGTACCGCGTCAGCACGTAGAAGTTGCGCAGGCCGATCACGTATTCGGTCGGCTGGTCGGGCGTCGGGAGATCGGCGATCAACACCCCTGTTTCGCCTTCGCGGGCGACGTCGATCGGTTCGTCCACGCGAAGTCCGGCGCGCGTGAGCTGGTTGAGTGTGCGTGTCGGCCACGGTTCGCCGTCGGCCGCGGCCGCGGCAACGCCTCGGCTGCCATCGTCGTTGGCGATCTGCCAGACCACCGGACGTCCCTGTTCCCAGCCATGCAGTTGCAGGAATCGGCCGACGCTGCCAATGGCATCGGTCGGGCTGTTGCGCAGGTCGATATGCCCGTCGCCGTCATAGTCGACCGCGTACTCGCGCAGGCTCGTGGGCATGAACTGCGGGATGCCGATTGCGCCGGCATAGGAGCCCAGCACCGAAAATACGTCGGTCTTGGTGTCGCGGCACCAGAGCAGGTAGTCAGCGAGCTGATTCCGGAAGAGCTTGGTGCGCGCCTCACGGTTCGGGGTGTCGGGGTAGTCGAACGCCAGCGTCGAGAGCGAGTCCAGGACGCGGAAGTTGCCCATGTCGCGCCCGTAGATCGTCTCCACCCCGATGATGCCGACGATGACCGATGCCGGCACGCCGAACTCGGCCTCGGCGCGACGCAGCGTCTCGCGGTTCTGCTGCCAGAAGCGTACGCCGGCGTTGATGCGGATCGGTTCGATAAAGCGTGACCGGTACGCCCGCCAGCTTTTCTTGCCCGGGGTGGTCGGCGGCATGATCAGTCGTGCGACCGTCGTGGAATAGACCGCCTGGCTGAACCATCCCTCGAGCTCGGCCCGCTGGAAGCCGTTGTTGGCCACCATCTCGTCGATGAATGCGCGGGTTTGCGGATGATTCTGATAGCGGCCCGGTTCGATCTCTTCTTCCCGGACGCTCACGCGGCGCTTGCCGGCGGCGAGAAGCCGAGGAGAAATGCCGCACAGGCCCAATGCGGCAGCGGTGAGTGCGGCGCCCATCAGCGGGCGGCGCAGGGTGCGCTGGTGGTCGGTCATGTTGTCCTTTGCAAGTCGCACCGAGTATAGCGGATGCGATGTACGCGACGCCTCGTCGAGGGCGTATTCCGGTGCGCCGCACACGACAGCCAACAGGCGCAGAAGCGCGGGGCACGTCATGTGCTAACGTAGCGTCTGGAGACGAACTTGACCCATAACGAATAATGTCAACGGGCTACTACACGCATCCGTCGTTCCTGATGCATGAGATGGGGCATTTCCATCCTGAATGCCCGGAACGCCTGCAGGCTATCGAGGACCATCTGATTTCGCACGGGATGGATGGCCTGCTGGACCGGCGGGAGGCGCCGGCTGCCACCGACGCGCAGATCGAGCGCGTGCACCGGCCCGAATATGTGGCCAGCCTTGTCGCGATGAGTCCCGCCACCGGCTACCACCCGATCGATCCCGATACCCTGATGAACCCGCACACGCTCACCGCTGCCAGGCATGCGGCTGGTGCGGCGGTGGCTGCCACGGACGCCGTCATTGCCGGCGAACTGGAGAACGCGTTCTGCTGCGCGCGTCCGCCGGGCCATCATGCCGAGCCCGATCGCGCGATGGGATTCTGTTTCTTCGATAACGTGGCGATTGCGGCACGACATGCGCTCACGGCGCACGGCCTGTCGCGCGTGGCGATCGTCGATTTCGATGTGCACCACGGCAACGGCACCGAGGCGGCTTTCCGCGACGACCCGCAGGTGCTGATGTGCAGCTTTTTCCAGCACCCGTTCTACCCGTACAGCGGCACGGAGCACTTTGCGCCGAACATGTCGAACATCCCGCTGCCCGCGTACTCCAACGGCCTGGCCGTGCGCGAGGTCGTGGAAACGATCTGGCTGCCGCGGCTCAACGAATTCAAGCCCGAGATGCTGTTTATCTCCGCCGGCTTCGATGCGCACCGCGAGGATGATCTCGGACAGATGGGGCTGGTCGAGCAGGACTATGCGTGGATCACGCAGCAGCTCGTCGATGTGGCGCGGGCTCATGCGAAGGGCCGAATTGTGAGTTGCCTGGAGGGGGGGTACAACCTTAGCGCCCTGGCGCGAAGCGTATTCGCCCACCTGAAGGTGCTGGTCGAGACCTGAAAGTGACAAAAACGCCGCTTATAGGGACGTCTATATGACGCCAGCGCATAAAGCCATCGAAAAAATCTCGTTTGAGGTATGAAGCGGATCGCATAAAATGCTCGCTTCACAAAAATAAAGTGCGGCAACAACGCAGGAGACCCCGCGATGTTGCCGTTTTCTTTTTACTTTCCATGATTGAACTGCAAGGACTCTCGCAGCGGTTCCCCGGCGGGTCGGGGGAAGTCCATGCGCTGCGAGACGTCAGCCTCTCCATCGCCTCCGGTGAGATCTTCGGCATCATCGGCCGAAGCGGCGCCGGCAAGAGCACGCTGGTGCGCGCCATCAACCTGCTGAACCGACCCACCAGCGGCCGCGTGATCGTCGCCGGCCAGGATCTGACCGCGCTCGACAAGGGCGCGCTGCGCGAGGCCCGCCGCGAGATCGGCATGATCTTCCAGCACTTCAACCTGCTGTCGTCGCGCACGGTCTATGACAATGTGGCGCTGCCGCTCGAGCTGGCCGGCAAGTCGAAGCAGGAGATCGCATCGACCGTGGAACCGCTGCTCGAACTGGTCGGACTGTCGAAGCTGCGTGACCGCTATCCCGCCCAGATCAGTGGCGGGCAGAAGCAGCGCGTCGGCATTGCGCGGGCGCTGGCCAGCAAGCCGAAGGTGCTGCTGTCGGACGAGGCAACCTCGGCGCTGGATCCTGAAACGACGCGCGCGATTCTCGACCTGCTCAAGCAGATCAATCGCGAGCTCGGCCTGACCATCGTGATGATCACGCACCAGATGGAAGTGATCAAACAGGTTTGCGACCGCGTGGCCGTGCTCGAGGCCGGTCAGGTGGTGGAATCGGGCCGCGTGATCGACGTGTTCCTGCGTCCGCAGCACGAAGTCACGCGCGCCATGATCGGCGACGTCATTGCCCAGGAACTGCCGGTGAGTGTGCTCAAGCGCGTGGAAAGCCGTCTTGGCAATGGGCGCGATCACGTCTATCGCCTTGCTTTCACGGGCGAGAACGTCGATCAGCCGGTGCTGGCCCAGGCAATCCGCCAGCACGGGCTCGATTTCAACATCCTGCATGGCCATATCGATGAGATCCAGGGCCAGGCATTTGGCTCGCTGGCAATCATGGCCACGGGCGAACTGGCCGACGTGCGCGCGGCCATGGACTATCTGCAGTCGCAAGGCGTAGTGGTGGAGGAGATCGAACATGTGGTCTGAGATGTTTGACCTGTTCCTGTCGTCGTTCGGCGAGACCCTGCTGATGGTGGCGATTTCCGGCGTGGTTGGCGCGCTGCTGGGCGTGCCGCTGGGCGTGCTGCTGCATCTGACGAATCGTGGTGGTGTGCTGTCGCACCCGCTGTTCAACCGCACGATCGGCGTGGTCGTCAACGCCGTGCGTTCGATCCCGTTCATCATCCTGCTCGTGGTGGTGATCCCGTTCACGCGTTTCATCGTCGGTTCCTCGATCGGCACCACGGCTGCGGTCGTGCCGCTGACGATCGCGGCGATCCCGTTTATCGCCCGTCTGGTGGAAGCCTCGCTGCGCGAGGTCGACAAGGGGCTGGTGGAGGCCGCGCAGTCGATGGGTGCCACCACAGGCCAGATCGTCTGGAAGGTGCTGCTGCCAGAGGCCATGCCCGGTATCGTGGCCGGTCTGACCATCACGTTTGTCAGCCTGGTTGGCTATTCCGCCATGGCCGGCGCGATCGGCGGTGGTGGTCTGGGTGACCTCGGCATCCGCTACGGCTACCAGCGCTACATCACGGAAGTCATGGTTGCCGTGGTGGTGATCCTGATCGTGTTCGTGCAAGCCGTGCAGAGTTTCGGCGACTGGCTGGTCCGCCGCATCAGCCATCGCTGATACAACGGCCGCTCAAATCAATCAAAGCAACGCAAAGCAATTCACAGGGAAACCTTGGGGTAAAACATGCAACGTCGTAACGTGCTGAAGGGCGCCATCGTCGCGCTGGGTGTGGTGGTGTCGGCTGGCGCATTCGCGCAGGAAAAGCCGATCAAGGTCGGCGTGACGGGTGGCCCGCACGCCCAGATCATGGAGCAGGTGAAGAAAGTGGCAGCCAAGGATGGCCTGACCATCCAGGTGGTGGAGTTCAGTGACTACATCCAGCCGAACGCCGCGCTGGCTGCCGGCGATCTGGATGCCAACAGCTACCAGCACCTGCCGTACCTCGAGGCACAGATCAAGGACCGTGGCTACAAGTTCACGAACGTGGCCTTCACGGTGACGTTCCCGATGGGGGTCTACTCGAAGAAGATCAAGTCGCTTGACCAGCTCAAGCAGGGTGCCCGCGTCGGCGTGCCGAACGATCCGACGAATGGTGGCCGTGGCTTGCTGCTGCTGCAAAGCAAGGGCCTGATCAAGCTGCGCCCGGACGCCGGCCTGAAGGCGACGCCGCTCGACGTGGTCGAGAATCCGAAGAAGATCAAGCTCGTGGAACTCGACGCCGCCCAGCTGCCGCGCTCGCTCGACGACCTCGACGCAGCCGCGATCAATGGCAACTACGCGGAATCGGCTGGCCTGTCGCCCACCCGCGACGCGATTGCGATGGAAGGTCCGAAGGGCCCGTACGCCAACCTGATCGCGATCCGCGAGGCCGACAAAACCAAGCCGTGGGTGGCCAAGCTCGTGAAGGCGTACCACTCGCCGGAAATCAAGCAGTACATCCAGACCACGTTCAAGGATTCTGTGATCACTGCTTGGTGATCTTTTCGAGGTTTTCATCCAAACTCTGTGCGCGCAGGGCATCCTGCGGCACAATGGCGTGAAAATTTTCTGAGTTGCCGGCTATGCCCGGCAATTCTTTGCCTATAAAATAGTACGATCGTTCGAAAATCAAAAGCGCTGCCACCCCGGTGGTTATAATGGCGAGCGATTCAAAAAATTTTGGACTATCAGCTATCAGTGGAGTGAGCGCATGAAAGTACTCGTCGCAGTCAAGCGGGTGGTGGACTACAACGTCAAGGTCCGCGTGAAGTCGGATGGCACGGGCGTCGACCTGGCCAACGTGAAGATGAGCATGAACCCGTTCGACGAAATCGCCGTGGAAGAGGCCGTGCGCCTGAAGGAAGCCGGCGTCGTCACCGAGGTGATTGCCGTGTCGTGCGGCGTGGCGCAATGCCAGGAGACCCTGCGTACCGCGATGGCCATCGGCGCCGACCGTGGCATCCTGGTCGAGTCGAACGAAGACCTGCAGCCGCTGGCCGTGGCCAAGCTGCTCAAGGCCCTGATCGACAAGGAGCAGCCGCAACTGGTGATCCTGGGCAAGCAGGCCATCGACGATGACTCGAACCAGACCGGCCAGATGGTGGCCGCGCTGGCCGGCATGCCGCAAGCTACCTTCGCCTCGAAGGTCGTGCTGGCTGACGGCAAGGCATCGGTGACCCGTGAAGTGGACGGCGGTCTGGAGACCGTGTCGATCAAGCTGCCGGCCGTGGTGACCACCGACCTGCGCCTGAACGAGCCGCGCTACGTCACGCTGCCGAACATCATGAAGGCCAAGAAGAAGCCGCTGGAAACCGTCAAGCCGGAAGATCTCGGCGTCGACGTGAAGCCGCGTCTGTCGACCGTGAAGGTCGTCGAGCCCGCGAAGCGCAGTGCTGGCGTGATGGTCCCGGATGTGGCCACGCTGGTGCAGAAGCTGAAGACGGAAGCCAAGGTTATCTGAGCGCGGGGGAGATAGAACATGACTGCACTCGTCATTGCTGAACACGACAATCAATCGATCAAGGCCGCCACGCTGAACACCGTGACGGCAGCTGCCCAATGCGGCGGCGATGTCCACGTGCTGGTGGCTGGCTCGAACGCCAAGGCTGCCGCCGATGCCGCCGCGAAGATCGCCGGCGTGTCGAAGGTCCTGCTGGCCGACGCACCGTACTTTGGTGACGGCCTGGCCGAGAACCTCGCTGAGCAGATCCTGGCCGTGGCCAGCGACTACTCGCACATCCTGGCTCCGGCTACCGCCTCGGGCAAGAACGTCCTGCCGCGCGTGGCCGCCAAGCTGGACGTGGCACAACTGTCGGACATCACCAAGGTCGACTCGCCCGACACGTTCGAGCGCCCGATCTACGCTGGCAACGCGATCGCCATCGTGAAGTCGTCGGACAAGATCAAGGTCATCACCGTGCGCGGTACCGGCTTCGACGCCGCCGCTGCCGAAGGTGGCTCGGCTTCCGTGGACACGATCCCGGTCGTGGCTGACGCTGGCATCTCGCAATTCGTGTCGCGTGAAGTGACCAAGAGCGATCGTCCGGAACTGACCGCCGCCAAGATCATCGTCTCGGGTGGCCGTGGCGTGGGTTCGGGCGAGAACTACACCAAGGTGCTGACGCCGCTGGCCGACAAGCTGGGCGCCGCGCTGGGCGCATCGCGCGCGGCAGTCGATGCCGGCTTCGTGCCGAACGACTACCAGGTTGGTCAGACCGGCAAGATCGTTGCCCCGCAGCTGTACATCGCCGTCGGTATCTCCGGCGCGATCCAGCATCTGGCCGGCATGAAGGACTCCAAGGTGATCGTCGCGATCAACAAGGATGCCGAAGCCCCGATCTTCTCGGTGGCCGACTACGGTCTGGTGGGCGACCTGAACACCGTGGTGCCGGAGCTGGTGGCCGCACTGGGCTGATAGGTAACACCGGGCTTATGGCCTGGTCGGCCGGCGAAAGCCGGTCGATCGAACAAGAAGAATGAAGCCGTTCCGGGTATCGCCCGCGAGCGGCTTTTTTGCAAACGCTGGAGACATTAATGACCTATCGTGCACCGCTCAAGGACATGCAGTTCGTCATGAACGAGCTGGCGGGCCTGGAAAGCATCAGCCAGTTGCCTGGCTACGAAGACGCCACGCCCGATACGGCACAGGCCGTGCTGGAAGAGGCCGCGAAGTTCAACGAACAGGTCGTGGCACCGCTGAACCGCGCGGGCGATCTGAACCCGAGCAGCTGGAAGGACGGCGTGGTGACCACGACCCCGGGTTTCAGCGACGCATTCCGCCAGTTTGGTGAAGGCGGCTGGCAGGGCGTGCTGCATCCGTCCGAATTCGGCGGCCAGGGTCTGCCGAAGCTGGTGGCCACGCCGTGCAACGAGATGCTGAATGCCGCGAACCTGTCGTTCGCGCTCTGCCCGCTGCTGACCGACGGTGCGATCGAGGCGCTGCTGACAGCCGGATCGGATGCCCAGAAGGAAACCTTCCTGCCGAAGCTGATCTCGGGCGAGTGGACCGGCACGATGAACCTGACTGAACCGCAAGCCGGTTCGGATCTGGCCGCCGTGCGGACCCGCGCGGAGCCGCAGGGCGATGGCACGTTCAAGGTCTTCGGCACCAAGATCTTCATCACGTATGGCGAGCACGATATGGCGGAGAACATCGTCCATCTCGTGCTGGCACGCACCCCGAACGCGCCCGAAGGCGTCAAGGGCATTTCGCTGTTCATCGTGCCGAAGTTCCTGCTCAATGCGGACGGCTCGCTGGGCGAGCGCAACGATGTGCATTGCGTGTCGATCGAACACAAGCTCGGTATCAAGGCCAGCCCCACCGCCGTGCTGCAGTTCGGCGATCACGGTGGCGCCATTGGCACGCTGGTTGGCGAGGAGAACCGCGGGCTTGAGTACATGTTCATCATGATGAACTCGGCACGCTTCTCGGTGGGCATGCAAGGCATCGCCGTGTCCGAGCGTGCTTACCAGCAGGCCGTGGCGTTCGCGAAGGAGCGCGTGCAAAGCCGTCCGGTCGATGGCTCGGCCCGCGAGGCCGTGACGATCATCCATCATCCGGACGTCAAGCGGATGCTGATGACGATGCGCGCGCTGATCGAAGGCGCACGCTCGGTGGCCTATGTGGCCGCCGCCGCTAGCGACATCGCGCACCAGCATCCGGATGAGGGTGTGCGTCGTCAGAACATGGCGCTGTACGAGTTCCTGGTGCCGGTGGTGAAGGGGTGGAGCACCGAGCTGTCAATCGACGTGACCAGCCTGGGCGTGCAAGTGCACGGCGGCATGGGCTTCATCGAGGAAACCGGCGCGGCACAACACTATCGCGACGCGCGCATCCTGCCGATCTATGAAGGCACGACCGCGATCCAGGCGAACGATCTGATTGGCCGCAAGACCGTGCGCGATGGCGGCGCCATGGCACGCGCAATCTGCGCGCAGATCGCCGAGACCGAAGCGGCGCTGGGCAAGCACGGCGGTGACGCGTTCACGGCGGTGCAGGCGCAACTGAAGCAGGGGCGTGAAGCGCTGGAGGCCGTGGTGGAGTTCGTCATCGGCAGCGCGAAGGCGGACCCGAATGCCGTGTTCGCCGGTAGCGTGCCGTACCTGAAGCTGTGTGGCATCGTGTTCTCGGGCTGGCAGTTCGGACGTGCCATGCTGGTTGCCGATGCGAAGCGCGCGGAAGATCCGGCCTTCTACGACGCAAAGATCGCGACGGCGCATTTCTTCGGCCAGCACATCCTGTCCCAGGCATCCGCATTCCGTGCCGCGATTGTGGGCGGTGGCGCTCCGGCCAACGCGCTGACGGCAGATCAGTTCTGATCCAGCGCACCGGGCATCAAGGCAATGAAAAGGGCGACCCCGAGGGGTCGCCCTTTTTTCGTCATGGTGCCGAAGGATCAGGCCGGTAGCGGCCGTGGCAAGTGGTGCGTGCGCGGCTGCTTGCGGTAGCGATCCACCGAGAGGTCGTCGGCACGGATTGCCGGGCGCGTGCCCGAGACCAGGTCGGACAGCAACTGGCCCGAGCCGCAGGCCATCGTCCACCCAAGCGTGCCGTGACCCGTGTTGAGCCAGAGGCCGCGGATGCCAGCGGGGCCGACCACCGGAGTGCTATCGGGTGTCATCGGGCGCAGGCCGGTCCAGAACGTGGCGCGGCTCACATCGCCCGCGCCCGGGAACAGGTCGTTCACCACATGTTCCAGCGTGCGGCGCTTGTTCGGATCGAGCGAGCGGTCATAGCCGACAATCTGCGCCATGCCGCCCACGCGGATGCGGTCGTCGAAGCGCGTGATCGCCACCTTGTATGTCTCGTCGAGCACCGTCGACACCGGGCTCTTCGATGCATCGGTGAGCGGCACCGTGATCGAGAAGCCCTTGAGCGGATAGACGGGCAGGTTCGACAGGCCAGGCAGCACGTGCTTCACGAACGGTGTGGACCAGCTGCCCAGCGCCACCACCACGGCATCGGCCATCATCGGTTGCCCTTCGACGATCGCGCCGGTCACGGCATCGCCCTGCGTCAGCAGGCCGTCGATCGAGCGGTTGTAGATGAACTGCACGCCGATCGATTCGGCCATGGCTGCCAGCCGTTCCGTAAACAGCTGGCAGTCCCCGGTTTCATCGTTCGGCAGGCGCAGGCCACCGGCCAGCTTGTGGCCGACGGCGGCGAGCGCCGGTTCGCTCGCGGCGAGTTCTTCGCGCGAAAGCAATTCGTATGGCACGCCGGCTTCCTCGAGCACGGCGATGTCGCGCGACGCGGCTTCCAATTGCGCGTCGGTGCGGAACACCTGGAGCGTGCCTTGCTGGCGGCCTTCATAGCTGATGCCGGTATCCGCGCGCAGCGCGCGGATGCAGTCCCGGCTGTACTCGGCCAGACGCACCATGCGCTCCTTGTTCACCGCGTAGCGGTCGGCCGTGCAGTTCTGCAGCATCTGCCACATCCACTGAAGCTGGAACAGCGTGCCGTCGGGTTTGATCGTGAGCGGTGCGTGCTCCTGGAACATCCACTTGATCGCCTTGAGCGGAACGCCGGGTGCTGCCCACGGCGACGCATAGCCCGGAGAGATCTGGCCGGCGTTGGCAAAGCTGGTGCCAAGAGCGGGGCCGCCTTCGCGGTCTACCACGATCACTTCGTGACCGGCGCGGGCCAGATACCACGCACTGGTGACGCCAATAACGCCACTGCCAAGAATTAGAACGCGCATGTTGGGGGCTCTCTACTGCGGAATGGATGTGTGGGAGAATTCGCTTCTATACTATTGACTTCAAGGCAGTCATAGTTACCGAATTTCTCTGTAAAACAGGAAAAAATCATGAGAACGAGTCGTCAGCCGGTACGTGCGCTGGATCGGCTGGACCGGAAGATTCTGGGGGTCCTGCAGGCCGATGGCCGGATTTCGATGAAGGAGCTGGCGGAGGCCGTCGGGCTGACCATCACGCCGTGCATCGAGCGCGTGAAGCGGCTCGAACGCGACGGGGTCATCATGGGGTACTACGCGCGGCTGAACCCGACGCTGCTTGGCAGCGCGCTGCTGGTCTTCGTCGAGATCTCCCTGGGGAACAAATCGGGCAACATGTTCGAGCAGTTCCGGCGCGAGGTGCTGCGGATCCCCGAGGTGCTCGAGTGCCACCTGGTATCGGGCGATTTCGATTACCTGATCAAGGCGCGCATCCGCGAGATCGGCGAATATCGCCGGCTGCTCGGCGACATCCTGCTGCAACTGCCGGGCGCGGCGCAGTCGAAAAGCTACGTGGTGATGGAAGAGATCAAGGAGACGCTGGCGATCGCCGTGGACGAGAAGGAGCGCAGCCAGCCGGGCTGACGGCTCCTGGCCTGCCGGCTCAGAAAAGGCTGCCTTGCGGCGAATCCTCGGGCGGCACGCGGAACAGATCGGTGCGCAGCGGGTGGCGCTCCTGATTGAGCCCAAGCCTCCGGCATGCGATCTCGAAACGCTTGCGGACCAGTTCGGCAAAAATGCCCGTCCCGCGCATCCGGCTCGTGAATGCCGCGTCGTTGTGCTTCCCGTTACGCATGTCCTCGATGATGCTCAGCACATGCTGCTTGCGGCCGGGAAAATGCTCCTCGAGCCATTCGATGAAGATGCCGTGAACCTCTAGCGGCAGGCGCAGCATGACGAAGCCGGCCGACGTTGCCCCGACTTCGCTGCAGGCCTTCAGCACGTTTTCCAGGTCGTAGTCGGTCAGCGCCGGTATCACCGGGGCAAAGAGCACCCCGGCCGGCACGCCGGCCTCGGCCAGCAACCGGATGCCTTCGATCCGTTTGGCTGGTGTGCTGGCGCGCGGCTCCATCTTTCTGGCGATATCGGCATCGAGCGTCGTGACGGACATGAATACGCGCGCCAGCCCATTCCGGGCCATACGGGCAAGGATGTCGATATCTCGCGTCACCAGAAACGATTTGGTTGTGATGGCCACCGGGTGCTGGAAGCGTTCCAGCACCTCCAGAATGCCGCGCGTGAGCTGGAATTTCCGCTCGATCGGCTGGTACGGATCGGTGTTGGTGCCGAGCGCGATGACGCTCGGCTTGTAGTGTTTCTTGCGGAGTTCCTGCTCGAGCAGCGTAGCGGCATTTGGCTTGGCGAACAGCTTTGTCTCGAAGTCGAGACCAGGCGACAGGCCCAGGTAGGCATGATTCGGTCGCGCAAAACAGTACGAGCATCCGTGCTCGCAACCCCGGTACATGTTGATCGACTGGTCGAACGGAACATCGGGCGACTGGTTGCGCGAGATGATCGTCCTGGCCGGCTCGATCGCGATCGTCGTCCGTGGCGCGGGAGACTCTCCGTGCAAGGCCTCCAGATCGGCAAGCATGGCCGCATCCGCCTCTCGGGACAGGCTGTCGAAACGCGATTCCGTGTTCGACAGCGCGCCTCTTCCCTTGCGGAAGCCATCGGGTAGTGACGTCATGGGGGCTCTTGACTCGTACAATCTCCAATACTGTATAAATATACAGTATTGGTGGCGAGATACCAGTGCCCTGATCAGTGCCCTGATGGAATGCGCGCCCTGGGGATTGAACCTCCGGTGGGCTTCAGATCTCGTCAGACGGTACGTGTGGCCAAGGGAGGCGCGTCGTCGCGATCCCAGTAGGGCGGGGAGCCGAACCAGTTGGCAAAGAAGTCGACAAAGGCGTGTGTCTTGGCGGGAACCAGATGCCGGCTCGGATAGACCGCCCAGATCGAGACGACCGGCAATACCGGGTATTCATCGAGCACGGTGACCAACTCGCCGCGGCGCAGGTATGGCGCCACATCCCAGGTCGACTTCAGCGCGATGCCCACGCCCGCGACGATCGCGTCGCGAATCACCTCGCCGTTATCGGCGCGTAGCGTGCCCCGCACGCTCACCGCGCTTTCGCCGACCGGAGTATCGAAGCGCCAGGTCGATTGATCGCCGAGGACCAGGCAGTTGTGATTGCTCAGGTCTTCCGGGTGCCGTGGGGAGCCGTGTCGCGCGAGGTATTCCGGCGATGCGCAGATCACACGATGACTGGGCGCGAGTGGCCTGGCGACCAGCGAGGAATCGGGGAGCGCGCCCATGCGGAGCGCGACGTCAATCCCACTATCGACGAGGCCGACGATCTGGTCGCTCAGGCGCAGATCCAGTGTGATGCCGGGGTAGGTGGCCAGGAGGGCGGGGATCGCCGGCGAGACATGCTGGCGTCCAAACGAGGCAGGCGCCGTGACACGCAACGGACCGTGCGGCACCTCCGCGCCTCGGCCCACGGATTGCGCGGCCACTTCCGATGCGGCCAGCAATGGCTCGGCGTGGGTCAGGAACCGCTCACCATCTCCGGTGAGCGAAAGGCGGCGCGTTGTGCGATGTAGCAGGCGGGTGCCTAGCCGATCCTCCAGGCGCTGGAGTCGGGCGCTGGCGGTCGACGTCGACAGTCCCAGATCGCGTGCGGCCGCCGACAGATTGCCGAGCGCCGCCGCGCGCACGAAGACCGCGATATCGGTCAGGTCGAAAGGCATCGTCGGCGCGTAAAGTGGGGCCAGGCCTTCGGCTATTCCTGCGAGAGCGCCTTGGCTGCCTCGACTTGCGATTCGAAGAACGTCTGGAAGCTGATGGCAAGTCCTGCCATCAGCAGGCCGGTGCCGATCATCAGCGAAAAGATGATCAGGATGACCACGGGCCAGCCCGAGCGCGTGGGCGTGCCATGGGGGTTGTATTGCGCATCCCACTTGTCGTCGGGGCGCAGCCCGAACACGATGGCCGTCAGGAAGGCGCTGATAAGGGACGCGCCGCCGGCCACTGCGAAGACCCAGTTCAGTGCGGTATTGCCGGTGCCGAGGATCAGCGAGGCGATACCGAGCACGCCGGCTACGGTGCAAAGCAGGTGGACCCAGCCGAACTTGTCGCCCAGTCCTTTCAGATAGAAGCGATGCGCCCCAAGGCTGCCGAGCAGGAAGGCCAACGCAACGGTGGCCAGTTTCGATTTACCGCGTGTGTTACGGGCTTCAGTGGCGATGGCGGGGGCTTGGCTGGCTGCGGGCATCGGTATGGGGACGGGGACTGGGACGGGGACAGTATGGGCGCCATGGCGGGCAGTGGTCGCACATTGTACGCCGGGCCCGGACCGATACCCCGGCGGTCAGAACGGCCAGACGGAGGCCAGGGCGCCGGATACCAGCACGGAGATATGCGTTTCGCTGTACAGCACGAGCGTCAGCAGCAGCATGAACAGCACTGACAATGACAAATGGCCCGCGTGCCGGGCCAGGTCCGAAAAAAGCGGGGACATGATGAACCTCGACAAGGATGTCTTGTGGAGGCTGCGCCCGACCTTGGTGTCGATCAATGGGTACCGGGCAGAGGCAGGTCAGGTCGGTTGCCGTCTGCGCAACGACGGCACGCTGTGCGACTCCGGACAGCGCCGGGCGGCAGCCTGTGCGGCGTCAATTCGCACGCACAAATGTAGAGACAAAGGGGGGCGCGAGGAAGTTCCGGCTACGTGACAAGCCGTCGGCGTGCCTAGCGTCCGCCGTCGCGCCCGCGCGCCTGCCATCCCGGGCCGACATTGCCGGGGTGGGCTTCGGAATTTCGGAGCGTGGCTTCGCCGGGGCTGTTGCGATCGCCGCCACCGGGCTGGCGTGCGCGTTGTTCGTCGTCGCGCCCGCCAGGGCTGGCGGGGCGTCCGCTCAGGCGGTCGTCGTTACGGGCCCTTGCTTCCATGCGATCAATCTGTGCCTGCACATGATCGCGGTTTTCCGCCCGCACGCTGGCGATTTCCCATCCGTTGGCAGCATGCACCGCCTGCACCGTGCGAGCGGTGCGGCTGTGATGCCAGAAGGCGACTTGCGCGTGGCTGACTGCAATGCTGCCGCCAAGGCCGGCAACAGCCACGCTACCAGCCACCATAAGGCGCAGGAGGGGGCGGGTAAACATGCGGAATCCCAAGGTCCTGTTGCTGAGAGAAGTCAGGAGTTGGGTTCATGGTACGCAGGGGCCGTGTGACCGCCTATGCCAATCCCGTTACCGGTGTAACGGATTGTTTCGTCAAATTTGTCAGCTTTGGAGCGTCTGCTGCGATGCCGCGCCAGGCCAGCATTGGCGCGGCATCGCAGCGTTTTCAAGGTGCGTAGCGGATACGATAGATCGCATTGGCTTTGTCGTCGCTAACCAACAGCGAACCGTCGCTTGCCACCTGCACGTCGACCGGGCGACCCCACGCCTTGCCGTCGCGCAGCCATCCTTCGGCAAAGATCTCCTGACGAATGACGCGCCCATCGTCATCGAGCACGATCCGCGCAATCCGGTAGCCGATTGCAGTGGAGCGGTTCCAGCTACCGTGCTCGGCGATGAAGATGTTGTTCTTGCGATATTCCGGTGGAAACTGCGTGCCCGTGTAGAAGCGCATCCCGAGCGCGGCCACGTGTGGCCCCAGCTTGGCGACAGGCGGTATGAACGCCGAACACGGGCGCTGTTTCCCGAACTCCGGGTCGGCAATCGTGCCGGCGTGGCAATACGGAAAGCCGAAGTGCTCGCCTTCACGCGTCAATCGGTTCAATTCGTCGTCGGGCTGGTCGTCGCCTAGCCAGTCGCGCCCATTGTCCGTGAACCACAGTTCGTGCGTGACGGGATGCCAGTCGAAGCCAACCGTGTTGCGCACGCCCCGGGCCACTACGCGCAGGTCGGAACCGTCAGGCTTCATTTTCATGATGTTCGCGTAACGGTTCTCGTCCGGCGCGCAGATATTGCATGGCGCGCCGACAGGCACGTAGAGATAGCCGTCAGGTCCAAACGCAATGAATTTCCAGCCGTGATGGGTTTCGGTCGGAAATTTGTCGCTGATAGTGACCGGGCGCGGCGGGTCGTCGAGGCGGCCCTCGATGTTGTCGAGCCGCACGATGCGCGACGTCGATGATGCATACAATGCGCCATCGCGAAAGGCGACGCCCACGGGCATCGTGAGTCCGGATGCGATAACGCGCATCTTCGGATGCGGGCTGAGCGGCGACTCCAGCGCATATACCTTGCCCTCCGCGCGGCTGCCCACGAACAGCGTGCCCTTCGGCGACAGCGTCATGGCCCGCGCGCCGGGCACGTCGTCGCTGAGCACTTCGATCTTGAAGCCTGGCGGCAGCCGGATCTGGTCGATCGGCAGGGCGGCCTGCGCCGTCGCCGCAGACCAGGCGGCACCCAGCAGTGCCAGGCTGCAGAGGGATTTCGCGAGGTATTGCGCAGTGTGCCGATTTGGCCGCATGTCATGCCTCCAGTTCGCGGTTTTCGCCACGGTTCGGCTGGCCGCGTGTTGCGTCAGAAGCGCACCGATGGGGCCGAACAGGGCGGGAAAGTCCTAAGTGTTTGTTTGGGCTCGGGAAGTGGGCTATACTCTTGCGTTTCGTGTTCGCACGCTCCCGTTTTTTCGAGGAATTAACATGGTCGTAATCCGTCTGGCTCGCGGCGGCAGCAAGAAGCGCCCGTTCTTCAATATCGTTGCTACCGATTCGCGCAACCGTCGCGATGGCCGTTTCATCGAGCGTATTGGCTTCTACAACCCGCTGGCTTCCGACAAGGAAGAAGGCCTGCGCGTTGTGCAGGACCGTCTGGCCTACTGGCAAGGCGTTGGCGCTCAACTGTCGCCGACCGTTGCCCGCCTGGTCAAGCAAGCCGGCAAGGCTGCAGCCTGATAGGTCTTGCGCGGCGTGCCCGTATGGCCCGCCGATGCAGAACTGACGCACCGCTAAAGTGACTGGCAATGCCCCCGGCCGCAAGCCGTTGAATCTGGCCGCCACGCAAGGCGGTGCCTCCGGCCGGCAGGAAAAACTGCCCGCCGCGCTGTTGTTCACGGACAGCCTGCCCGACGATCTGGTCGAGGTTGGCTACGTGGGCGCGGCTTATGGTATCCGAGGCTGGATCAAGGTCCAGCCACATGCGGACGACGCCTCCGCATTGCTCCACGCCCGCCGTTGGTGGCTGCTTCGCGCGCCGCCGGCCGGCGTGGTGTCGGCGCCGGCGCAGTCGGCCGAGGCTGTCAGCATCAAGATCTCCCAGTCGCGTGAACACAGCGGTACCGTGGTTGCGCAGCCGGCCGGCGTTTCGGACCGCGGTGTGGCCGAAATGCTCAAGGGGCGTCGTGTCTGGGTCCGGCGCGCGGATTTTCCCGCGGCGGAAGAGGGTGAGTTTTACTGGGTCGACCTGATCGGTTGTGCCGTGGTCAACGAGCAGGGCGAAGCGCTCGGCGAGGTGACCGGCCTGATCGACAATGGCGCCCATCAGATCCTTCAGGTGGCCTACGAGCTGCCGGACGGTAAGGCCGCTGAGCGGCTGATCCCGTTTGTCGACGCGTTCCTGCGGACGGTGGATACACCGGCCAGGCGGATCGTGGTGGACTGGGGGCTCGATTACTGAAGTGTCAGGGGAGGCGCGGATGCAGTTCGATGTAATCACGCTGTTTCCCGAGATGTTTCGCGCGCTGACCGATTGGGGTATCACCAGCCGGGCAGCCAAGCAGCAGCGCTACGCATTGCGTACCTGGAATCCGCGGGATTTCACCGTGGACAACTACCGGACGATTGACGATCGGCCCTATGGTGGCGGACCCGGCATGGTGATGCTGGCCAAGCCGCTCGAGGACGCGATCGACGCCGCCGCAGCGGCGCAGTCGGATGCAGGTGTTGGCAGGCCGCACGTGGTGCTGATGTCGCCGCAAGGCGCGACGCTGACGCACGAGAAGGTCATGGCGTTGTCGCAACGGCCCGGCCTGGTGCTGTTGTGCGGCCGGTATGAAGCGATCGACCAGCGTCTGATCGATCGTCGCGTGGACGAGGAAATCAGCCTCGGCGATTTTGTACTGTCGGGCGGCGAACTGCCGGCGATGGCGCTGATCGACGCGGTGGTGCGGCATTTGCCCGGCGTGCTGGGCGATGCGCAGTCGGCGGTCCAGGACAGTTTCGTCAATGGCCTGCTCGATTGTCCGCATTACACGCGGCCGGAAGAATATGAAGGTGTGCGGGTGCCCGATGTATTGCTCGGGGGCCATCATGCCGAGATCGAAAAGTGGCGGCGCCGGCAGGCGCTGGCCAATACCGCACGCAAGCGTCCCGACCTGATCGTGGCCGCGCGCGAGCAAGGATTGTTGTCCAAGGCCGACGAGAAGTTCTTGTCGGAACTGGCGGCGAAAGCAGGGCAGGAGTTCGCTCCCGCCAAGTGAAAACCCCATCCTCTGCCGGGGCCCAGCAAGTGTCTGGGGCATCCAACGCTGGCACGATGGTTATGGAGAAAACGATGAACATCATCGAGCAAATCGAGAAGGAAGAGATCGCGCGTCTGACCGCGAATAAGACCATCCCCGCATTCGCGCCTGGCGATACCGTTATCGTCAACGTGAACGTGGTTGAAGGTAATCGCAAGCGCGTGCAGGCTTACGAAGGCGTGGTGATCGCCAAGCGTAACCGTGGTCTGAACTCGTCCTTCATCGTGCGCAAGATCTCGTCGGGTGAAGGCGTGGAACGTACGTTCCAGCTGTACTCGCCGCTGATCGCCGGCATCGAAGTGAAGCGTCGCGGTGACGTACGTCGCGCGAAGCTGTACTACCTGCGCGAGCGCTCGGGCAAGTCGGCACGTATCAAGGAAAAGCTGGTGATGAAGGCCAAGCCGGCCGCCGTTGCCGCGGAATAAGCTTTCCCTGTCAGGCGCCAGGTAACTGGCGCTGTGCCGGATTGCGAAGGACACCCTCGGGTGTCCTTTTTGTTTGGCGGCGGCGCAACGCCATGCGTTCTTGCTGCCGTGCAACATTACGCGCTTCTGTCATACTTGAAAGCGCTATGCGTCCAACATTCGATCCTGAAACGCTACCGATCATCGAGACCGATAGCCGCCACGCCCCCCTCTCCACGCCGCGCATGAGACCGGATTTCATCCGGCATCGTCTGCTTGCGCCACCGGCGTGGGAACCCGAACTGACCGATGAATCCCGTGTGTACGACCGGACCCGCGGCTTGCGTGAGGCGGCGGTACTGGTGCCCCTGGTTGAGCGTTCGGATGGTCTGACGGTGCTGCTTACACAGCGCAATGCGAATCTGAATGCCCATGCCGGGCAGATCAGTTTTCCGGGAGGCGGGCAGGAAACCTACGATGCCAATCGCATCGCCACGGCGTTGCGCGAAACCGAGGAAGAGATCGGGCTGACCCGTAACTACGTCGAAGTGCTGGGATCGCTACCGGACTACATCACCGGTACCGGCTATCACGTCAGCCCCGTTGTCGGACTGGTGCATTCAGGGTTCACGCTCCGTGCCGATGAACGCGAGGTGGCCGATATTTTCGAGGTGCCGCTGGCATTCCTGATGGACCCCGCACGGCATGAGCGCCGGTTGTTCCGCTGGGAAGGCGGCGAGCGCATGTTCTACGCCATGCCTTACCCGCGCGAAGGCGGCGGCCAGCGTTTTATCTGGGGCGCGACGGCGGGCATGCTGCGCAATCTCTACCACCTGCTCGCGGCCTGAGCCGCGCCGCCGCCCGCTCCGCCGGTCTTCGTCAGGCCGCGGCCTGAGTAGCGGTGTCGACGCAGTGGGGGCAGCTCTTGCCCACCACGTACTTCGGGTGCTGCTGCTCCTCTGGCGTGACCACTGCGCGGCACGCGAAGCACTGAACCGGCCCTGCGGGTTCCAGGTTCGGATTCAGGGCGGTCCGGTAGTCGAACACGAAGCAGTCGCCGTTGTAGTGGCTTCCACCGACTTCCTCGAAGTACTTCAGAATGCCGCCCTCGAGTTGGTAGACGTGGTCGATTCCCACTTCCTGCATGTGGATGGCGGCCTTCTCGCAGCGGATGCCGCCGGTGCAGAACGACACGATGGTCTTGCCTTCGAACTCGGCCTTGTTCTCCGCCACGGCTGGCGGGAATTCGCTGAACTTGTCGATACCGTACTCCACCGCCTTGTCGAAGGTGCCAACCGCCACCTCGAATGCGTTACGCGTATCGAGCATCACTACCGGGCGTCCCTCGTCGTCATGTCCCTGGTCGAGCCAGCGCTTCAGATCCACGGGGCGCACCGAAGGCGCGCGTCCGGCCTCGGGGCGGATCAGCGGCATCTTCATCGTGATGATTTCCTTCTTGGCGCGCACCAGCATGCGCTTGAAGGGCTGATTTTCTGACAGGCTTTCCTTCGGCGCGATGTCCGTGAACCGGGCATCGGCGTGGAGCCACGCCATGAACTCGTCGATTTGCTCACGCGTGCCGGCCAGGAACATGTTGATGCCTTCTGGCGCGAGCAGGATCGTGCCCTTCAGGCCAGCCGCGTCACAGCGATCGCGCATGACGGGGCGCAGGGTCTCGATGTCTTCGAGCGTGACGAACTTGTAAGCGGAAATATTGACGATCTGCATGGATGACGCTGCCAGGGCCGGGCACCCGAAACGAGGGTGCTCGATAACTGCCTGATTGGAAAGGCGAAATTATAGCCCCTCAGGCCGCATCCCGACACCTCTTCGGGGGCGCTTCGCATTGCGCCTGCGCAAAAACCCCCAAGTGCGGCGATGGGGGAGCCGGTACAATGGCGCCCTATGTCCGCACCCCGCTTCGTACACCTCCGCCTGCACTCCGAGTATTCGATCGTGGATGGCATCGTCCGCCTCGACGACGCCGTCAAGGCCGCCGCCCGTGATGGGATGGGCGCGCTTGCACTGACCGACCTCGCCAACGCCTTTGGCCTGATCCGCTTCTACAAGGAGGCCCGTGGTGGGGGCGTCAAGCCGGTAGTGGGCGCTGACGTCTGGCTGACCAATGCCGAAGATCGCGACAAGCCTGCGCGCATGTTGCTGCTCGTGCAGGATCGCATCGGCTATCTGAACCTGTGCACGCTGCTGTCGCGTGCATGGCTTGGCAACCAGCATCGCGGCCGTGCCGAGTTCGAGCCGGGCTGGCTCGAGGAGCCGGGCGAGGAAGGCCTGCCGCTGGCCACCGGCTTGATCGCGCTGTCAGGCGCGATGGGTGGTGATGTCGGCCAGGCGTTGGCCAATGGGAATGCCGAGGCGGCACGCCGTGCTGCCGAGCATTGGGCCCGGGTGTTCCCGCAACGCTATTACATCGAACTGCAACGTGCCGGTCAGCCTGGCACCGACGCCTACGTGCCGCAGGCTGTGCAACTGGCCGCGTCGATGCAGCTTCCGGTGGTCGCCACGCATCCGGTGCAATTCATGACGCCGGACGATTTCACGGCGCACGAGGCGCGCGTCTGTATCGCGGAGGGCGAACTGCTCGCCAATCCGCGCCGCACGCGCAAGTTCACCACCGACCAGTACTTCAAGACCCAGGACGAGATGACCGCGCTGTTCGCGGATATCCCGTCGGCGCTGCAGAACTCCGTCGAGATCGCCAAGCGCTGCAATCTGACGCTGGAGCTGGGCAAGCCACGCCTGCCGCTGTTCCCGACGCCTGATGGCATGTCGCTCGACGACTACCTTGTGTTCATGGCCAAGGAAGGCCTCGAGAAGCGGATGCTGGTGCTGTTCCCGGACGAGGCCGAGCGCGAGAGCAAGCGTGCCGAGTACTACGCGCGACTGGAGTTTGAAACCGGCACCATCATCAAGATGGGTTTCCCGGGCTACTTCCTGATCGTGGCGGACTTTATCAACTGGGCCAAGAACAATGGCGTGCCGGTAGGGCCGGGCCGGGGTTCCGGCGCGGGTTCGCTGGTGGCCTACGCCCTTGGCATTACCGATCTCGATCCGCTCAAGTACGCGCTGCTGTTCGAGCGATTCCTGAATCCGGAGCGGGTCTCGATGCCCGACTTCGACATCGACTTCTGCCAGCACGGCCGCGATCGTGTGATCACGTACGTGAAGGAGAAATACGGCAAGGACGCCGTGTCGCAGATAGCCACGTTCGGCACCATGGCTGCCAAGGCGGCCGTGCGCGATGTGGGCCGGGTGCTGGATCTCGGCTATGGCTTTGTCGATGGCGTGGCCAAGCTGATTCCGTTCAAGCCCGGCAAGCTGGTCACGCTGGAGGAAGCGAAGAAGGAAGAGCCGGCGCTGGCCGAACGCGAGCGCACGGAAGAGGAAGTGCGCCAGTTGCTGGAACTGGCGCAGCGCGTGGAAGGCATGACGCGTAACGTCGGCATGCACGCTGGTGGCGTGTTGATCGCCCCCGGCCGCCTGACCGATTTCTGCCCGCTCTACACGCAGGGCACGGACGGCATGAGCGGCGTGGTCAGCCAGTACGACAAGGATGACGTGGAAGCGGCCGGACTGGTCAAGTTCGACTTCTTGGGCCTGACCACGCTGACGATCCTCGACTGGGCCGAGCGGTACATCCGCCGGCTCGACCCGAGCAAGGCCGACTGGAACTGCAGCCAGATTCCGCTCGACGACAGCCCCGCATTCGACATCCTCAAGAGCGCCAACACGGTGGCGGTGTTCCAGCTGGAAAGCCGCGGCATGCAGGGGATGCTCAAGGACGCGAAGCCTGACCGCTTCGAGGACATCATCGCGCTCGTGGCGCTGTATCGTCCCGGCCCGATGGACCTGATACCGAGCTTCTGTGCCCGAAAGCACGGCCGCGAGAAGGTCGAGTATCCCGATCCGCGCGTCGAACCCGTGCTCAAGGAGACCTACGGCATCATGGTCTACCAGGAGCAGGTGATGCAGATGGCGCAGATCATCGGCGGCTACTCGCTGGGCGGCGCCGACTTGCTGCGCCGTGCCATGGGCAAGAAGAAGCCCGAGGAAATGGCCAAGCACCGCGACATGTTCCGCGAGGGTGCCGACAAGAACGGGCTGACCGCCCAGCAGGCCGACGACATCTTCGACCTGATGGAGAAGTTCGCGGGCTACGGCTTCAACAAGTCGCACGCGGCTGCGTACGCGCTGCTGGCCTACTACACGGCCTGGCTCAAGGCGCATCATCCGGCCGAATTCATGGCAGCCAACATGTCGCTGGCCATGGACGACACCGACAAGGTCAAGATCCTCTATGAGGACTGCCGCCTGAACAAGATCGAAGTGCTGCCGCCGGACGTCAACGCCAGCGAGTACCGTTTCGCGCCGACCGATGCGAAGACTATCCGCTACGGCCTGGGTGGCATCAAGGGTTCGGGCCAGGGGGCGATCGAGGACATCCTGCGTGCGCGGGAAGAGCGGCCATTCGACGACCTGTTTGATTTCTGCGAGCGCGTGGACCGCCGCCAGGTCAATCGCCGCACGATCGAGGCGCTGATTCGCGCCGGCGCGTTCGACAGTCTCAACGACAATCGCGCCCAGTTGCTGGCCTCGGTATCGATCGCGATGGAGGCGGCAGACCAGAAGGCCGAGTCGGCCAACCAGGTGTCGCTGTTCGACCTGATGGATGACGCCGGCGCGTCGCATCGCCCCGAACTGGTGGATGAGCCGCGCTGGACGCCCAAGCGCACGCTGCAGGAAGAGAAGCAGGCGCTCGGCTACTACTTCTCGGGTCACCTGTTCGATGCGTCGCGCGACGAGGTGCGCCGGTTCGTCAAGGGCACGCTTGCCGCGCTCGAAAAGGAAGTGCAGGGCAATGGCGGTGGCTACGGCCGCGACGTGCGTGGCAAGGTGATTGCCGGTGTGATCACCGGCATCCGTACCCAGATGACCCAGCGCGGCAAGCTGATCATCGTGCTGCTTGACGATGGCACCGCGCAGATCGAAATGACGGTGTTCAACGAGCTGTACGACGCCAACCGTCACATGTTCCGCGAGGACGAACTGCTGATCGCGCAGGGCAATGCGCGCCACGACACCTTCACGGGCGGCGTGCGCTTTACGGCGGATTCGGTGCAGGACCTGGTTGCCGCGCGCGCCCGTTACGCCGATGCCGTGTGCCTCGGCTTCAACGGCAATGCCTCGACGGAGCGCCTGCGCGAGCTGCTGACGCCGTACCTGGCCCACGTGTCGCAGACCCCCGGCGTGCCGGTTCGCATCAGCTATGTCAACAAGACCGCGCAGTGCGAGGCGATGCTGGGCGACCAATGGCAGATCACGCCTTCGGAGGAAGCGTTGACGAGCCTGCGTACCGCCCTGGGCGATACCGTGCGCGTGTTGTATGGCTGACCAGACGAAGGAGCCGGTCGTGCAGGGCGAGCGCAAGCCGCGCGTCCTGTTTCACGTCACGCACTTCCTGCACGGCGGGATCGAAACGTCGCTGGTGTCGCTGATCACCGCGCTGGATCGGGAAGGGTTCGAGATCGGCCTGACGGTGACGTATCCGTCCGAGGCGCTCGAGACCCATTTCCGCGCGCGGCTGCCGGCCGGCGTGAAGCTTCAGGTGCTGGCGCCCGAGCGCTGGCTCTCGCATTGCCGCCAGCTCAAGAAGGCGCGCAAGCTCGGGCCGCTTGGCAAGATCTACGAGGAAGTGCTGCTGCCGCCCGTACGCAAGCCGCTGATGAATCGCCGCTTCCGGCAGGTGCTGGCGCAGGGCTACGACGTGGTGGTCGACTACGACATGTCGCTGTCGCGCATCACCGGTCCGCTGCCGGTCCCGATGATGGGATACCAGCACTTCAGCGTGGCGCACCTCGAGCGGGGTCATCGGCGCAAGCTGCGCAAGCTTCGGCACCAGTGCCGAACCGACTACGCAGCTGTGGTGATGCTGACCGACAGCATGTTGAACGATGCGCGGGCGCTGATTCCCGATGTGGCGGACAAGCTCGTGCGGCTCTACAACACCATCGACCTCGACAGCATCCGCGCCAGGGCGAACGCGCCGCTCGATGCTTCCGCGCAGCCGGCGGGACCGTACATCGTGTCCGTCGGTCGGCTCGAGGAAAGCCAAAAGGATTTCACGACGCTGCTGCACGCTTATGCGCAGCTTGCGAAGGAAGGTATCGACGAGGATCTGGTGCTGGTCGGCGATGGCGCATCGCGGCCGCAACTCGAGGCGCTGGCCGCATCGCTCGGTATCGCCGATCGCGTGACCTTTGCTGGCTTCCAGTCGAACCCCCATGCCTGGATTCGCAAGTCGCGGCTCCTGGCGTTCAGTTCGAAGATGGAAGGTTTGCCCAATGTGCTGCTCGAAGGGCTGGCAGTCGGGCAGGTGGTGGTCAGCACAGATTGTCCGACGGGGCCGCGCGAGATCCTCGACGATGGCCGCGCCGGGCTGCTGGTGCCGGTGGGCGATGCCGCGCAGCTTGCGGCGGCGATCAGGCGTGGCCTGCAGGACGCTGCGCTGCGCGAGTCACTGCTGGCCCACGCAGCGACCCATATCGAGCAGATGGGCTTCAGGCCGACGGCCCAGGCGTTCAGCGTGCTTGCGGATCGCCTGATGCGGCGGGCTGGCGTGCCGGCTGTTGCAGCAGCCACAGCTTGATGTACTTGTAGTAGCTGGCCTGACCGTTCATCAGCGCGATGGCCAAGCCCTGCGGGCCGTCCAGAAATCCGCGGCGTAGCAGGTAGGTGCGCAGGAATGCCCAGCTGCCATGCAGCCACGCGCTGGCCGGCGTGGCGGTCTTGCCACGCTGGAATGCCTGCGTGGCGCCCAGCGTCGAATACTGGTCGACCTTCCGCAGCACCTGCGAGAAGTCGTCGTAGGTGTAGTGCAGCAGCGGATTCCGGAGGTGCGCGATCGGGCCGTCGGTGACGACGTTTTCGTGCACGAGGTCGTCGGTGAACCTGGCCTTTCCCACGCGGAACAGGCGGGTCAGGCGGTCGGGGTACCAGCCGCTGTGCCGGATGAAGCGGCCGCAGAAGCGTGACAGGCGGGGCATGTCGTAGGCGTCGGCCTGACCCGATGCGATGGCTGCCAGGATCTCGTCGCGCAGTTCTGGCGTGACGCGCTCGTCGGCGTCGATGGAGAGTACCCACTCGCTTTGTGCCTTGGACAGGGCGAGGTTTTTCTGTGGACCGAAGCCGGGCCACGTCGCGGTCTGGTGGACCTCCGCGCCCATGGCGCGTGCAGTTTCCACCGTGCCGTCCGTGCTGCCGGAGTCCACTATAATCGCGCGGTCGCACCAGGAGACGCTCTCGAGGCACTCCCGGATATTGTGTGCCTCGTTTTTAGTGATCAGTACGACAGAGATTTTCATAGAGATGCTTGCAATGGGATTCCGCACGCCGACGCTGCCCGCCATTCTAGCGGCAGTCGCCCCGGCGTCCCTTTCCCGTTGGCAAGTGGAGCGAACGTGACCGACAACAAACAACAAACGCCCCAGGAATCCGATACCCTCAAGCGCGTCTGGGCCTATCTGAAGCCCGAGAAGCGCAACTTCGTGCTGGCCATCATCGCCATGGGCCTGGTGGCGGCCAGCGAAGGGATTATTCCGAAGGTCGTCAACGACCTGCTCGACAAGGGCTTCGGCGGCAGCTACGCCGGCAAGCTCTGGCATGTGCCCGCGCTGCTGGTGGGCGTGGCGCTGGTGCGCGGCCTGGCGCAGTTCGCCTCTGGCTACCTGCTTTCGCAGATCTCGAACGGCGTGTTGCTGAAGATGCGGATGCAGATGTTCGACCGGATGCTGCACGCGCCGGCGCTGTTCTTCCACCGCAATACCGCTGCCTCGCTGATCAATGCCGTGATCTTCGAGGTGAACCAGGTGATGCAGATCCTCACAGGCGTGCTGATCACCTTGGTGCGTGACTCGCTGACTGTGGTGGCGCTGCTGATCTACCTGTTCTACACGAACTGGAAGCTGACCCTGGTGGTGGCAGTGCTGCTGCCGGCGATCGGCTTCGTGATGTCGAAGGTCAACCGCCGCCTGCGTCGCCTGAACCGTGAGCATCAGGCGCTGACCAACACCGCCGCCTATGTGGTGGAGGAATCCGTGGGCGGGTTCAAGGTGGTCAAGCTGCACGGTGGCGAAGCGTACGAAATGTCGCGTTTCGAGGCGATGGCCGAGCGGCTGCGCGGCTACTCGATGCGCATGGCTGTGGCCGGTGGCCTGAATCAGCCCGTGACGGCGTTCCTGGCATCGCTGGCGCTGTCCGTGATCCTGACGATCGCGATGATCCAGGCGCAGGGCAACCAGACCACGATCGGTGGCTTCACCGGCTTCGTGATGGCGATGCTGCTGCTGATCTCGCCGCTCAAGCATCTGGCCGACCTGAACCAGCCGCTGCAGCGCGGCCTGACCGCGGCCGAGATGATCTTCGGCCTGATCGACGAGCCGATCGAGCCCCAGAACGGTGGCCTGCCGCTGGAGCGGGCCCGTGGCGATCTGGTGTTCGACAACGTCGGCTTCCGCTATGGCGATGCCGCGCGCGCTGCTCTGAACCATGTCAGCCTGCGTGCCGCGCCGGGCGAGGTCGTGGCGCTGGTGGGGCCGTCGGGTAGCGGCAAGACCACGCTCGTGAACCTGGTGCCGCGCTTCTTCGATCCGACCGAGGGTCACATCTTGCTCGACGGTCAGCCGATCGACCGCTTCGCGCTGGCCGACCTGCGTCGCCAGATCGCCTTCGTCAGCCAGGACGTGGTGCTGTTCAACGACACCGTGGCCGCCAATGTGGCCTATGGCGTGCATCCGCGCGAGAAAATCGATATGGCCCGCGTGGAACGCGCGCTGGCGGCTGCCTACCTGACCGACGTGGTCAGGGGCCTGCCGGAAGGGCTCGAAACGAACATCGGCGACAACGGCATGAAGCTGTCTGGCGGCCAGCGCCAGCGTCTGGCCATCGCGCGAGCGATCTACAAGGATGCGCCGATCCTGATCCTCGATGAGGCGACTTCGGCGCTCGACTCCGAGTCAGAGCGTCAGGTGCAGGCCGCGCTGGAATCGCTGATGGTCGGTCGCACCACGCTGGTGATCGCGCACCGCCTGTCGACGATCGAGAACGCCGACCGGATCGTGGTGCTGGAGCAGGGTCGCGTAGCCGAGCAGGGCAGCCACGCCGAGCTGATCGGCAAGAACGGCCTGTACGCGGGCCTGCATCGCATCCAGTTCGCGTCACAGGCATAAGCTGTTAGTGATTCGACGGCCGTGACGAGGGGTCACGGCCGGGCATGTACCAACAGGGGAACATACCCCGCTGAGGAGACAGACATGACCCAACCCATCAGCCGTTATCCGGTTCCCGCCATCGAGAACCTGCCGGACGACATCCGCCAGCGCGTGCTCGAAGTCCAGGAGAAGGCCGGCTTCGTTCCCAACGTCTTCCTGGCCCTGGCCCATCGTCCCGACGAGTGCCGCGCGTTCTTCGCCTATCACGACGCGCTGATGCTCAAGGAGACCGGCAGTCTGACCAAGGGCGACCGCGAGATGATCGTGGTGGCCACGTCGGGCGTGAACCAGTGTCTCTACTGCGTGGTGGCCCACGGTGCCATCCTGCGCATCTACGAGAAAAAGCCGCTCGTGGCCGATCAGGTCGCGGTGAACTACCTCAAGGCAGATATCACGCCGCGCCAGCGCGCCATGCTCGACTTCGCGATGAAGGTCTGCACGGACTCGCATACGATCGGCGAAGCCGATTTCGAGGCACTGCGCGCCCATGGGTTTGACGACGAGGACGCGTGGGACATCGCCGGCATCACGGCGTTCTTCGGGCTCTCCAACCGCATGGCCAACACGATCGGCATGCGTCCGAACGAGCAGTTCTTCCTGATGGGGCGCGTGCCGAAGGCCAAGTAGGGCGATTCGGCGGCTCAGCGGATCTGCGCGCAGCCGCCGTTCTTCGGGTCGAACAGCACGGGCCACGCCTGGTCGTAGATGCCCGGCGTGCAGTGCTTCTCGCATCGGGCATGGGCCAGCGTGATACGGCGCGGGTCCTGCCACACCATCAGCGTGCAGCCGCTGCCATCTATTGCATGCAGTTCGATGTGTGGCGTCTGCTGTACCTGCTTGAATTCCGACAGGTCGAAGTGGCACCAGCCACGGCGCGATACCCACAGCTTCCAGGTCAGCGTTTCCACGGCATTGTGCGAGACACGCACTGTCGCGTCCTCGCGGAAACCATCTTCCTCGGTGCGTCGGCAGATGCCGGAGATGTCGATCTCGTGCGCCGCGATCGGTGTGGCGCGCACGGCGATTTCGGGGGTCTTCGAGGCGTAGGGTGCGGGAAGCTGGCCGGTGTAGGTGGGCGGCCCTTTCGGAGCGAACGGTTCGACGCAGGCGGCGCACAAAAAAACAGCCAGCATGGCTGGCATTGCATTTCTTAACGTCATATCGGCCCCCTTCACGCGACCCGTTCATCTACTGTAGGGGATGCCGCTGCAAAGACCAGCAGGATATGTTCCGTGGAAGTCCTAGCGTATGGGCGGTGGAGCGGAACCTATACTCAACGGATGTGCCCGCGTCGGGGGCACCCGCCCTCTTGCCCCGCAACTCTCCCGCCTGCGGGCGAGAGGCTGGGGGAGAGGGCGAGGCCTCTCAATGGCCAATCACATGTCAAGCCACCGCTTGCATCTCAGTGGCACGCGGCGCAGCAGGCTGCACCATCGGATATCCCGCTGCGAACACCAGACGCCCGGCCGACCACGTATGGGTGACCAGCGGCTGCCCGGCAACGCTGCCCACGGCGATGACGTCGGCACGCTTGCCCGGCGCCAGCCGGCCGCGATCGTCCAGCAGGCAGGCATCTGCCGGATTGGACGTGACCAGTGCCAGCGCCCGGTCGAGCGGAAGGTCGGCGAGGCGTGAGGCGGCGAATGCCGCCGCGATCAGCGTGGACGGCTGGTAGTCCGAGCAGAGGATGTGGCCGACGCCGGCGTGAATCGCATCGATCGCACGCATCGAACCGCTCTGGCTCTTGCCGCGCAGCACGTTCGGCGCGCCGAGGATCGTCGGGAGCGCGTGGGCCGAGGCGGCCTGCGCCGTCTCCACGTTGATCGGAAACTCGCTCATGCGAACCCCCAGCGCGTGCATCGCGGCGATGCGTTGCGGAGAGTCGTCGTCGTGGCTGGCGGTGGGGATGCCGAGTTCGTGCGCCTTCGAGACCAGACGGTTGACGCGCTCAGTCGCGCCGGCCAACTCGGCCGACTTCTTCGCAGCCGCGTCGGCGGCTTCCTCGCGGCTCATGCCGTGATTGCCCATCATGTACGACAGGTAAGCATCGAGCGTCTTGAACTGGCCCTGGCCCGGCGAGTGGTCCATGACCGACAGCAGGTCGACCACGCCTTCGGCCATCAGCATCTCGAGCACCGGCACGGCGGCGTTATCGGTGACTTCATAGCGGCAGTGGATGCGATTGTCGACGAGGCTGTGCGCGCGATACGCGGCCACGGTGCGCACCAGCGTCGCGGCGGTCTCGTTGTTGCGCACGCCGAACTGGTTGCTGGCGAACGACAATGCGTGGTACGGCGTGGTGATGCCGGCTGCGGCATTGCGGCGGTCAACCTGCGCCACCGCGAAGTCGAGCGGAAACAGCACATTGGCGCGCGGCTCGGCTTCCTTTTCGATGGCGTCGCAGTGGACGTCGATCAGTCCGGGCATCACGGTGTGGCCGCGCAGGTTGATGACCTCGGCGTCGGCTGGGGCGGAGGCTGGCTCGATGGCGGCGATCTGGCCGTCGGCGATCAGCATCGCGCTGTCGTGCAGGACGCGATCCGGCAGTACCAGCGTCGCGTGCGTGAGGTAGGTGGTAGACATGTCCGGTTCCAGTTCAGGTTCAGGCAAGCGCGGTGGCCGGCTGCAGCGGCAGCATCCGCGTGGCCACCGCATCGCGCACGGCCTCGTCGTGGAAGATGCCGATCAGCGAGCGGCCCTCGGCCAGCGCTTCGCGGATCAGTTCGATCACCACCGCCCGGTTGTCGGCGTCGAGCGATGCAGTGGGCTCATCGAGCAACAGGATCGGATGGCCTCCGATCAGGCCGCGCGCGATATTCACGCGTTGCTGCTCGCCGCCGGAGAACGTGGCGGGTGGCAGGTCCCAAAGGCGGCGTGGCAGATTCAACCGTTCGAGCAGCGTCGCGGCGCGGGCGCGGGCTTCCTCGTGGCTGGCGCCGCGTTGCTGCAGTGGATCGGCTACCACGTCGAGCGCGGAGACGCGCGGGATCGCACGCAGGAACTGCGAGACATAGCCGATCACATCGCGGCGCAATTTGAGCACGCGTTGTTCCGGGGCGTTGGTCAGTTCCACCCACGGCTCGCTGGCCTCGCTCGTGTCGCGCAGGCGGATCGTGCCTTCGGTCGCGAGGTAGTTGCCGTAGAGGCAGCGCAGCAGCGTGCTCTTGCCGGTGCCGGACCGGCCGGACAGCACGAGGCATTCGCCACGCGAGGCGTCAAAGTCGATAGCGCGCAGCACGGGCAGGCGAATGCCGCCCTGGTTGTGCAACGTGAACATCTTGCCGAGGCCGCGGACCTCGATCAGTTTCTGGTTGTTGGTTTGCATCATGATCATCCCTGCAGGATGGAGGAGACCAGCAACTGCGTGTACGGATGCTGCGGGTCATCGAGGATCTGATCGGTCAGGCCCTGTTCGACCACGCGGCCGCCCTGCATGACCAGCGTGCGGTGCGCGAGCAGGCGTGCCACGGCCAGGTCGTGCGTGACAAGGATTGCGGCCAGGCCCAGGTCCGTGACCAGGCGGCGCATCAGGTCGAGCAGCCGGGCCTGCACGGAGACGTCGAGCGACGCGGTCGGCTCGTCCATGAACACCAGGCGTGGGTGCGTGACCAGGTTGCGCGCGATCTGCAGACGCTGCTGCATCCCGCCCGAGAACGTGGTCGGCACATCGTCCAGCCGGGCGAGGTCGATCTCCATTTTCTCGAGCCAGGCGCCCGCGATTTCGCGCAGGTCACCGTAGTGGCGATTGCCGACGGCCATCAGGCGCTCGGCGATATTGGCGCCGGCGCTCACCTGCATCCGCAGGCCATCGCGGGCGTGCTGCCGCACGAAGCCCCAGTCCGTGCGGGCCAGCAGGCGCATCCGCGCGCTCGACAGTCCAGCCAGATCGGTCAGCCCCGATTCGCGCATGTCGTAGCTGACGCTACCGCGCTGCGCCTTGACCTGCATCGACAGGGCTTGCAGCAGCGTGCTCTTGCCCGAGCCCGATTCACCGACCACGCAGAGCACTTCGCCCGGATAGAGATCGAAGTTGACATCGTGGCAACCATGCACGCCGTCCCAGGTGTGCGTCAGGTTGCGTACGGAGAGCAGAGGCGTCGCGTTCATTGGGCACCTCCTGCGGCCTGCTTCACAGCCTGCGCGGCCTGGCGGTCGGCGCAGTACTCGGTGTCCGAGCACACGAACATGCGCGTGCCGGCATCGTCGGTGATGATCTCGTCGAGATAGCTGTCGGTGGCGCCGCATTGCGCGCAGCAGCTCGACCACTTTTCCACGGTGAACGGATGATCGGCGAAGTCGAGGCTCTTGACCGTGGTGTACGGCGGCACGGCATAGACGCGCTTCTCGCGCCCGGCGCCAAACAGCATCAACGCGGGGCTACGGTCGAGCTTCGGGTTGTCGAACTTGGGGATCGGCGAAGGCCGCATCATGTACCGCTGGTTGACGATCACGGGGTAGTCGTAAGTGGTGGCGATATGGCCGTGATGGGCGATGTCTTCGTAGAGCTTCACGTGCATCGAGCCATATTCGGCCAGCGCGTGCATCGTGCGCGTTTCGGTTTCGCTCGGCTCCAGCCAGCGCAGCGGCTCGGGAATAGGTACCTGGTAGACCATCGTCTGGCCCGCGCTCAGCTTCGTTTCCGGAATACGGTGACGGGTCTGGATGATGGTGGCGTCGGTGGTGCGCTCGGTCGTCTGCACGCCGGTCACGCGGCCAAAGAAGCGGCGGATGTTAATCGCGTTCGTGGTGTCGTCCGATCCCTGGTCGATGACCTTGAGCACGTCCTGGCGGCCGATGATCGCGGCGGTCACCTGGATGCCGCCCGTGCCCCAGCCATACGGCAGTGGCATTTCACGGCTGCCGAACGGCACCTGGTAGCCGGGGATCGCAACGGCCTTGAGTAGCGCCCGGCGCAGCATCCGCTTGGTCGATTCGTCGAGATAGGCGAAGTTGTAGTGTTCGTCGCGTGCGACGGTAGCGGTGGCGTTCATGCCAGCGACTCCTCCTGGGGTTGGTCTTCGGCCGGCGCATCGGTGGCCGCGCCCTGTTGCTCGGCGCGCAGCCGCCGCAGCAGTTCGAGGTTGGCCTGGAAGTCCACGTAGTGCGGCAGCTTCAGGTGTTGCACGAAGCCGGACGCTTCGACGTTGTCGCTGTGGTACAGCATGAACTCGATATCGTTGGCCGGTGCGTCACCTGCCTCGCCGAGCTCTTCCGCGCGCATCGCGCGATCGGCCAGCGCCATCGACATCGCCTTGCGCTCGTTGTAGCCGAACACGAGACCGTAACCACGCGTGAGTCGCGGCGCTTCGTCGGCGTTGCCGGCGAACTGGCTCACCATCTGGCATTCGGTCACTTCCACTTCACCGATGGTGATGGCGAAGCCGAGTTCCTCGATGAACATCTCGACTTCGGTGCTGCCATAGCGAATCTCGCCGGCGAACGGGTGCGAATTGCCATAGCCGCGCTGCGTGGAGTAGCCCATCGACAGCAGAAAGCCTTCATCAGCGCGCGCCAGGTTCTGCAGGCGTGCGGGGCGCTCGGCGGGGAACGTCAACGGTTCGCGCGTCAGGTCCGGCGGGGCGGGGTCGCCCGGAGGAATCGCGTCGGCTTCCACCAGCGATTCGGCTTCCAGCAAGCTGGTGACGCGCGGCATGTTCGGGGCCAGCGGTTCCGGCGAGGGCGCTAGCGGCGCGGGGTCGCGGCCCGCTTCGAGCGTGAAGTCGAGCAGACGCTGCGTGTAGTCGTAGGTCGGCCCGAGGACTTGCCCGCCGGGCACGTCCTTGAACGTCGACGAGATCCGGCGCTGCAGGCGCATCTTGCCGGTATCCAGCGCCAGGGTATAACCGAAGCGCGCGAGCGTGGTGCGATAGGCACGCAGCAGGAAGATCGCTTCGATCTGATCGCCCGCAGCCTGCTTGAGCGCGAGGGCGGCCAGGCGCGGGTCATAGAGCGAACCCTCGGCCATCACGCGCGATACCGCCAGCGGCATCTGCTCGCGGATTTGTTCGAGTGTGATTTCCGGTACCGACGTGTCCCCTCGACGATAGGCGTCGAGCATCTGGTAAGAGTTCAGGATGGCGCGTTCGCCCCCTTTGACGGCTACGTACATCTCAGTCCTCCACGAGCGTGGTGCGCGTCATCGCGCAGAATTCGTCGCCGCTGGCCAGCAGCAGATCCACGCCGAGCGGAAAGCCCGTGTTGTTGGCGCGCCAGCTTGCGCGGAAGTCCGCGGGCAGGCCGGTCACGCACAGCGATTGCGTGGTTTCGATGCCGGGGCCGCGCAGCGTGAGCGTGTCGCCCGCGTGCAGCGAGGCGACTTCCACGAGCAGCGTGGCGGAGCGGTCCGGGTAGGCGGGCAAGCCCTGCGCGCAATCGGCGAGCGCGGGCATCGCATGGCCGGCGGGGATGCAGACGAAGGTGGCTTCGCCCAGGTTGTCCACGAGCGGGCAGCCGCAATGGAAGCGCAGGAACGCGCGCGCGGCAGCGGGCACATCGGCGGGCAGCCAGACCGGGGTGTCGGGGTCCGCCAGCGTCAGCAGGAGGGCGGTCAGCGCCGGGGACAGCCCCTCGGGCTGGCCGCTCGTCACAGGCAGCGTTTCCAGGCGGCCCGGATGGGCGAATGCTTCGAGCGCCGCTCGGAACACCTGTTGCGCGTCGTCCACGGGATTATCGAAACCTGGCAGCAGCGATGTGGTGGGGGCGGTGGTCATTGAATGGGTGGATGGCATCTCAATCCTCTCCGCGGGCCATCGTGAAGAATTCGACGCGCGTTTGCGCGGCGGTGGCGGCCTGGTGGGCCGCGCGCTCGGTCAGGGCCTGTGCAAGCGGCGCGATGACCACGTCATGCACGCGCTGGTGCCAGGCCGGGCGCTGCAGCAGTGCGTCGAGCACGGCGGCCTGTTCGGCGTGGCGCGTGCCGCGTCCCTGTATGTAGGCCACGCCAGCCGTGGCGGCTTGGCCTTCGGTCTCGTCGAGCACCACGGCGCAGCGCGTGACGGACATCTCACCCAGATTGAACTGGGCACCGGTGCCACCCGCGCGGGCCCGGACCATCGCCATGCCCGATTCGGGCTTGCGCAGCAGTCGGTAGCCGGGCAGTGCCGCAGCGTCGCCGAGCCGCGAGTAGGCCGCATCGAGCGCATCCGATTGGGCCAGCGCCAGAATCCTCAGCCACGCGGCCCGTGCCGCATTGGCCTGGTTGGCGGTTTCGCTTTGCATGATCACCCCTATACGTCTATACGTTTAGATGTACACTAACACAACACGGCGATACTAGAACACAGGCACATGAACGTTTCGTGACGGGTCGGGCCTTTCCTCGGACACGCAACATCGGCGCCAAGGCATGAGGCACAATCGCACGCTATTGGTGAATGCTTGATGACAACAGGGCAAGGCAAGATGTCTGATCGGGAAGTCGAACGGGGTTCCGGCGTCGCCGTATGGCGGCAGATTGGCGAGGCGCTTGCGGAGGACATCCGCAACAAACTCTATGGGCCGGGCGAGCAGTTGCCGCCGGAACCGGAACTGGCCTCGCGCTTCGCCGTGAACCGGCATACGATCCGGCGCGCGATGGGTGAGCTCGAACTGAGCGGCCTGGTGCGGATCGAGCAGGGCCGAGGCACCTTCGTGCAGGAGCACGCCATTGATTACGCCATCGGGCGTCGCACGCGCTTCTCGCAGAACCTGGCCGCGCAGGGGATGCGCGGGCACACGGAACTCGTCGATAGCCAGATCCTGCGCGCGCCGGAAATCGCCAAACATCTAGGTCTGTCCCGCACGGCGGAGATTCTGCATGTGCAGATGCTCGGCAAGGCCGAAGGGCGCACGATCGACGTGGCCGAGCATTACTTCGATCCTAAGCGTTTTCCCGGTTTCGAAGACAAGGTGAGCGAGACACAATCGATCTCGCGCGCGCTGGCGAAGTATGGCATTGCCGATTACACCCGCAAGTGGTCGCGGATCACGGCGGCCATGCCGAGCGCCCCGGTGGCGCGATTGCTGAATCAGCCGAAGACGCGTCCTATCCTGCAAGTGGAGGCACTGAACATCGATATCGACGGCGCCCCCGTCCAATACAGCATGACGCGCTTTGCCGGCGACTGGGTGCAACTTACGGTCTCCGATCAGGATTGAAATGACGGCATCGTCCCGCGGTTTCAAGCGGGGTGAGCCGCACGTATTGGTCTAGACATCCGTCTGTCATCTACCAAAGCTAACGTATTGCCCATGCATACGATCTCTCAAACTTCATCGACCCCGCTCGCGGGGATCACCGGCCGCCGCGTGATGGGCGCCGACGGCATCGGCCTGGCAACGCTGGGCATTCACAACGGCAGCGTGATGGCGCAGCCACCCGCAAGTGGCCCCTGCATCGACGCGGGCGACCTGTTGGTGCTGCCGGGCATTGTCGACATTCACGGTGATGCGTTCGAGCGTTCCGTGATGCCGCGTCCCGGCGTGAGCTTCCCGTACGGCGCCGCGCTGCTCGACGTCGACCGCCAGTTGCTCGCGCACGGCATCACGACCGAGTTTCATGGCGTGACCCTGTCGTGGGAGGGCGGCTTGCGTGGCGAGGCCTACGCGCTGCGCATGTTCGATGCGCTGGCCCAGTTGCAGCCCGTGCTGGGCGCGGAGCACAAGGTGCATCTGCGCTTCGAGGCCTATCACCTCGCTGGCGTGGAGACGGCCTTGTCGTGGATGGCGGATGGCCGTGTGGCCCTGCTGGCGATCAACGATCACCTGCCGACCATGGCTCGCCGCATGAGTGATGAGCGCAAGCTCGTGCAGTATGCGGAACGCGCCGAGTGCGATACCGAGACATTCCGCAACCGCCTGCGCGCAGCCAGCCGCAATGCGCAGGAAGTACCTGCCGCGATGTCGTGCCTGATCGCCGCGGCGCTGGCCGCGAATCTGCCGATTGCATCGCATGACGACCCCGATGTGGCGACGCGCCAGCACTATCACGCCCAGGGCTGCCGGATCGCGGAGTTCCCGCTGACGGTGGAGGCCGCGACGCTGGCACGCCAGATCGGCGACGAAACCGTCTTCGGCGCGCCCAACGTGCTGCGCGGCAAGAGCCATACCGGCGCGCCTAACGCCACGGAAATGGTGGCCGCCGGCCTGTGTTCGGTTCTGGCTTCCGATTACTACTATCCCGCGCTGCTGCAGGCCGCATTCAAGCTCGCGCAGCTTGGCGTGTGCTCGCTGCCCGAGGCTTGGCACCTGGTGTCACGTAATCCGGCCCGCGCGACGGGACTGCGCGACCGTGGCGTGCTCGCGCCGGGAATGCGCGCCGATGCGATTCTCGTCGATGACAGCCAGCCGGGATTGCCGCGTGTCTGCGCCACCATCGTGAATGGTGAGGTGCGTCATGCGTCTGGCGCGCTGTCGATGACTGACCTGGCCGATCTCGCAGATGTGGCCGACGCTCGCGGCAGCCTGGCGGCATGACGATGCAGGCGCACCGCTACGCGATCTATCTCGCACCCGCCGAGCCATTTCGCACGTTCGGCGCGCAATGGCTTGGCCGCGATGCCGACACCGGACAGCCAACGCCGTTGCCGCCGGGCATCGCGTCGCGCCTCGCCGAATGGGTCAAGGCCCCGGCGCACTATGCGCTGCACGCCACGCTGAAGCCGCCGTTCCGTCTGGCCGATGGCACCGATGCGCCCATGCTCGACGCCGCCGTCCGCGCGTTCGCACGGGAGCGCGCCGCGTTTGACGCGCCGCTGACGCTGCGTGCCTTGCGTGGGTTCCTGGCTTGGTGCCTTGACGATGCACGGGCGCAGGGCGGCAAGCGGATGCATGAGCTTGCCGACGACTGCATGCGTGCCTTCGACCATTTCCGCGCGCCGGCCACGCCGGAGGAAGTGAGCCGGCGCCGGCCTGACCAACTGACGGCCGCGCAGCGCGAGATGCTCGACGCCTGGGGCTATCCGTACGCGTTCGATACGTTCACGTTCCATATCACGCTGACCGGCATGCTTGATGCCGACAACGAGGCCGCCGCGTTCGCGCAGCTATCGGCCAGCGGCGGCAGGTTGCTCGAGAGCCCGCTGCATGTCGATGCCATCAGTCTCTTCGTCCAACCCGAGCCCGGTGCGGATTTCATCGTTGCACGTCACTACGGCTTCGATGGCACCACTGTCGATGGCGCGGGTGTCGGCTATCTTTCGGCATGACCACACGATTCCACTCCGGCTCCGCGCCTGATGGCAGCGGGCTGTTCTATGTGATGGGCCCGTCCGGCAGCGGCAAGGACTCGCTGCTGCGGACCTTGCGCGAACGGCTGCAGCGCGATGATCGTATCGTGGTGGCGCATCGCTATATCACGCGTGCTGCCGACGAGAACGAGGCATCGGTCGCGCTGTCGGCGGACGAGTTTCACCGCCGCGCGGATCTTGGCTGTCTGGCGCTGCACTGGAATAGCCACGGCTTGCACTATGGCATTGGCGTGGAGATCGAACAGTGGCTGGCGCAGGGCATCAAGGTTGTCGTCAATGGCTCCCGAGAGTACCTGCCGCAGGCGGTGGCTCGCTATCCGCATCTATGCGCCGTGCATGTGCGCGTGAAACCCGAGGTGCTGGCCGCGCGTTTGCGCCAGCGCGGGCGTGAGTCGGAAGAGGGCATTGCCCGGAGGCTGGCACGCGCGGAGCAGCCGTTCGATGTGCCGCCTGGCTGCCGGGTAGTCGAGATCGACAATAGTGGCGACCTGGCCGATTCGGCCGATGCATTCGCGCGGTTGGTTGGGGCCGCGGGGGATTGAGGCACAGCCCGTGTCTCCCGGCTTCTCGCCACTACGCGGGAGAGGGGAAAACATCAACGGTGCTTCGAATCCTGGAGGCTTGCACCCTTTGCCCGCATGTGGGAGCGTGCCCGGAGGAAAGGGCAAGCGTTTGAACGACGATGCTCCCGGGTGCGACTCAAAGCGCCGTACTAAAACTGATCCCGTGCTCGGTGAACCCGAGCTGCCGATAGAACTGATGCGCCTGCAGGCGCCGCGCATTCGATGAGAGCATGAGTTTGGCCGCGCCGGCTTCGCGCGCCAGTCGCATGGCTTCCTGCATCATCTGCTTGCCGATTCCACGGCCTCGCGCGGCCGGCGCGACGACCACGGCTTCGAGTATCGCCTCGGGCCGTCCGTCGTGCACCATCACCGGAAACACCAGCAGGCTGAACGTGCCGAGCGGCACCCCGTCCGCATCGAACATCAGATAGACACGGTAGTCCGGGTAGCGACGCATCGCGGCAAAGCGCTCGCGCATGGTCGCCAGCGGTAGCGGTGTCTCGTTATCCATCGTCGCCAGCAGGGCGGACAGGTGCGCCAGCTCTGCGTCGGTGCCTTGCACTTCGCGGAGCATCAGCGCTGTGGAGAAATCGGCTTCGCTCATCCGACGCGGACACAGCGTGCCGCCATGTCGAGATAGTGGGACAGGGTAGGGGTCTGCAGATCTACCACCTTGGCCAGGTCGTCGTAGCGGCGCAGACGCACAGCGGCGTCGGCGTGCGCCTGCGCGGCGAACGCGCTGGCCTGTTCGCTGTCGTACGGGCCGCCCTGCAGCGAGAGGCTGTGCACGGATACCGGCGAGAGCGTGTCGAAGTACGCGGGATCGACTGCGCACAGATAGCGCTTGGCCGCCACGTGCATTCGCACCGGCTCGGTGACGTCTTCGCCGAACAGGCTGGCCAGCGCGTCGGCACCGGTTTCCTGGTGGCGCATGTCGGTGGTCAGGCTTTCGGCCAGCATCAGGTGGCCGATGTCGTGCAGTAGCGCCGCGACGATCAGCGGTTCCGGATCGCCGGCCTGCTCGGCAAGCTGCGCGCACTGCAGCGCGTGGGCGGTCTGGCTGATGTCCTCGCCGCCGTAGTACGCGGTGCCGTGGTTCTCGAACAGCGCGGCGATGCTGGAAAGGGTCAGCGTTGTCATACGAGCACCTTGCGGATCTGGGCGGAGACGATGTCGAGGCCGGTCACGAACACGATGATGATAATCATCACCGCACAGGTCTGCGCATACTGGAAGCTGCGGATGATTTCCCACAGCACGGTGCCGATACCGCCGGCGCCGACGATGCCGACCACCGAAGCGGAGCGCACGTTTGACTCGAATCGATACAGCGCGAACGACAGCCACAGCGGTAACACCTGTGGAATCACGCCGTAGACGATTTCTTCGATCGGGCCGGCGCCCGTGGCGCGCACGCCTTCGACGGGGCGCGGATCGATCGCTTCCACGGCTTCGGCGAACAGCTTGGCCAGCACGCCCATGGTGTGGATCCAGAGCGCCAGCACGCCGGCGAACGGTCCCAGACCCACGGCGACGATGAACAGCATCGCGAAGACCATTTCATTGATCGCGCGGCAGGCGTCCATCAGACGGCGGGCTGGTTGATAAACCCAGGCCGGCACGATGTTGGCCGAGCACAGCAGGCCAAACGGTACGGCCATGACGACGGCCAGCGCGGTGCCCCACAGCGCGATTTGCACGGTGACGAGCATTTCGTCGAGATAGGTGTGCCAGTCGCGGAAGTCAGGCGGGAAGAAATCGGCGGCGAACTTGGCCATGTTGCCGGAATCGCGGAACAGGTCCATCGGACGCATGTCCGCGCCTTGCCAGGACATGGCGAGCGTGGCCAGTACGATTGCCCAGATCAGCATCACGGAAAGGGAATTGCGCGGCGGCCGGACGGTACTCTGAGGTGTGGGCGGCAGGCCGGGCTTGGCGGTGGCGGTCATGGGCAGTCGGAAGAGGTAAAGCTGAAGCGGAAAATGCAAAGCCGATGGCGACCCGAGTGGCGCCATCGGCTTCAGGCGAGGCTTACTGCGTGCTGCTGGTGCGGTCGAGTTCGGCCAGACGGCGCGAGACGTCGGCCAGCTTCTTTTCCTTGTCGGCAGCGGCCAACGTGCTGTCGGATTCGATCTTGGCCTTTTCCTTGGCCAGTTCGATCTGACGGATCGGCACGAGCTGGGCATCGGTCGAGACGCGGAAGCCCTGGTAGGTCAGCGTGGCCAGCGCCTGCTTTTCGCGCGCGGCGTCGGCGCCCTTGCCGTAGTTGACGAAGAAGTCCTGGATCTTCTTCTTCAGCTCGGGCGGCAGGTCCTTGCGGTAGACCAGCGGATCGGCCGGGATCAGCGGCGACTTCCACAGCACGCGCACGTCGTCATAGGCGTTCTTGCCCGTGTTGATGCGATAGCGCTCGAAGTTCTCGGTGTTGTTCACGGCCACGTCCACCTGCTTGTTCAGCACCGACAGCAGGTTGGTTTCGTGGTTGCTGATGCGCACGGCCTTGAACAGCATCTTCGGATCGACCTTGTTGGCGGCCCACAGGTAATAGCCCGGCACGGCCGTGCCCGAGGTGGAGTTCGGATCGCCGGCGCCGTAGGTCAGGTCCTTGCCGCGCTTGATGACGTCCTCGACCGACTTCAGGTCGCTATCCTTGCGAGCGATCAGCAGCGACCAGTAGCCCGGGTTGCCGTCCTTGTCGATTACCGATGCGAACACTTCGCCGTTGGCGCGGTCCACGGCTTCCATGGCCGACTTGTTGCCGTACCAGGCGATCTGCACTTTGTTGAAGCGCATCCCTTCGATGATGCCGGCGTAGTCCGAGGCGAAGAACGGCTTGACCTGCACGCCGAGTGCGCGGCTCAGGTCGTCGATCACGGGTTGCCATGCGGACTTCAGGTTCGACGACGTTTCCGTCGAAATGATGCCCATGTTCAGGGTCTTGACGTCCTGGGCGAAGGCGGGCAGCGCGACGACACCCGAAGCGACCACGGCGAGGAAAGTTCTGCGAAGCATCGATGACTCCGTTTGGAAAGGCTGAAGGTAAATACGGGTTGGGTGAATCGGGTATTCGGGTCTGACAGTGCGAGGCCGGCGATGCGATGGGCTGGCGTGGTGAGGCGTGCGAGGCAAGCCTCAGGCTGCGGCCAGATCCATCCTGACCATCACCGGCGCGGGCACGCCTTCGGCGCAAGAGGGGGCCTCGGGCACGCTGTCGTGCAGTAGCTCGTCGGCTTCGCTGCCGTACAGGTCGCGCAGCATCTGCTGCGTCAGCGCGGCGGAGGGGCCGTCATAGACCACCTTGCCGTGACGCAGTGCCACCACGCGCGGGCAATAGCGCATCGCCACGTCCACCTGATGCAGCGATACCACCACGGCGACTTTGCGCGTGCGGTTGATCTGCGCCAGTTGCGACATCACGCGACGCGACGATTCAGGATCGAGCGAGGCGATCGGCTCGTCGGCCAGGATCACTTGCGCGTTCTGCACCAGCGTGCGGGCGATCGCGGCACGTTGCTGCTGCCCGCCCGACAGGGTCGAGGCACGCTGAAACGCATAGTCGTCTATACCAACCTGAGCAAGCGCATCGAGCCCGGCTTGCACTTCGCTGGCCTTGAAAATGCGGAGCAGGCTGCGCCATTTCGGCACGCGCGTCAGCATTCCCACGAGCACATTGGTGATCACTGGCAGGCGGCCGACCAGGTTGAACTGCTGGAATACGAATCCGATGTCTGCACGTACACGGCGCACATCGCGGGCCAGACGTCCGTTGCGCTGCACCGTGCGGCCGTTGACGAGGATCTCGCCCGAACCGGCATCGCCCGTGACGAAACCGGCCACATGGCGCAGCAGCGTCGATTTGCCCGAGCCCGATGCGCCCAGCAGCGCAACCATTTCACCCGGGGCGATTTGCAGCGTGACATCGTCAAGCGCCTTGCGGTCCGCGCGGAACGACTTGCTCAGTCCGCGGACTTCGATTGCATGCGTCATGTCGACTCCTTCCTTGAATGACAGGCGCATTCTGGCGGCCGACAGTGACAGAACGATGACGCCGGTTGGCGTCACTCCCAATGGCCGGTCACGGATAGAACATTCCCTTAGTGTCCCGGTATGTCAAATTGATGTCCCGCGCAGTCAAATCGACATTCGGTGAGCCTCCATACTGCTTGACGCACCGCCGGAATCTGGAGGGAAAAACGGCGGGCTTCCGATAGAAAACCAGGCAGTTGTGACAGGGCCCGACAGCCGGCCTGCACAGGAGACACCGCTCATGCACCATCTTTCCGCCGACACGCAGCAGGCTAACAACAACGACTATCTGGTCAGCAAATCACGCGCATGGTTTGCGTTTGCCATGACCTTCGCGCTGATGCTGTTCGACTACATCGATCGGCAGGTGATCGTGTCCTTGTTTCCGCACCTGAAGGCCGCATGGAATCTTTCCGACAAGCAACTGGGCGGGCTGGTGTCGATCATCTCGGTGGTGGTTGCGCTGGGCGGCATCCCCGTTGCACTGCTGGCGGACCGCGTCAGCCGCGTCAAGAGCGTGGTGGTGATGGGCGTGGTCTGGAGCCTGGCGACGATTTCGTGCATGTTCACCCGCAACTACTCGCAGTTGTTCATGGCGCGCGCGATGGTGGGTGTGGGCGAGTCCGGTTACGGTTCCGTCGGCGCGGCGCTGATCGCCAGCCTGTTCCCGGCAAGGCTGCGTTCGATGCTGCTCGGCGCGTTCTTCGCAGCCGGATCGATTGGCGCGGTGCTCGGCGTGGTGCTGGGTGGCGTGATCACCGCACGCTGGGGATGGCAGGCCGCGTTCGGCGTGGTGGGTGTGCCCGGCCTGCTGCTGGCGCTGCTCTACATGTTCGTGCCGGACTACAAGACCGCGGCGCTGGACACGCGTCCTGCCCATGAGCAAGGGAAAGCGAAGAGCCTGCTCGCGCATATGGTTTCGGCGCTGACCAGCTCGCGCACGATGTGGTGGACCTGCCTGGGCGCGGCGCTGCAGCTTGTCGTGGTATCGACGATCTGGGCCTGGCTGCCGAGCTACTTCAATCGCCTCCACGGCACGCCGGTGGATCAGGCTGCCATGCAGTCGGCGTTGATCGTGCTGTGCGGCGCGGTGGGTTGTTTCGTCTGGGGCATTGTTGCGGATGTCGCCGGCACCAAGCAGCCGCGCAACAAGCTCAAGACGGTGTCGTTCCTGTGCATGGTGACCGCGCCGATCCTGGTGGTTGCATTCAGCGCGGCGGAGTCCATGAACCAGCAGTTCCTGCTGATCGCGCTGGGTGGCTTCCTGATGACATGCACGGTTGGGCCGGCTTCGAGCGTGGTGCTCGACGTGGTGCATCCGGGGCTGCGCTCCACCGGCGCGGCGCTGCTGTCGCTGTTCCAGAATCTGTTCGGACTCGCCATCGGCCCGTTCGTGGGCGGTGCGCTCTCCGACGCATTCGGCCTGCAAGCGGCATTGACGGCAATGCCGGTCTTTGGCCTGCTCGCGGCGCTGTGCCTGCTGCGCGCATCGCGCACCTATGAGCGCGATCTGCAGGAGGTGGCGCAGATCCAGTCCGCCATCGCCGAACAACCTGCCGGGGCCGCGGCTTCGATGGCAGCGTGATGAGTGAAGTGGATGTGCCTGGGGCAGTCGTAGCGGTGGGTGCGGAAGCGGGCCCCAGGCGCCCCAGCGTCGGCAGCATGGCGGCACTGACCGCTGGCTTGTCGATGCTGGGGCAGTTTGCCATTGCGACGTACCTGCCAGCGTTCGCGGCAATCGCGAACGCGCTTCATGCGAGCACTGCCGAGGTCCAGCAATCGCTGACGGCCTACCTGTTGCCGTTTGCATTGCTGCTGCCCTGGCACGGAGCGATCTCTGACGCGATTGGCCGCCGTCGCATGATTCTTGCAGGCTGCGTGTTCTTTGTAGCCGGATCTCTGGTCTGCGCCGGAGCGACCGGCATCGACATGTTCTACGCCGGGCGGGCACTGCAAGGCGTGGGGGCCGGGATCGGCGTCATCGTCGGGCGCGCGATGGTGCGCGATACGTTCGACGGCATGCAGGCCCAGAAAGTCATGGCCCTGATCGCGATGATCTTCGCGCTGGCACCGGCCCTGGCGCCGATCTGCGGCGGCTGGCTGCTGGTCTGGATGGGCTGGCGCAGCATCTTCGTGTTCCTTGCGCTGATCTCGGGGAGCCTGCTGGTTTCCTGCTGGATCTGGGTGCCGGAGACTTTGCCGCCAGCATGTCGGCATCCGATGCACCCCAAGCTGCTCGCGCGGGGCTACTTCGCCATGCTGTCGAGCCGGAGATTCATGTCGCTGGCGCTGGCCAATGCCGGGGTGAACCTGGCGATCTACATCTACGTCTTCGCGGCGCCGCGCTTCGTCTATCAGCATCTGGGACTCGGCGCGCAGTCGTTTGGCTGGCTGTTCATTCCGATCGTGGCGGGCATCATCGCGGGTGCGCTGGTGGCGCATCGCATTGCCGGCCGCACGAGTCCGGAGTCCAGCGTAAATCGGGGCCATCTCGTGATGATGGCGGCCGGCGTCTTCAATCTCGCGGTGGCCGCGCTGCACCTGCCGCCGATGCCTTGGGCGTTGGTCGCATTGCCGGTCTTCGCGGCGGGGATGATGATGACGCAGCCCAGCCTGCAACTGCTGGCGCTGGACTGCTTTCCGGAGCGGCGGGGTCTGGCCTCCAGCGGCTACGTCACGACGCAGCAGATCGGCAATTTGCTGTCTTCCGCGTTGCTGGTGCCGCTGCTGCTGGACTCCACGATGAAGATGGCGCTCGGCATGGCCGGCTTGCAGATCGCAGGGCTCGTGGCGTTCCACGTGGCCCTGCGCGGCCGGCGGGTGGGGGTTACATCAGAATGATGTCGTACTGCTCCTGGTGGAACGTCGATTCCACCTGGAGAGAGATCGGTTTGCCGATGAAGTCCCCGAGCATCGCCAGATGCTGGCTTTCTTCCTCGAGGAACAGGTCGATGACTTCCTGCGAGGCCAGGATGCGGAACTCGCGCGGATTGAACTGGCGCGACTCGCGCATGATTTCGCGGAAGATGTCGTAGCAGACCGTTCGCGGCGTCTTGACCTGGCCCTTGCCGGTGCAGACCGGGCACTGCTCGCACAGCACATGCGCGAGCGATTCGCGCGTGCGTTTGCGTGTCATCTCCACCAGACCGAGTTGCGAGAAGCCGTTGACCGTGATGCGCGTGCGGTCGCGTGAGAGCGCGCGCTTCAGTTCGGAGAGCACCGCGTCGCGATGCTCCACGTTCTCCATGTCGATGAAGTCGATGATGATGATGCCGCCCAGGTTGCGCAGCCGGAGCTGGCGCGCGATGGTGTGCGCGGCTTCGAGATTCGTCTTGAAGATCGTATCGTCGAAGTTGCGCGCGCCGACATAACCGCCCGTGTTGACGTCGATCGTCGTCATCGCTTCGGTCTGGTCGATCATCAGATAGCCGCCGGACTTCAGGTCTACCCGGCGCGACAGCGCCTTTTCGATTTCCGCGTCGATGTTGAACAGGTCGAAGATCGGGCGCTCGCCGGTGTAGTGCGACAGGCGCGGGAGCACGGCGGGCGTGTATTCCTGCGCGAACTCCACCAGTTTCTGGTAGTTCTCGCGCGAATCGATCTGGATCACGCCAGTGGCGTCATTGATGAAGTCGCGCAGCACGCGCTGGGCCAGGTTCAGGTCCTGATAGAGCAGGCTCGGCGCGGGCAGGGTGGTGGCGTTGGAGCGGATCGTCGCCCAGATCTTGCGCAGGTAGGCGATGTCGTTGCCAAGTTCCTCGTCGCTGGCTTCCTCGGCGATCGTGCGCACGATGAAGCCGCCGCGCTCGTCGGTGGGCACCAGGCCCTGCACGCGGGCACGGAGCGCCTCGCGGTCGATTTCACCCTCGATACGCTGCGAGATGCCGATATGCGGATCCTGCGGCAGATAGACGAGTGTGCGGCCTGCGATGCTGACCTGTGTGGACAGCCGCGCGCCCTTGGTGCCGATCGGGTCCTTGATGACCTGAACCATCAGCGCCTGGCCCTCGAACAGCGTTTTCTCGATGGCGAGGTGGCCGTTCTTGTCGCCGTCACGCGGATGCCAGATGTCGGCCACGTGCAGGAACGCAGCGCGCTCCAGACCGATGTCGATGAACGCCGATTGCATGCCCGGCAGCACCCGCACGACCTTGCCCAGATAGATGTTGCCGACCAGCCCGCGCGTTAGCGTGCGTTCGACATGGAGTTCCTGAACGGCCGCCTGCTGCACGATGGCGACGCGTGTTTCCTGCGGCGTGATGTTGACGAGGATGTCTTCGGTCATAGCGATGGATACGCTTAATCTCGCGTCGCCGATCCGTTGGCGCTTGTTGTTGTGGCCCGGCTCGTGGCCGGGCATTTGACCCCAGGGGCCTTGTCGGAGAGGTTGGGTCGGAAGGCCGGGTTGGAAGCGCCGGTCAGAAGTGCAAACCGGCCTCGCGCAGCAGTGCCGCCGTCTCGAACAAGGGCAGGCCCATGATACCCGAATAGCTACCGTCGATTTGCTCGACAAACTCCGCCGCGCGGCCCTGGATGCCGTATGCGCCTGCCTTGCCGAGCGGCTCGCCGCTGGCCACGTAGCGCTCGATCTCGGGGGCGAGCATCGGCCGGAAAGTGACGTGGGAGATCGACAGCGCATGGCGCTGGCCGGCGGACGTCGCGACCGTCACGGCAGTCAATACGCGATGGGTGGTGCCGGAAAGCGACGCCAGCATGGCAGCAGCGTCGCGCGCGTCGGCGGGCTTGCCGAGAATGTCGCCGCCACGGCAGACCGTGGTGTCGGAAGTCAGGATCGGCGCCTCGGGCAGGCCGCGACGCGCGCGGCGTTGAAGTGCCGCGTCGGCCTTCAGCGCGCAGACTCGCTGGACGTAGTCATCGGGGGACTCGCCGGGCCGGACGGCCTCGAGCGCTTCGGCATCCTCGCCGGCATCCGCCAGCAGCAGTTCATAGGTCACGCCGAGCTGCGTCAGCAACTCGCGGCGGCGCGGGCTCTGGGAAGCCAGATAGAGGATGGAGGTCATGGGAAATCGAGGCGAGAGAAACAGTTGCCCCGATTGTACTGGCTTGCCTTTCCGCTATCACGGAGAGCGGGCCAACCGCCGCCGGTGTTCAGGCCCGATGATTCAGGCCCAATGACGCAGGCCCAATGACTCAGGCGCGATGACTCAGGCGCGATGATACGGATGATTCTGCGTGACCGACCAGGCACGATAAAGCTGCTCGGCCAGCAGCACGCGCACCATGCCGTGTGGCAGCGTCAGGCTCGATATACGCAACAGTGTGTGCGCGCGTGCCTTGAGCGCCGGATCGAGGCCGTCCGCACCGCCGATCAGGAAGGCGACGTCGCCGCCTTCGCGCTGCCAGCCGGTCAGTTGCTCGGCCAGTTGCACGGTGGTCCAGTCCTTGCCGCGTTCGTCGAGCGCCACGATCCGGCACTGCTTCGACAGCGAGCCGAGCACGGCCTCGATGCGCGCGGCTTCGCGTTGCATCACCGTGGCGGCGTTATTGCTCGATGAACGGGCTTCCGGCTTGACCTCGCGAAGCTCGATGCGCAACTCGGGCGGCATCCGCTTGGTGTACTCGTTGAAACCGGTTTCGATCCACGCGGGCATCTTGTGGCCGACAGCCACGATAGCAAGTTGCATGAGAGATGCCCGGTGGTCGGTACGTCAGGAAGGGTCAGGCCGAACGCGTTGCGCGCTTGCGCGGTGCGGCGGTCTTGGCAGCAGCAGTCTTGGTCGCAGTGGTCTTGCGAGCCGTCGTTTTGGTGGCGGTGCCGGTTGCCGACTTGCGGGCCGGCGTCTTGGCGGCCGTGCCGGTCGTCGTCTTGCGAGCCGTTGTGGTCTTGCGTGCCGGTGCCTTGGCTGCGGTGCCCGTGCTGCTGGTCTTGCGCGTCGGCTTGCGGATCGTGGCGATCGCGTCCGGATCGGTGTCCTCGTGACCCATCGGCGGCGACGGCTCCTTCATGCCTTCCGGCAAACGGGCCAGCGCCGGGCGCAGGTTCGATGCGCGACGCACGCGCGGGGCCGGCTCGGCATCCTCGTCGTCCATCGGCTCGCTGGCCTTGGCCAGGCCCTTGCCAGCAGCCAGCTTCACGCGCACCGGCTTGTCGCCCCAGATCTCTTCCAGGTTGTAGTACAGGCGCAGTTGCGGTTGCAGGATGTGCACCACGGCGTCGCCGCAGTCCACCAGCACCCACTCGCCGGTCTCCAGGCCCTCGACCGCCACGATGTGGCCGCCGGCATCCTTGACCGTATCCCGTACCGACGCCGCCAGCGCCTTGGTCTGACGGTTCGAATTACCGCTGGCGATCACCACCCGGTCGAACAGTTCGGTCAGGTGAGTGGTGTCGAACACCTTGATGTCCTGCGCCTTCACATCCTCGAGCCCGTCGACGATCGCGCGCTGCAGTTTACGAATATCCATGGTGTCTTTCTTGTTCAGCTTCATTCGGTAGGGGGCGCGTCGGCTCAGGCCTGCTGGTACAGGCCGTGACGCGCAATGTAGTGTGCCACGCCGGCGGGCAACTGGTCATCCGCCGGATCATTCGTGATCGGGCCATCGGCCAGGCGCTGGCGCAGGCCGGTGGAGGACAGGTCGACGGCAAGCGTCTGGTCGATCCACATATGGCCGGAGGGCGTGCATTGTATCAGGTGCGTGTCCGCCAGCCGTTGCTGCATCGCGTCGAGCACCGGGCCGTCCAGTGCCGCGAGGTCGAAACCTGGGCGGGTGGCGATGCACAGGTGCACCTGCTCGAACAGGGCCTCCCAGCCGTGCCAGGTGTGCAGGCGCAGCAATTGGTCGGCGCCCATCAGCCAGGACATCGACGTGTCGGCGCCGTATTTGGCACGCAACTGCCGCACCGTGTCGATCGTGTAGCTCGGGCCCTCGCGCTCCACTTCCATGCGGCTCACGCGGACCTTGGCGCGGCCCGGATCCAGCGTGTCGGCGGCCAGTTCCGTCATGGCCAGACGGTCGGCGGCGGGGGTGACGTGGTCGCCCTTCTGCCACGAGTGGCCGGTGGGAATCCAGACCAGTTCGTCCAGATCCAGGTGATCGATGCACAACTGGGCCAGCGCAACGTGGCCGCGATGCGGAGGGTCGAAGGTGCCGCCGAGGATACCCAGGCGGTAGGGACGCTGCTGTCCGTTGGCGGTGGCCGGCTTCTTATCGGTCATCGATTCAGGCCCAGTCCCGCGCCGGCAGGAAATCGGTATAGAGCGCGGCTTCCGGAGTGCCCGGCTCGGGCTGCCAGTCATAGCGCCACGATACCTGCGGTGGCATCGACATCAGGATCGACTCCGTGCGACCGCCCGACTGCAGGCCGAACAGCGTGCCACGATCGAACACGAGATTGAATTCGACATAGCGGCCGCGGCGATAGGCCTGGAAATCGCGCTCGCGCTCGCCATAGGGGGCGTCCTTGCGTGCGGTGAGGATCGGCAGGTAGGCGGCGAGGAACGCATCGCCGACCGAGCGCAGCATCTCGAAGCTGCGGTCGAAGCCGAGCGCCGAGAAATCATCGAAAAAAATGCCGCCGATGCCGCGTGCCTCGCCACGATGGCGCAGGAAGAAATACTCATCGCACCACTGCTTGAAACGCGGATACAGGTCGTCGCCGAACGGGGTCAGCGAATCCTTGCAGGTGCGGTGGAAGTGCGCGCAGTCGTCGGCATTGCCGTAGTACGGCGTCAGGTCCATGCCACCCCCGAACCACCAGACCGGTTCCGCGTCGGGCTTCACGGCGATGAAGCAGCGTACGTTCATGTGCACGGTGGGCACGTACGGGTTGCGCGGATGAAATACCAGCGAGACGCCCATCGCCTCGAAGCTGCGGCCGGCCAGTTCAGGCCGGTTGGCGCTGGCCGACGGCGGCAGCGTGTCACCGCGCACGTGCGAGAACCCCACGCCGGCCCGCTCCATCACGGCGCCGCCCTCCAGGATGCGCGTGCGGCCACTGCCGCGCAGGCGCTCGGTGGGGGGCTTCTCCCAGTTATCGGTCAGGAACGCCTGGCCGTCGACAGCGGCGATGGCGTCGGTGATGCGGTCTTGCAGGCCGAGCAGATAGTCACGGACTGCCTGGGAATCGATCATGATGGGTGGGTCTGAATAGGCCGGTAGCAGGACAGCCGGGCGGCGGGCGCTCCGGCTGTCATTGCGGTGTCATGATTGTACCGGCTGGCTTCGCCCCACGTGTCGTGGGGCGAATGGTCGGATACCTGGGGTCATCAGCGCTTGATGGCGCGGTATCCGATGTCGGTGCGGAATTGCATCCCGTCGAAGCGGATTTGTTCCACTGCGGCGTAGGCGTTCTTCTGTGCTGCCTTGACCGTATCGGCCAGGCCCACCACGCAGAGCACGCGGCCGCCGGAGGTCAGCAGCGTGCCATCCTTGAGCGTGGTGCCGGCGTGGAACGTCACGGCGTCGGCGGTTTCCGCGGGGATGCCGGTGATCGCATCGCCCTTGCGCGGGTTTTCCGGATAGTCGTAGGCGGCCATGACCACGCCCAGCGCGGTGCGGCGGTCCCAGTCCAGCTCGATCTGATCCAGCTTACCGTCCACGGCCGCTTCCATCACGTCCACCAGGTCGGTCTTCAGGCGCGCCATGATCGGCTGCGTTTCCGGATCGCCCATGCGGCAGTTGAATTCCAGCGTCTTCGGGTTGCCGTTGGCGTCGATCATCAGGCCGGCGTACAGGAAGCCCGTGAACGGGATGCCGTCCTTTTCCATGCCACGCACGGTCGGCAGGATAATTTCGCGCAGCGCGCGCGCATGGAGCGCGGGCGTGACCACGGGGGCAGGCGAGTACGCGCCCATGCCGCCGGTGTTGGGGCCCGCGTCCGCATCCAGCAGGCGCTTGTGGTCCTGGCTAGTGGCTAGTGCCAGCACGTTCTTGCCGTCGACCATCACGATGAAGCTGGCTTCCTCGCCTTCGAGGAATTCCTCGATCACGACCCGGGCGCCGGCATCGCCGAGCTTGTTGTCGGCCAGCATCATGTCGACCGCAGCGTGCGCTTCTTCCAGCGTCATCGCCACCACCACGCCCTTGCCCGCGGCCAGGCCATCGGCCTTGATCACGATTGGCGCGCCTTGGGCGTCGATATAGGCGTGGGCGCCGGCGGCGTCGGAGAACGTCTGGTAATAGGCCGTGGGAATGCCATGGCGGTGCATGAAGGCCTTGGCGAAGTCCTTCGACGATTCCAGCTGGGCGGCGGCCTTGGTCGGGCCGAAGATACGCAGGCCGCGGGCGCGGAACACGTCGACGATCCCGCCAGCCAGCGGCGCCTCGGGGCCAACCACGGTGAACGCCACACCTTCACGCTCGACGAAGGCGGCCAGCACCTCCGGGTCGGTCAGCGGCACGTTCTGCAGACGCTTGTCCAGCGCCGTCCCGCCGTTGCCCGGTGCCACGTATACGACTTGCACCTTGGGGGACTGGGCCAACTTCCACGCCAGCGCGTGTTCACGTCCACCCGAGCCGACAACCAAAACTTTCATGATCCACTGCCAGAAAAGAAACGCATGCGAAAAGCGGCAGCTGGCTGGTGCCGGGCTGCCGCCATGGGGCGCGGCGCGAGAGGCTTATTCCTCGATCACCGCGTTGGTGAAGACTTCCTGTACGTCGTCCAGGTTTTCCAGCGCGTCCAGCAGCTTCTGCATCTTGACGGCGTCGTCGCCGACGAAGCTCACTTCGTTCTGCGGCTTCATTACCACGTCGGCCACTTCGGCCTTGAAGCCGGCGGCTTCCAGCGCGGCCTTGACCGCGCCGAAGTCATTGGGCGGGCAAGTCACTTCGATCGATTCGTCGTCGTTGGTGACCACGTCGTCCGCGCCGGCTTCCAGCGCGGCGTCCATCAGCTTGTCTTCCGGGGTGCCCGGGGCAAACAGGAACTGGCCGCAGTGCGTGAACATGAAGGCCACCGAACCTTCGGTGCCCATGTTGCCGCCGTGCTTCGAGAACGCGTGGCGGACTTCGGCCACGGTACGGGTGCGGTTATCGGTCAGGCAGTCGACGATGATGGCGGCACCGGCCAGGCCGTAGCCTTCGTAACGGATTTCTTCGTAGTTTGCGCCTTCCAGGCCACCCACGCCGCGCTGGATCGCGCGCTGGATGTTGTCCTTGGGCATGTTCGCGTCCATGGCCTTTTCCATGGCCAGGCGCAGACGCGGGTTGGAGTCGAATTCGCCGCCGCCGAGCTTGGCGGCAACGGTGATTTCCTTGATCAGGCGCGTCCAGACCTTGCCGCGCTTGGCGTCAGCGGCGGCTTTCTTGTGTTTGATGTTGGCCCATTTGGAATGACCGGCCATGTTTCTCTCCGTGGCGCAAAAACGAATCGTGCGGCGTGCAGCCGCTGTTGGCGCGGCGCGGGCGTGGATCAGGCTTCCTTGACAGTTGCTGACAATCCGGCGGCCGCGCCATGTGATTGATGTGCCAATCTGCTGGCTATAATCAGCGCAGGATTTTATCACGCGCCCCCGCCGCTCCGAAGCGCCATGCATCGCGCCTCTGCCGGTGGCCGCGGGTGCATTTCTACCCCGTTCATTCCCGCTTCCCGAGATCACATGGCCGATCCCATCCTCATCGCCAAGAATGCCGACCAAGAACTCGTGCTGTTGCCCGAAATGGGCAACCGCCACGGCCTGATCACCGGCGCGACCGGCACGGGCAAGACCGTCACGCTGCAGACGCTGGCCCAGGGCTTCTCGCGGCTGGGCGTGCCGGTGTTCATGGCTGACGTAAAAGGTGACTTGACCGGCATTTCCCAGGCCGGCCAGCCCACGGACAAGCTCAAGGCCCGCCTGGCCGAGCATGGCCTGCCCGAGCCGGTCTGGGGCGCGTGTCCGACCACGCTCTGGGACGTCTTCGGCGAAAAAGGCCATCCGGTGCGCGCGACGGTTTCCCATATGGGGCCGCTGCTGTTGTCGCGGATGCTCGAACTCAACGATACCCAGGAAGGCGTCCTGAACCTGGTATTCCGCATCGCGGACGCCAACGGCCTGCTGCTGCTCGATTCCAAGGATCTGCGGGCGATGCTCCAGTACGTGGGCGACAACGCGGGCCAGTTCACGACCGAGTACGGCAATATTTCGGCGGCGTCGATCGGCGCGATCCAACGTGGTCTGGTGGGGCTCGAATCGCAGGGGGCGGACAAGTTTTTCGGCGAGCCGATGCTCAATCTCGAGGACTTCATCCAGACCGAGAAGGGGCAGGGCGTGGTCAACATCCTGGCCGCCGACAAGCTGATGAACGCGCCGCGGCTCTACGCGACCTTCCTGCTGTGGATGCTGTCCGAGCTGTTCGAGAAGCTGCCCGAGGCCGGCGATCTGGAAAAGCCCAAGCTGGTGTTCTTCTTCGACGAGGCGCATCTGCTGTTCAACGATGCGCCCAAGGCGCTGCTCGACAAGATCGAGCAGGTCGTGCGGCTGGTGCGCTCGAAGGGCGTGGGTGTGTATTTCGTGACGCAGAATCCGGTCGATATCCCGGACACTGTGCTCGGTCAGCTTGGCAACCGCGTGCAGCACGCGCTGCGCGCATTCACGCCGCGTGACCAGAAGGCGGTCAAGGTGGCGGCCACGACGATGCGCGCGAACCCGAAGCTCAATCTGGAGCAGGTTATCGGCGAACTCGGCGTGGGGGAGGCGCTGGTGTCGTGCCTCGACGCCAAGGGCACGCCCTGCGTCACCGAGCGTGCCTGGGTGCTTGCGCCAGGCAGCCGTATCGGCCCGATCACGGACGACGAGCGTCGGGCGTTGATCGCGGGGTCCCTGGTGGCGGGTACCTATGAGAAAACGATTGACAGGGAATCGGCGTACGAGAAGTTGCGCGGCAACGCGGCGGCGTCGGGAACGGGAACGGCGGGGCCGGCCACTGGCGGCGCGGCAGGCGGGACAAGTGGTAGCGCGGAGCAGGGCGGCTGGCTCGATCAGGCTGGCGAGATCTTCGGCACGCTGACGAAAGGCACCGGCAAGACCGGGCGCGGCGATTCGATCCTCGAGTCGATGGCCAAGTCGGCGGCGCGGACGGTGGGTTCCCAGGTGGGACGGGAACTGATTCGCGGCGTGCTGGGCAGTCTGCTCGGCGGCGGCAAGCGCAAGTAGCCTGCGAAGCAGGACCAACGCCGATGCATCAAAACAAAACGCCCGCGCGATGCGGGCGTTTTTCATGGGGATGGTCAGGGGCCGGGGCCAGCGTCGGTGCCGCTGGCCAGGGGCTCAGTTGCCGCCGCGCCGCGCGGCCTCTGCGTCCTCGCGCATCTTGCGTGCGAACATCCGCGCAAAGAACGCGCCCATCCCGATGATGAAGGCAATGACGGCCAGACTGCCGAGCCCGGTGGGCGTTGTGAACAGGATCTTGATGGCTTCCATGTGGGACTCCCTTCGCTTTTATATTGATTCACCGTGTATGGCGGACAGTGTAGTCAGTACAAGTCACAGGGAAAGGCCATCCCACAAAAACATTGAGGCGCATCAAGCGCCTCAATTTCATTCAGACGAATCCAGTTCAGTTCGAGCTTAGTTCTTGGTGCCGAAGAGACGGTCGCCGGCGTCGCCGAGGCCCGGCACGATATAGGCATGGTCGTCCAGATGGTTGTCCAGCGAGGCGACGTAGAGCTTCACGCCGGGGTGGGCCTTCTGGAACACCTCGACGCCCTCGGGCGCAGCCACCAGCGCCACGAAGGTGATGGATTCGTCCTTGACGCCACGGCGCTTGAGCACATCCACCGCATGGGCGGCCGAATAGCCGGTGGCGACCATCGGGTCACACAGGATGAACGAGCGATCTTCCACGTCCGGCAGGCGCACCAGATACTCCACCGGGCGGTGCTGATCGTCACGATATACACCGATATGGCCGATACGCGCCGACGGAATCAGTTCCACCAGGCCGTCGCTCATGCCGACGCCGGCGCGCAGCACGGGCACGATCGTCAGCTTCTTGCCGGCGATGACCGGGGCGTCCAGCGGTACCAGCGGCGTGTCGATGCGGCGCGTGGTCAGCGGCAGGTTGCGCGTGATCTCGTAGCCCATCAGCAGCGTGATTTCGCGCAGCAACTCGCGGAACGTGCGCGTCGACGTTTCCTTGTCGCGCATGTGCGAGAGCTTGTGCTGGATCAGTGGGTGATCGAGGATGAAGAGATTGGGAAAGCGCGGATCTTGTTTCATGGCGGCAGGCTCGGAAATCGGGAAGGCCCTCCCTGGAGCGGGAGGGCCCTGTGCAGCGCGATTGTAATGGATGCGCGGGCCTGCCCGGTGGTCAGTCCACCGTGATCGCGGCCGACTTTGCGACCTTTCCGAAACGTTCGTATTCGGTCTGGGTCAGTGTCTGCAATTCGGCTGCACTCGAACCCTTCGGGTTGAAGCCGGCCAGGGCCAGCTTGTCGCGCACGTCCGGACGCGCCAGCGCTTCGACGAACGCCGCATTGAGCGCCTGCACCACTGGCGCCGGCAGGTTGGCCGGGCCGTAGACGCCGAACCATGGGTCCACGGCATAGCCCGGCAGTCCGGCTTCGGCCAGCGTCGGCACGTTCGGCAGCGACGGCGAGCGTGTCTTGCCAGCCACCGCCAGCGCGCGCAACTTGCCTGCCTGGATGTGCGGCAGCGAGGCCGGCAGATTGTCGAACATCACCTGGATGTGGCCGCCGAGCATGTCGTTGATGGCAGGGCTGCTTCCCTTGTACGGCACATGAGTTAGATTCGTCTGCGTCACCTGCGAGAACATCGCGCCGGCCAGGTGCATCGACGTGCCCGTGCCAGCCGTGGCATAGGTCAGCCCCGGATGAGCCTTCGCATAGGCGATCAGTTCCGGAACGGTTTTCACCGGCAGGCTCTCGCTCACCTCCAGCACGATGGTCGAGGTGCCGAGCAGGCTGATCGCCGTGAAGTCGCGCCGCGGATCGAACGGCACGTGCTTGTAGATATGCGGGTTAAGGGCGTTGGTCGAGATCGCGCCGAAGCCGATCGTGTAGCCGTCGGCCGGTGCCTTGGCCACGGCATCCATGCCGATGTTGCCACCGGCGCCCGGCCGGTTCTCGATGACGACCGGCTGGCCGAGCTTTTCGGCCACGCGCTGGCCCACGGTGCGGGCTACGAGGTCGGTGGTGCCGCCTGCGGCGTAGGGCACGATGAAGCGGATCGGCTTGCTCGGGAAGCTGTCGGCGGCAAAGGCGGCCGACGGCACGGCGAACGCGAGCAGGGTGGCGGACAGGATGGCACGGCGGCGCGCCGTGAAGCGGTAGGACGGCATGACTCGGGTATCTCCAGTTTCTTGTTGTTCCTGTCCGGCGCGCCGCTCTGGCGAGCCGGACAGGCGCCGGCCATTGTATGGGAAAGCAGGCATTGGCGCGGCCCCGGCGAGCATTGCGTCTTTTGGCATACAATCGCCGGGTTCCCGCCAAGCGCCGCACGAATCGAACGTGCCGGCCCGGCGTATGCCCGAACTGCGTCCCCCCGTGCCTGCCTCCCAGAAGTCTTTGTCTCCGCCCGTCGAAGTGCCTGCCGCACAGCGCGTCGGGCTTGCCGTCGCGGCCATCGGCGCCGTGCTTTTCTCGGCCAAGGCCATCGTCGCCAAGCTGATGTACCGCTACAACGTCGACGCCGTGATGGTGATCACGCTACGCATGTTGTTCGCGGTGCCGTTGTTCATGGCGATCGGCTGGTGGCAGGCGCGCAAGCTGCCCGCGTTGTCCTGGGCCGATCGCGGCCGTGTGGTGTTCCTGGGCTTCATCGGCTACTACCTGTCGAGCTTCCTCGATTTCATCGGGCTGCAATACATCACCGCGAGCCTCGAGCGGCTGATCCTGTTTCTGACTCCTTCCTTCGTGCTGCTGACGACCGCGCTGGTCTTCCGCCGGCCTATCGCGGCCCGCCAGTGGATATCGCTGCTGCTGGCCTATGCGGGCATCGTGCTGGTGTTCGCGCACGACCTCGACGTGAGCGGCCCGCAGGTCTGGCTGGGCGGCGCGCTGGTGCTTGGCAGCGCCATGTCGTATGGTGTGTATCTGATCCTGAGCGGTGAACTGGTGCAGCGCGTGGGATCGCTGCGGCTTGTCGCCTATGCGATGTGCGTGTCCACGTTCTGCTGCGTGGTGCAATATCTGGCGTTGGGCCGGCCGATCGCGGAACTCGCGCAGCCGGCGCCGGTAATGTGGCTGTCGGTGGTGAACGCGGTGTTCTGCACCGTGTTGCCGGTGTCGCTGACGATGATCGCGGTGGCGCGGATCGGTGCGCCGATGGCGTCGCAGGCTGGCATGATCGGTCCGGTCTCGACGTTGCTGCTGGCGTTCTGGCTGCTTGGCGAGCCAATCAGCGGCGTGCAGATGATCGGTAGCGCCCTGGTGCTCGGCGGCATGTATCTGCTTTCGACGAAGAAAGCCTGAATTCGAAAATTCGAGAAGAATCAACCAAGGAAGGAGAGCAAGAAATGGATCTCGGACTGCGCGGTAAGCATGCGCTGGTGTGTGGCGCCAGCAAGGGGCTCGGGTTTGCGTGTGCCGATGCGCTCGCGGCGGAAGGCGTGGATGTGGTGATCGTGGCGCGTGGCGCCGAGCCGCTGGAGAAGGCAGCAGCCGATCTGCGCGCCCGTCACGGCCGCCGCGTGCTGGCGGTGGCTACCGACATCACCACGCCGGAAGGCCGCAAGCTTGCCCTCGACGCAGCCGCAAAGCTGGGCGATCTCGACATCCTGGTCAACAACGCCGGCGGCCCGCCCCCGGGCAACTTCCGCGACTGGGGCCGCGATGAATGGCTCAAGGCGCTCGACGCCAACATGTTGACCCCGATCGAACTGATCAAGGCCACGGTCGATGGGATGATCGCGCGCCGCTGGGGCCGCATCATCAACATCACGAGCGGCGCGGTGAAGGCGCCGATCGACGTGCTGGGCCTGTCCAACGGCGCCCGCTCGGGGCTGACCGGCTTCGTCGCCGGCCTGGCGCGCGAAGTGGCGCAGCACGGCGTGACCGTCAACAACCTGCTGCCCGGACCGTTCAACACCGATCGTCTCTACAAGACGATGGAAGGCGGCGCGCAGAAGGCTGGCATCAGCGTCGATGAAATGGCGCAGCGCCGCGCGGCGTCCAACCCGACGCGCCGCTTCGGCGACCCGGCTGAGTTCGGCGCTACCTGCGCGTTCCTGTGCAGCCGCCAAGCCGCATACATGACCGGCCAGAATGTGCTGCTCGACGGCGGTGCGTATCCGGGGACGTTCTGACATGCGCAGCAAGCCACGCATCGCGCTGATCGCGCACGATCACAAGAAGGATGACATCGTCGCGTTCGCGGGTCGCCATCGGGACTTCCTGGCCCAGTGCGACCTGCTGGCCACCGGCACCACCGGCGGCCGGATCGCTGCCGAAACGGGGCTGCCTGTCGCGCGGATGCTGTCCGGCCCGTGGGGCGGTGACCTGCAGATCGGCGCGCAGCTCGCGGAAGGCCGCGTCACCGCGGTGGTCTTCCTGCGCGATCCGATGACGCCGCAGCCGCACGAACCGGATATCAACGCGCTGGTGCGCGCGTGTGACGTGCACAACGTGCCATGCGCGACGAACCTTGCCACGGCGGAACTGGTGGTCGTGGAACTTGCGCGGATCTGCTTTGAGGAAGATCAGGCAGCCGCCGACGACGCGGCACCCTGAGGAAGTACGGTAGTAGTACGGCAGTCAGCGCGACCGCACGGTGGTCGCGCTGGCGCGCATTTCAGCCTGGCGCAGGATATGCGGCGGCAGGCGCTTCAGAATCAGATGGATGGCGAGTGGAATCAGCACGACGTCGTCCACGATGCCGAGTCCGGCGATGAAGTCGGGAATCAGGTCGATCGGCGAGATCGCGTAGAGCAGCAGCCCGGCTGCGGCGGGTTTCAGCCACGGCGGCGAGTCCGGGTGGCGCAGGGCAAACCAGAATAGCCGGCCGTCACGTCGTACCAGCGTCCACAGGGCTGAGAATCGTTTCCACATGGTGGGCCTCCTCGATCACATGTCACGCATGCGCGTGAACAGCTAGTTTGGGCTGCCCGGAGCCGATTCAAGTTCCTTTGGTTTTCTCCCCACTCCCGCAAGGCGGGAGTGGGGAACCAGTCACCAGGTCAATCAGCCCGGAACGTTCCCTTCCACACCTTCCACGTAGAACTTGATGTTGTGGAGGAAGTTGTCGTCGGCCACCTGATCCTTGGTCAGCTGTTCCTTGCCGGCGTTGTCCTTGAGCGGACCCTTCCAGATCGGCGCGGTGCCGTCGATCACACCCTTCTTGCGCTCTTCCACCAGTGCCTTGACGTCATCCGGCACCACGGTGTTGAAGCCCTTCAGGTCGATCATGCCTTCCTTCAGGCCCCACCACGTGGTGTTGGGCTTCCACTGGTTGTTGAGCACGTCCTCGACCACCTTGTTGTAGTAGACGCCCCACGAGATCACGGACGCGGCCAGGTGAGCCTTCTCGCCGAACTTGCTCATGTCGCTGTCCCAGCCGAATGCGTACACACCCTTTTCCTGTGCGGTCTGCACCACGGCGGCCGAGTCGGTGTTCTGCATCAGCATGTCTACGCCCTGGCCGATCAGCGTCGTGGCGGCTTCACGTTCCTTGCCCGGATCGAACCACTTGTTGACCCAGACCACCTTGACCGTGGCCTTCGGGTTCACGCTGCGCGCGCCCAGCGTGAACGAGTCGATGTTGCGGATCACTTCAGGAATCGGCACCGACGCCACCACGCCCATCTTGCCGGTCTTGCTCATCTTGCCGGCCACCACGCCAGCCAGGTACGCGCCCTCATAGGTGCGCACGTCGTACTGCGCCAGGTTCTCGGCGGTCTTGAAGCCGGTGGCGTGCTCGAACTTGACGTCCGGGAACTCCTTGGCCACCTTCAGCATGGATTCCATGTAGCCGAACGTGGTGCCGAAGATCAGTTTGTTGCCCTGGCTGGCCAGGTCGCGGAACACGCGCTCGGCGTCAGCGGCGGACTCGGGCACGTTCTCGACGAAGGTGGTCTTCACCTTGTCGCCGAACTTGGCTTCGACGGCCTTGCGGCCCGCGTCGTGGGCATAGGTCCAGCCGGCGTCGCCGACCGGTCCGATGTAGACGAACGCCACCTTCAGCGGCTCGGCAGCCGCAGCGGCCGGCGCAGATGCCGGGGCGGCGGTTTCGGCCGGCTTCTCGGCTTCCTTCTTGCCGCAGCCGGCCAGCGCCAGTACTGCGGTGGCGGCCAGGGCCGCGAGGGTGGTCCTGCGTGTGACGATCATCGATCTCTCCTAGTAGAACGTCTTGTGATGCGTTTGTGATTCGAGTTGTGGTTCGACTTCGTTTGACTGCTGAAAACGGGTCACGCGTTGCCGGGGCGGAACGGCTTGCCGAGCGAGGCCGGCATGTTCAGGCGGATCCAGGCCGGGTTACGCGAAATCAGTGCCAGCACGACGATCGTCGCCGCGTACGGCAACATCGACAGGAACTGCGACGGCACCGATACGCCGATACCCTGCAGGTAGAACTGCAGAATCGTCACGCCGCCGAACAGCCAGGCGCCGATCAGCACGCGGCCAGGACGCCAGGTTGCGAACGTGGTCAGCGCCAGTGCGATCCAGCCACGGCCGGCCACGAGGTTTTCCACCCACATCGGCGTGTAGACCAGCGACAGGTACGCGCCGGCAAGGCCGCAGCACGCACCGCCGAACAGCAGCGCGCAGAAGCGGATCCAGCGCACCGGATAGCCGAGCGCGTGCGCCGATTCGGGCGATTCGCCGATCGCGCGCAGTGTCAGGCCGGCGCGTGTGCGGAACAGGAACCACATGATGGCGAAACACAGGGCCAGGCTGAAATAGACCATCCAGTGATGCTGGAAGAACGCCGGGCCGACGAATGGCAGGTCGGCCAGATATGGGACCGACTTGGCCTGCGCGGGCATCGCGTAACCGACAAAGCGCTGGGCGATGAATGCCGACAGGCCCGTGCCGAAGATCGACAACGCCAGGCCGGTGGCCACCTGATTGGTGGCCAGCACCAGCGCGAGCCACGAGAACAGCGTGGCCATCAGCATGCCGGCCACGGCGCCCGCGACAAAGCCGAGCATCGGCGACTGGGTCTGGTAGCCGACCATGAAGCCGAATGCGGCGGCCACCAGCATCATGCCTTCAGCACCAAGATTGAGCACGCCGGCGCGTTCGTTGATGAGCAGGCCGAGCGCGGCCAGCAGCAGCGGGGTGCCGGCGTTGATCGCGGTGGCGATCAGGGGAGCGAGTTGTTCCATGTTCTTGTGGGCTCCGGATCAGGCGGCGCGGGCGCGCCAGCGCAGGCGGTTATCGATCAGCGTGTCGCAGGCCAGCAGGAAAAACAGCAACATTCCCTGGAACACCCAGCCGATTGCCGACGGCAAGCCCAGTCGGGACTGCGCCATCTCACCGCCGATATAGAACAGCGACATCACGATGCCGCCAAACACGGCGCCCACCGGATGCAGCCGACCCACGAACGCGACGATGATCGCGGTAAAGCCGTAGCCCGGCGAGATCGACGGCAGCAATTGACCGATCGGGCCGGTGACCTCGAACGCGCCAGCGAGCCCGGCGGTGCCGCCTGAGACCATCAGCGCGCTCCACAGCGCATTGCGCGACGAGAACCCGGCGTAGCGCGCGGCCAGCGGCGCGGTGCCGCCCACCTGCAGGCGGTATCCGGCAAAGCTGCGGAACACGAACACGGTCATGATGACCACAAGCACCAGCATCACCGCGAAGCCCACATGCAGGCGCGAGCCGGGCAGCAGGTTCGGCAGCAGGAATGCCGAGGAGAACACCTTCGACTGCGGGAAGTTCATGCCATTCGGGTCCTTGAGCGGCCCATTGACGACCCACAGCAGCAGTTGCTGCGCGATATACGTCAGCATCAGCGAGACCAGGATCTCGTTGGCATTGAAGCGATCCTTCAGCAGCGCGGTGACGGATGCCCACACCATGCCGCCGACGACACCCGCCAGCGAAGCCAGCACCAGCACGACGAAGCCGCTGGTGGTGTTGCCCGGCGTGTCGAACCAGAGCACGGTGGCCCCGGCGAAGATGCCGCCGAGAATGAGCTGGCCGTCCGCGCCGATATTCCACACATTGGCGCGATAGCAGACGGAGAGGCCAAGCGCGCAGAGCACGAGCGGCACGGTCTTGAGCAGGACTTCGCCGATCGCCCGCTTGTCCTTGAGCGGATCGACCAGGAAGACCTTGAGCGCGGCCATCGGATCCTTGCCGATCAACAGGAACAGCATGGCGCCGAACAACAGCGTCAGCACGATCGCGAATAGCGGCGACGCATAGGCCATGCGGCGCGAGGGGACACCGCGCGGCGCGAGCACGACGGGGGAGAGGAGCTTAGCCATGGGCGGTCACCTCCGCGGCAACGCCGTCATGCTGGCTGGCTGGCCCGCCTTCCCATAGCCCGCTCATCCATAGGCCCACTTGCTCGCGCGTGGCCGATTCCACCGGAATCGACGGCGACAGGTGGCCCTTGGCGACGACGTGTAGCCGGTCGCAGATCGCGAACAGTTCGTCGAGTTCTTCGGAGACGACGAGAATTGCGCAGCCGGTAGCCTTGAGCGCCAGGATCTCGTTGTGGATCTGGGCGGCGGCGCCGACGTCGACGCCCCAGGTTGGCTGGGCAACGATCAGCACCTTCGGACCGGTCTCGATCTCGCGGCCGACAATGAACTTCTGCAGATTCCCGCCCGAAAGGCTGCGCGCCAGCGCGGCGGGGCCGCTTGCCTTGACGCGGAAGCGGTTGATGATGCCGGCCGCCAGGCCATCGGCGGCCTTCGGTGACACCATGCCATGGCGGACGAACGGCGGCGTCTGGTGAGAGAGCAGCGTGTTCGACGACAGGCTCATGCCCGGCACCGCGCCACGGCCCAGGCGCTCCTCGGGAACGAAGGCCAGGCCGGCGCGGCGACGGCCACGCGCATCAAGCTTGCCGACCGCCTTGCCGTCGAGATGCACGGCTGTACTTGCCGTGCGTGCGTCTTCGCCGGACAGCGCGGCCAGCAGTTCCTGCTGGCCATTGCCGGAAACGCCGGCGATGCCGACGATCTCGCCCGCATGGACATCCAGCGAGATACGCTGCAGTTCGGTAGCGAACTGGTGCGCGGGCGGCAGCGACAGATCGCGCACGGCAAGCCGGACCGGGCCGCGTTCGGCAGTCACGCGGGCTTCGCGCGGCGGCTCGCCGCCAATCATCATGCGCGACAGCGACGCGGCGCTTTGCTCGCGCGGATCGCACACACCCGTGACCTTGCCCATTCGCATCACCGTCGCGTGATGGCACAGCGCGCGGATCTCGTCGAGCTTGTGGCTAATATAGAGAATGCTTGTGCCCTCGGCGGCCAACTGGCGCAGCGTGACGAAGAGCGTTTCCACGGCCTGCGGTGTCAGGACCGAAGTGGGCTCGTCGAGAATCAGCAACTGGGGATTGGCCAGCAGCGCGCGCACGATCTCTACGCGCTGGCGTTCGCCCACGGAGAGCGTGTGCACGTGCCGGTGCGGCTCCAGCGGCAGGCCGTAGCGTTCGGCCGTGGCGCGAATTCGCTCGGCGAGCTGCTTCATGCTGCCGATGTCCTTGGGGGGCAGCCCAAGCGCGATGTTCTCAGTCACGGTCAGCGTATCGAACAGCGAGAAATGCTGGAAGACCATCGCGATGCCCAGGTTGCGGGCGTCATGCGGGCTGTTGATCGATACTGGCGCCCCATTGAAGTGCACCTCGCCGGCGTCGGGGCGAACCGCGCCGAAGATGATCTTCATGAGGGTGGATTTGCCGGCGCCGTTTTCGCCAAGGACGGCATGGATTTCGCCGGGTGCGACGCTAAGGCTGACGTCGTCATTGGCGGTCACGCCGGGATAGCGCTTGGTGATATGCGCAAGCGCCAGCCTGGAGGGAGTTTGTAATGTCACTGAGGCGGCTCGAATTGTTGTGGCAGCAACGTTGAGATCAGGCACGTGACAGCGGCTGTGCGTGGCGCAGCATCGCTGCGCGGCAGGTCGTCATCATCATGGTTGCGTGATGCCCGGAATTTGCGGTGAATTATATAAGTGCGTGGGGGTTCGGCGGGTCACTTTGACCCCTTTCCCATGCCCCACAACGGTTCCAGGAAGGTTGCAAGTCGCGTGCCGACCACAGTGGCAAAGAAAAACCGCCGCTGGGCCGGGGAAACCCCGACCCAGCGGCGGCTGGGTGCACGTCGGGCGCGTCGGGCGACGCGCTCAGACGGTCAGGTCAACTGGCCTGGTTCGCCGGAATCGTGGCGAAACGGCCATCGCGGAAGTCTGCCAGGGTCTGGTAGATCTGATCCTGCGTATTCATCACGAACGGGCCGTACTGCGCGATCGGCTCGTTCAGCGGCTGACCTGCGATCAGCAGGAAGCGCGCGTCCTCATTGGCCTTGATCACGACCCCGTCGGCACGGGTGGCGTTGTCGAGCACCCCCATGCGCTGGGCCTCAACCACGGCGCCATCGGCATCGCCCACGGTGACCGCGCCGCGATAGACGTAGAGGAACGCGTTATGGCCGGCCGTCAGCGTCTGCGCGAACGTCTGGCCCGCGGGCAGGTGCACGTCGAGGTACAGCGGCTGGGTAACTGGCCGCGTCACCGCGCCCGCCACCCCATGCGAGGCGCCCGCCAGGACGCGCACGGTGCCGCCCGATGGCAGCGCCACGGTCGGGATGGCCGACGCCGGCATGTCGCGATACCACGGCGTCGTCATCTTGTCCGCAGCCGGCAGGTTCAGCCAGAGCTGGAAGCCCTCCATGCGGCCGTCTTCCTGCTCCGGCAGTTCCGAGTGCACCACGCCGGCGCCTGCGACCATCCATTGCGCGCCGCCGTTTTCCAGCAGGCCTTCATGGCCGGCGCTGTCGCGGTGACGCATGCGGCCGGCCAGCATGTAGGTGATGGTCTCGAAGCCGCGGTGCGGGTGATCGGGGAAGCCGCCGATGTAGTCGTCCTTGTTGTCGGTGCCAAAGGCATCGAGCATCAGGAACGGATCGAGCCTGCGCTGCAGGTTCTGCGTCAGCACACGGGTCAGCTTGACGCCGGCGCCGTCGGACGTGGCAATGCCGCGAACCACGCGGTCCACGCTGCGCGAACGCTGCACGGCTTCCGTGGCGGTTGCCGGAACGGTTTGGATGCGGGTGGTGTCCATGAATTTCTCTCCATTGAGACGGCGCTCTGGCCGTCGGATCTACCCACTCAATGTAAGGCTTTGGCGCCAAAGCGGTAGTGGGGCAGGAGGCAACAGATTGTTCTGTGTATGGGACGAGAATGGGTATGTCCTGCGCATTTTTGCAACGCCGCGGTGGCCGGAAAATGCCGGCGAAATCGGGTCATTGAGGCGTCAGAATTCGCGATGATGACGAAATCGCAGAAGATGTGTATAATAGCGCTCTCTTTGTCATCCGTTGACGTGAATTTCGATGGGCTCGGACCTTTCCTGAACCCCGCGAAGCGTTATCCGTCAACGGCCGATTGACCTGGCGGCGCTCCACCGAAGCGCGTTTGACACGACATCAGTCGCCGCCACTGGCCAGCCCTCCGGGTTGCGCCGCAATCTGCGGGTTCTGGCTTCTTGCTCGAACCCCATCAACAGGGTGATTCGCCACTGCCATCGGTGGTGTGACACCCGAAAGTCCGTCCGCCGGCAATCGTGCCGGTCATGGCGGCAAGGCAATCTGAAACGGGCCCCGGCGGGCACCCCCAATCAACTCCGCCGGCCCCTTTGTTTTCCGCATTTCGGAAGTGGCGGCGAAATCTCTTTCGCTTTTCGTTCCGGAAGAGGAGAGAGGGAATATGTCAAAGCAAACCATCCGGGCATTTGCCTGGAGTGGCGTCGTTGCCGTCGCACTGGCGGGACTCGTCGCCTGGATTGGCGTCGATGTGATCAACCAGTACCAGGAACGCCTGCTCTACGATGTGGTCGATCACCTGCGCCTCGTGGCCATTTCGATGGCGCTCGCGCTGGCTACCGGCATCCCCGCCGGAATCGGACTGAGCCGCCCCTGCATGCACCGCTGGGCCGACCGGCTGATGCAGATCTTCAACGTCGGCAACACCGTGCCTTCGCTGGCGGTGCTGGCGCTGGCGCTGGCGGTGCTCGGCATCGGCGAACGGCCCGCCATCCTGGCGCTGTGGCTGGCATCGCTGCTGCCGATCGTGCGCAATACGTACGAGGGCCTGCGCAATGTGTCGCCTGCCTTGCTCGAAGCCGCGCGCGGCATCGGCATGACGCCGTGCCAGCAACTGATCCGCGTGGAACTGCCCAATGCGCTGCCCGTGATCCTGGCCGGCGTGCGTATCAGCCTGGTGATCAATGTTGGCACCGTGCCGCTGTCATTCCTGATCGGTGCCAACAGCCTTGGCGAACTGATCTTCCCGGGCATCTACCTGAACAACCAGTCGCTCCTGCTGCTGGGTGCCGGCGCCACCGCGCTGCTGGCCCTCACGCTGGACGCGCTGTTCGCCACCGCTGGCCATGTCTACCTGCGCCGCCGCGGGCTGGCACGCTGAGGAATCATCCATGAGATCCAACAAGAACCGACACCGTTCGCCGTTCTCCGAGAGCCGGCTCTACTGGCTGGTCGTCGCGCTGGGCGCGGCGTTCGCGGCGATCCTGCTGACCACCGCTCCGGCACGCGCGCAGAGCGCCAGCGATCCGGTGCGCATCGGTGGCAAGAACTTCACCGAACAGCTGATCCTGTCGTCGATGACATCGCAGTACCTGCGTGCCCACGGTGTCGACACCACGTTGACCGCGGGGCTGGGCAGCACGCTGATGCGCCAGGCCATGGAGTCCGGTCAGCTTGACGTCGTGTGGGACTACACGGGCACGGCGTTGATCGTCTTCAACAAGGTCGAGGAAAAGCTGGACGGCCCGCAGAGCTACGCGCGTGTGAAGGCGCTCGACGCGGCCAAGGGGCTGGTTTGGCTCGATCCGTCGGCCATCAACAATACGTACGCGCTGGCGATGCCGAAGGAGCGCGCCGGCACCGCCACCACGCTATCCGCGTATGCCGAGAAAATGCGTGCCGACGGCGAGGACAAGCGGCACCCGCTGGCGGTGGACATGGAATTCGCCGCGCGCCCTGACGGACTCGATCCACTGAAAGCCGCCTACGGCTTGCCATTCACGCGCAAGGACGTCATCCAGCTCGATCCGGGCCTGGTCTATACGGCGCTGAAGAATAACCAGGTGGACCTGGGTCTCGTCTATACGACCGATGGCCGAGTGAAGGGCTTCGATCTGGTCCTGCTCGAGGACGACCTGCATTTCTTCCCGCCGTACAACGCGGTGCCCGTGGTGCGCAAGGCCGCGCTCGACGCGCATCCCGAACTTGCCGACCTGCTCAACGCGCTCGCCGCCAAGCTCGACAACGCGGCGATGACCGATATGAACTATCAGGTCGACATCGACCAGCAGCCAGTGGACAAGGTGGCGGGAGACTTCCTGCGCAGCCATGGCCTGATCTGAGGAGCCCATCATGGATCTGCTGACCTACCTTCACCATAGCTGGCCGATGCTGCTGCGGCTGACTGGCGAGCACCTTGCGCTCGTTGGCTCCGCAGTCGGGTTGGCCATCGTCATCGGTGTGCCGCTCGGCATCCTGATCACGCGACACCGCTTTCTGGCCGGGCCGATGCTGGCGTTGGCGACCGTGGTGCTGACGCTGCCGTCGATTGCGCTGTTCGGCCTGATGATCCCGATCTTCGCGCGCTTCGGCCACGCGTTGGGCTACCTGCCGGCCGTGACCGCCGTGTTCCTGTACTCGCTGCTGCCGATCATGCGCAACACGTACACCGCGCTGGCCAATATCGATCCTGGCATCCAGGAAGCCGGCCGCGGCATTGGCATGACCACATGGCAGCGTATGCGGCTGGTGGATCTTCCGCTCGCCGTGCCCGTGATCCTGGGCGGCGTGCGTACCGCCGTCGTGATGAACATCGGTGTGGCCACGATCGCGGCGGTCATCGGCGCCGGTGGCCTGGGCGTGCTGATCCTGCAAGCGATCAGCCAGAGCAACATGAGCAAGCTGGCCGTGGGCGCGGTTCTCGTCAGCCTGCTCGCCATTGTGGCGGACGCGTGCCTGCAGGCACTGCAGCGCGCGCTGACGCCGAAAGGAATCCGTCAATGATAGAACTCGACAAACTTGCCAAGACCTTCCACCAAAAGGATGGCACCGAAGTGCGTGCCGTCGATGCCGTCAGCCTGGCGGTGCCGCGTGGCGAAATCTGCGTGTTCCTGGGGCCGTCTGGTTGCGGCAAGACCACCACGCTGAAGATGATCAACCGCCTGATCGAACCGACCTCCGGTACCGTTCGCATCGATGGCGAGGACACGGCCGGACTCGACGGCGTGACCCTGCGGCGCAAGATTGGCTATGTGATCCAGCAGATCGGCCTGTTTCCGAACATGACGATCGAAGAGAACATCATGGTCGTGCCGCGCCTGTTGGGATGGAATAGGAAACAGTGCCGCGAACGGGCGCGCGAACTGATCCGGATGGTGCAGTTGGACCCGGACAAGATGCTCAAGCGCTATCCGCGCGAACTCTCCGGCGGCCAGCAGCAGCGCATCGGCGTAATCCGGGCACTGGCGGCCGACGCGCCGGTGCTGTTGATGGACGAGCCGTTCGGCGCGGTCGATCCGATCAACCGCGAAAGCATCCAGAACGAGTTCTTCCAGATGCAACGCCAGCTCGGCAAGACCGTGATCATGGTGTCGCACGATATCGATGAAGCGATCAAGCTCGGCGACAAGGTTGCCGTGTTCCGTGGCGGCAAGCTCGTGCAGTTCGATCATCCCGATGCGTTGCTGGCTCACCCCGCCAACGATTTCGTGCAGGCCTTCGTCGGCCACGACAACACGCTCAAGCGCCTGCTGCTGGTGCGTGCCGGGGACGCCGCCACGATGCCGCCGATCAGCCGGCCCGACATGCCGTTGGCCGAAGCATTCGGTGTGATGGACGATGCCGACGTGCGCCACCTTCCCGTTGTCGATGACGCGCAGCACGTGCTTGGCTATGTCACGCGCCGCGATGTGCGGGGCGCGATGGCGTCTGGCGGGCACTGTGCCGATGTCATGCGGCCGCTCACCGTCACGGCGACGTGCGATGAACACCTGCGCATCGTGCTGTCGCGCATGTATCAGCACAACACGAGCTGGCTGCCCGTGCTCGATGCCGATGGGGGATACCTGGGGGACGTGACGCAGGAATCGATCGCGGACTATCTCAGCTCGGGCCGGTCGCGCGGTATGGCGGGCGGCCTTTCCTCGGCGTTATCTCAGCGCACCGCACCCGCGGAATCGGCAGCGCACGCCGTGTAGGGAGCCTCCTGACCGCGGCCGCGTGGCACGGTCAGGATTCGCATCACCTTCAAGCTGCCGCATGCTTCAGATAGATGCCCCAGGCAACCCACGACGCGTAGACGACGAGATACCCTTTGAAGACCCTGGTCATCACCTTGCGCTGAAGTTCGTTGTCTTCCAGGAATCTGATGATGGCTTTCTGCATGTTGATGCTCCTTGGCTGATGATTCACGATGTTTTCAAAGGCCGCTGGGCCGAACCAGTTCGGCGTAGATCCCGAAGTAGGCTCCTGCACTGACGATCGTCAGGCAGACTGAAATCCTCAAGACCCAGTTGGGTCGATCGCGTGGACGCGTGACTGCGGCGCTGGCTTCCATCGCGCCCAGCAGTACCAGCACGGCTGCGAAGACGATCAGGAACACATGCATCGCAATGCCAATCCACATGGTCTGGCGGTTCCAGTGGGACTCATCCAGCGCGGAAGCCAGCAGGTAGCAGGCGCTGGCGCTCATCGGGATTGCAGCCCAGAGTAGCTGCCCACCTTCGATCGCACGCCGGACGATGCCGTGACTTTCTTCCCGGAAGAAGTGGGGCAGCTTGGCTAGCGGTAGCAGTGCTAACGGCGCGAGCAATGGAATCGCGACGTTGAACACAAACCAGCCGAACAGCTCGATAGTCCTTGCCATGGTGCCCTTGAAATGAGTGGAGGAAACCGTCAGCAAAGGTGCAGACGGCGAGGCCGATGCTAGGCCTCGATCCGGCTCATGCCAATAGGGAAGTTGTGAACGATTGTGGCGTCCAGCGCAAACTCTTGAGGCCAATCAATCGCATCAAAATGTGCTATTTCGACCCTCCGCCGGCAAGTGCCGACAGCACGCCCATTGGCAACGGGAAGACGATGGTCGAACTCTTGTCGCCAGCGATCTGGGTGAGCGTTTGCAGGTAGCGGAGTTGCATCGCCTCCGGTTGACGCGCCAGCATCTGCGCGGCCTCGAGCAGCTTCACCGATGCCTGCAATTCGCCTTCGGCATGAATGATCTTGGCGCGCCGCTCGCGTTCGGCCTCGGCCTGCCGTGCGATTGCGCGGACCATCGTCTCGTTGAGGTCGACATGCTTGATCTCGACATTCGATACCTTGATGCCCCATGCGTCCGTCTGGGCGTCGAGCACCTTCTGGATGTCGAGGTTCAGCTTCTCCCTTTCCGCCAGCATTTCATCGAGCTCGTGCTTGCCCAGCACCGAGCGGAGCGTGGTCTGCGCGAGCTGGCTCGTGGCCTCGAGGAAGTTGGCCACCTGGATGATCGCGCGTTCCGGGTCGACCACCCGGAAGTAGATCACCGCGTTGACCTTGACGGACACGTTGTCGTGCGAGATCACGTCCTGAGGGGGCACGTCCAGTACCACGGTGCGCAGGTCCACGCGCACCATCTGCTGGATGGCGGGGATGATCAGCACCAGTCCAGGTCCCTTGACGCGCCAGAAGCGCCCAAGCATGAAGACCACACCGCGCTCGTACTCGCGCAGCACGCGAAATGCGGAGATCACCAGCAGAACCAGCAGGAAGATCAAGCCGCCGAAGCTGAATCCGAAAGCCATATCAGACTCCTTCCGTTCTTGTTTCAGTGGGAATGTTCATGACGGGTCGCCCGCGGTCGTCACGTCGAGCACCAGCCCACGCCGCGCCGTCACGCGCACGCGTTGACCACGTACCAGCGGGGCAGCGCTGTGGATACGCCATTGTTCGCCATGGACCGTTGCCCATCCGTCTGCCGGGGCATCGTCGATTACCACGCCGATGCTGCCAACCAATGCGTCCGCGCCGCTGACAACCGGCCGCCGGCGCGCGCGCAACAGGACCATCGACATGCCGAACAGGAAGACCGCCGACACCGTGGACAAGGTGGCAATCAGCGATAGCGGCACGCCGAAGCCGGGCACGTCGGTGTCGATCAGCATCACGGCGCCGAATGCAAAGGCGATGATGCCGCCAACGCCCAGCGCGCCGAACGTCGGCAGGAACAGCTCCGCGGTCATGCAGCCGACGCCAAGCGCGATCAGCGCCAGCCCGGCGTAGTTGACGGGCAGCATCTGCAGCGCGAACAGGCCCAGTAGCAGGCAGATCGCGCCGGCAATGCCCGGCACGACCATGCCCGGCGTGGAAAACTCGAAGATCAGACCGTAGATGCCGATCATCATCAGGATCAGCGCGACGCTCGGGTCCGTGATGACCGCAAGCAGGCGGCTGCGCCAGTCGGGTTCCAGCGTGACCACGGGCGCGCCCGCCGTGTGCAGGGTGCGCATGGCGCCCGCGGCCTCGATGCGTTTGCCGTCCACTTGCCTGAGCAGTACCGGAAGGTCGGCGGCGATCAAGTCCGCCACATGCTGCGCCACGGCTTCGTCGGCCGAGAGGCTCACCGCTTCTCTTACCGCGCGCTCGCCCCAGTCGGCATTGCGGTGTCGCAACTGCGCCAGCCCTCGGATGTAGGCGGACGCATCATGCATCTGCTTGCGTGTCATCGTGTCCTCGGCCGCCGGAGCGCTGGATGGTGCCGATGCGGGTGCCGGACCCGCTTCCGGTTTCGGGCCGCCAATGCCGATCGCGACGGGGCTGGCCGCGCCCAGGTTGGTGCCGGGCGCCATTGCGGCGATATGGCTGGCGTAGAGGATGTAGGTGCCCGCGCTGGCGGCCCGCGCGCCGCCGGGATAGACGTATGTAGCAACCGGCACGGGCGACGCGATGATGGCCTGGATGATGTCGCGCATCGATTTGTCCAGGCCGCCTGGCGTATCCATCTCGATCACGATGAGTTGCGCCCCATGCTTGCTGGCCTGTTCGATGCCGTGCACGGCAAAGCTGGCGCTGGCCGGACTGATGGCGCCCCGGATGGGGATGACGTAGACCGGTGGCACGGCAGGCGCGGTGGATGCGGATGACGCGGACTGCGCGTGCGCGCCTGTCATCGCCAGCAAGGTGAGCCCGAGGGCGTGCCCCAGTGCGAGCCAGCGCACCCGGGCCAGCCAGTCTCGGATCGGTGCGAGTGTCATGGCGGGGAGCGGCCCGCAGTGAATGCCGTGGCCGCGCCACTTCCAGTGTAGGCGACCGGCCACATTCCGCCATCGCGCATTGGTGCCGGAGCGTGCCGGAGCGGGCTGGCCGGCTGCCGGCAGGTATGACGATTCAGGCGTAGCATTGGCGACATTGTCAAATCCGCCGAATGCGGCGCCAGCCCGGATTCCGTCACATGCCTTCCGCAAATGCCGATATTTCCTCCGGATTGCTGACCCGGCAAACCGCTGGCCCATGGGCCGTGGCGCTGGCCGGGCTCGTCTCGCTGGCGCTGGCCATGGGCATCGGGCGCTTCGCCTTCACGCCGCTGCTGCCGATGATGCTGCACGACGGCACCGTGACCCTGGCCGAGGGCAGCGCGCTGGCGACGCTGAACTATATCGGCTACCTGCTGGGTGCATTGTTATGCCTGTTCATCCGGCCCGACCCGGTGCGCATGGTGCGCGGCGCGCTGGTGCTGACCGTGGTGCTGACGCTGGCCATGGCGCTCCCCGGCGGCATGGTGGCGTGGCTCGCCTGGCGCACGCTGGCCGGTATCGCCAGCGCGGTGGTGATGGTCTACGCGACCGCGTGGTGCATGCAGCGACTCGCCGAACTCGACCATCCGACCCTTGGCGGCCTGATGTTCTGCGGGCCGGGGGTCGGCATCGTGATCACGGGGGTGTCGGCATTCGGCATGGTGGCGGGGCACTGGCTGGCCAATTGGGGATGGATGACGTTCGCGGTGCTTGGCGCCGTCATGCTGGCGCTGGTGTGGCGTGTGTTCGGTTCGCCGCCCCCTGCGTTACACACGCCGTGCGGTGGCAGCGCGCCAACTCTCGCGCCGGCACCCACGCCAAAACTCGACCTTGAAACCTGGGCGCTGACGCTGGCTTACGGCCTGGCCGGATTCGGCTACATCATCACCGCGACATTCCTGCCCGTAATCGCACGCCAGGCCATGCCGGGCAGTGTCTGGGCAGACCTGTTCTGGCCGATCCTGGGAGCAGGGGTGATGGTGGGCGCGTATCTGGTCACGCGCGTGGGCATGCACCACGACAACCGCCGCATGATGATGATGCTGTACACAATGCAGGCCATCGGCGTGGGCGTGGCTGCGGTCTGGCCGACCGTGGCCGGATTCGCGCTCAGCAGCCTCCTGGTGGGCCTGCCGTTCACGGCGCTGGTGTCGTTCGCGATGCGTGAAGCGCGGCGCCTATGGGGCCAGCGTGCCTCGAAGCTGATCGGCCTGATGACGGCGGCATACGCGCTCGGCCAGATCGCGGGGCCGCCGCTGGCCACGGCGCTGGTGGCCCGCACGGGCGGATTTTCGGCGTCGCTGGCGGTGGCGGCCGGGGCCTTGTTGCTGGGCGCGCTGATCTACGTCTGGATGTGGCGCGCGCTGCCGGTGGGCGGCAAACCGGCCCATGCCGGCGCCTGAGGACTGCGCTACAGTATCGGCTCCGCCGCTCACTCGACCGGACGCACCCGCGCAGGCGTTGCAGGGCGGCGCGGAGCCTTTGCCCCATGTCTTTTGCCTTGCAGCCCGGCCGTGCCGCGGGCCCGGCTTTCCCGATCAGCGACGAAGAAGCGCGCGTGCGCGTGGACCTTGCCGCCGCCTACCGGCTGGCCGCGCTGGAGCGTTGGGATGACCTGATCTACACCCATATTTCGGCCACCGTGCCCGGCGAACCCGATCACTTCCTGATCAATCCGTTTGGCTTTGCCTTCGACGAGATTCGTGCGTCTGATCTCGTCAAGATCAACAGCCGGGGCGAGGTGGTCGGCGAAACCGCTCATCCCGTCAACGTGACAGGCTTTGCGCTGCACGGCGCGGTCCATGCGGCCCGCCCCGATGCGCACTGCGTGATGCACCTGCATAACACCGCTGGTATCGCGGTGTCGGCCCAGGCCGAGGGGCTGCTGCCGCTCTCGCAGCATGCGATGCGTTTCCACGGGCGGATTGCCTATCACGATTACGAAGGGCTGGCGTTCTCTCCGGCCGAGGGCGGGCGGCTTACCGGGTCGCTGGGCGGGCACCCGGCCATGCTGCTGCGCAACCACGGCACGCTGACCGTGGGCCGCACGGTGGCGGAGGCCTACGTGTTGATGGCCACGCTGATCAAGGCGTGTGAGATCCAGCTCGGCGCGCAGCTCGGCAGCGCTACCATCCAGCCGTCAGCGGCCATTGCGGACAAGACCTCGCTGCAGCTTTATGACGGTGGCGCGGTCGAGGGCGTGATGGAATGGCCCGCACTGCTGCGCAAACTCGATAAAATCGATCCCTCTTACAAGAACTGACATTCCAAAGGAGTCACGAATGCCCACTTTCCACGTAGAAATGTTTGAAGGCCGCACCGTCGAGCAGAAGCGCAAGTTTGTCGAGGAAGTTACCCGTGTCACGTGCGAGACGCTTGGCTGCTCCTCGGGCGCGGTCGACATCATCATCACCGACGTCAAGCGCGAGAACTGGGCTACCGGTGGCGAACTCTGGGCCGACAAGAAGTAACTTCCAGCAAGGCTGAACGATGACCTCCGCAGTCTCCACCATGCAGCAGTTCGCCTCGGACAATTACGCGGGTTTCTGCCCGGAATCGCTTAAATATTTTCTCGAGGCCAACGCCAGCGGCCATGAGAAGGCCTACGGCGACGACAGCTGGACGCAAAAGGTCTGCGATCGCATCCGCGATCTGTTTCAGACCGATTGCGAGGTCTTCTTCGTCTTCAACGGCACGGCGGCCAATTCGCTTGCGCTGTCGTCGCTGTGCCAGTCTTACCACTCGGTGATCTGTCATGAACTCGCCCATATCGAAACGGACGAGTGCGGCGGACCCGAGTTCTTCTCGAACGGGTCGAAGCTGCTCACCGCCCCCGGCGAGAACGGCAAGCTGACGCCCGATGCGGTGGAGGCGCTGGTCACGCGCCGCGCCGATATCCACTATCCGAAGCCGCGCGTCGTCTCGCTGACGCAGGCCACCGAGGTGGGCACCGTCTACACGGTGGAGGAAGTGCGTGCCATTGCGGCCATCGCCAAGCGGCGCCAGTTGCGCGTGCATATGGATGGCGCGCGATTCGCCAATGCGGTGGCATCGCTCGGTGTGCACCCGTCAGAAATCACCTGGCGTGCGGGCGTCGATGTGCTCTGCTTTGGCGGCACCAAGAATGGCTTGCCCGTGGGGGAGGCCGTGGTTTTCTTCGACCGCAAGCTGGCGGAAGACTTTGCCTACCGCGTGAAGCAGGCGGGGCAACTGGCGTCGAAGATGCGTTTTATTTCGGCGCCATGGCTCGGCATGCTCGAAAACGACGTGTGGCTGAATAACGCGCGCCACGCCAACGCCATGGCGACGCTGCTTCACCAGCGCATCGCCGATATTCCTGGCGTGCGCATCATGTTCCCGACCGAGGCAAACGCCGTCTTTGCCGAGCTGCCGCTGCCGGCCATCGAGGCGCTGCGCGCCCGGGGCTGGCTGTTCTACACCTTCATCGGCGCAGGCGGGTGCCGGTTGATGTGCGCGTGGGACCTGCAGCCAGACACCGTGGAAGCGTTTGCCGCCGATATCCGCACGGCCTGCTCGGGTTGAAGGGCAGTTACGCATCCAGCATTCACCAACGATAACGAGACACGAGACAGAAGACAGGAGACCCCCGATGCATAACTATCGTTTTTGCCCGCAATGCGGTTCGGAACTTGAGCATTTGCCAATGTCTGGACGCTATCGCCATGTTTGCCTGCGGGATGGCTGCGGATTCGTGCATTGGGACAATCCGTTGCCGGTGCTGGCGGCTGTGGTCGAGTACGAGGGCAAGCTGCTGCTGGCACGCAATGCCGTGTGGCCCGAGAAGATGTTCGCGCTGGTGACCGGCTTTATGGAACGTGACGAAACGCCGGAACTGGGCGTGGCACGCGAGCTCAAGGAAGAGACCAATCTCGATACCGTGTCGGCATCGCTGATTGGTGTCTACGACTTCATGCGCAAGAACGAGCTGATCATTGCCTACCACGTTCAGGCGACCGGGAATATCCGGCTGTCGGAAGAGTTGGCGGAATACAAGCTTGTGGCACCCGAGAAGATGCGGATCTGGAATGCGGGTACCGGCTTTGCCGTGGCCGATTTCCTGGAGCGCCGCGGAATGCCGGTGCGCTTCTATGATCGCGCCACCGGTGACGACATTCCCGATCCGCGTCGCCCGACCGACTTCAGCCTGCTCGGCGCTTCGCTACAATACGGCATCTATCAGAAATAGAAGGTGTGAGGAATGGATTTCCAGAAAGAAGTGGACGCCCGCGGCCTGAATTGCCCGCTGCCGATCCTGCGGACCAAGAAGGCGCTGGCTGACATGGCCAGTGGCGAAGTGCTTAAGGTGCTGGCCACTGATCCGGGCGCGACGCGCGATTTCCAGGCATTCGCGAAGCAGACGGGCAATGAGTTGCTGTCGCACGCCGAGGTCGACAAGGTTTTTGTGTTCTACATGAAGCGCCGTTGATTCCCGGTTGTGCTTCATGCGCAATAAAAAACGGACGCCAAGGCGTCCGTTTTTTATTGGCGGGTTCTGGCTCAGACCGCGAGCAGTTCCACTTCGAACAGCAGCGTGGCGTTCGGAGGAATCACACCACCGGCGCCACGGGCACCGTAGCCCAGGTCGGCGGGAATGACCAGGCGGCGCGTGCCACCAACCTTCATGCCCTGCACGCCTTCGTCCCAACCGCGAATGACGTGGCCGGCGCCCAGCGGGAACACGAACGGGTCGTTACGATCCTTGCTCGAATCGAACTTGCGGCCAGCCTGGCCGTTCTCGAAGAGCCAGCCGGTGTAGTGCACGGTCACATGCTTGCCTGCCTTGGCTTCGTCGCCCGAACCGACGACGGTGTCTTCGAATTGCAGGCCGGAGGGAGTGGTTTGCATCGCAGTCTTCCTTTTGAGTGTGGCTGGGAATCAATCGTCCGCGCGCTGGAGTACTTCGCGCGTAATCTGCACATTGTGGTCGTCGTCACTGACCCAGATGTCGCCATCCTGGATGGTCACGGACAGGCGCATGGCGCGCTGGGCCATACGTGCCAGCGCTTCCACGGCATCCGAAGGCACATTGTAGATGGTCACGTTGCGCAGCTTGCTGGCCTTGCCCGACATGCCTTTCCACCACTCACGCGCGCTGGCGCTCTGGTAGGTATAGACAGTGACGTGATCGGCACGCGCGGCGGCACGCTTCAGCCGGGTTTCGTCGGGCTGGCCGAGGTCGATCCAGTGGGAAATGTCGCCGGTCAGCGTCTTGTCCCAGAGATCGGGTTCGTCGGGTTCGTCCAGGCCGCGAGTGAAGGTCAGCGTCTCGGTGGCTTCGCAGGCAAAAGCCAGCAGGCGGACCATCATGCGTGCGTCGTTCTCGGACGGGTGTTGGGCAATGGTCAGCGTGTGGCTGCCGTAGTACGGCCGATCCATGTCGGACACGGACAGGTCGGCTTTGAAAATGGTGGACTTGAGCGCCATGGGATCAGGTAAGCGGCACGCGCCAGCAATCGTGCTCTGTGCGCGAAAGGCCGAATCATACGTGATCCGGACGTCGACACGATGGAAATGGGGTAGCCGGGGCGGTAAATGTCCCGGCTGGCCCGCGCCGGGTCAGCGCTTGCGATAGTCGGCGAGCCAGAAGCGCAGCAGGGCGGAAGCCAGTATCAAGCCCAGGAACGAGGCGGCCGCCACCAAGGCAATACCGCCATCACTGTTGATGTCGCCTTCAACGGCTACACCAGCGATCAACGTCCCGACCATGACGGCGAGCAGCGGCAGCAACAGCGCGCCACGGCCATAGGTCTTGTAGGCCCAGAGTGGAAATCGGCGAAGAAAATCGCCGGGAATGCTGCACGCCAGGCAGGCGCCGGCAGCAGCTAGCGACGCCGCAACGACGTCGTTCAGGTGAATCATGCTCATCTTGGCTCGCGCATCGCCGTTCGCAGTGAGGCTACGCGGCTGGATGGTCTTGGCAAAGGGCTGATTTTACTGAACTTCTTCCAGCTAAAGGTGACGCCGGGGTGCCTTCGACAGGCTGTGCCGCTGGCTATTTTCCCGCGGGTTCCGCCGCGCCGGCGGGGGATGCTTCGACCGACACCTGAAGTGTGACCAGATCGCCAACCTCGGGCAGGAAGCGTGTTATTCCGAAAGCACTGCGCGGAAAACTGGCATGGAAGTCGCCGCCGCACACGTTCCGCCTGACACCAAACAGGACCGTCTCCCCGCAACTGAAACGATCGGCCTCGAGGCGCAAGGGTTGGCTGATGCCATGGAGCGATAGCGAACCCTCCACGGCGACAAGCTTGCCGTTCTCGACAATAAAGCGGTTCGCCTGCAGCCGGGCAACGGGGAAGTTCTGGGCGTCGAGGAACTGCGCGGAACGCAGCACGCCATCGAGGCTGCGGTTGCCCGTGTCGACGGAGTCGGTGTCAACGGTGAAGTCGATAGACCCGGTGCCGCTGTCGGGGTCGTAAAGAATGCGCCCGTCCATCTTGCCGAAGCGGCCACGAACCGTGGTGCGTTCAAAGTGACTCGCGCCGAAGTACACGGCGGTGTGTGTCGGGTCCACGGTGTAGGTGGCCGGCGCGGCCAGGGCAGGGGAGGCCAGCAGTGCTGCGGCAATCGGAAGGATGACGCGCATTCGGGGCCTCCGCTTCATGGACACAATCCGTGGACAGACTCAGTGAACGAAGACTGGCAGCAGGAATATGCCGATCACTGTCAGTTGCCCAACCGTCCAGAACAACGTGCGCAGCGTTGCGCGATCGGTCAGGTAGCAAATGGTGTACAGAACCCGGATGACGATGAAAGCAATCGCCAGTTCGTCGATTCGTGCTTGCGGTGCGGCCAGATGCGAGGCGATCAGTACGGCGGCGGCGAAGAACGGGAATGCCTCGAAATGATTGCGGTGGGCCATGTCGGCACGCCGCGCGCGGCCGCTCTGTCGTTCCAGCCAGGCACGTGGGTCATGGTTGTCGTAACCACGGCTACCGGCCTTGGCAACGGCGACGGTCAGGACTGGCATCAGGCCAGCCACGAGTACACACCAGAACGCGATTGGCATTGATGCTCCTTGGAAGCCGCCTCGCCTTCGATTTGAAACGGCTAATCTGTGACAAGTTAGCGAGGCGACGGCATTGCGCCGCCGCCTCGTGATCGCACTGCTTGACGTTCAGGCTGCAACCACCTTGATGCGCACACCACCGGTGCCGCCGACGCCGACCACCTGGCCAGCGCGGATCTTCGCGGTTTTGCGCGACTCGGGCGCACCGTCCACCGATACCTCGCCCGCAGCGACCAGCGCCTTGCCGGCACCGCCACTGTCGCAGACGCCGGCAAGCTTCAGCAGGTCATTCAGCGCGATGAACTCGCGATCAAGCGGAAAAGTAATGGTTTGCGCCATGCTTACTTGCCCCAGCTGTCCTTGAGTCCAACCGTGCGGTTGAACACCGGCTTGCCCGGCTGCGAATCCGCTCGGTCCGCCACGAAGTAACCGTGCCGCTCGAACTGGAAACGGTCCTCTGGCTTGGCATCGCGCAGGCCCGGCTCCAGATAGGCGGTCACGACCTTCTTCGAGTCCGGATTCAGCGCGTCCAGGAAGTTTTTGCCACCGGCATCCGGGTTCGGATCGTTGAACAGACGGTCGTACAGGCGGACTTCGGCTTCACACGCGTGAGGCGCGCTGACCCAGTGGATGTTGCCCTTGACCTTTACGCTGTCCGCGCCAGGCGTGCCGCTCTTGGTTTCCGGCAGGTAGTTCGCGTGCACGGCAATCACGTTGCCGTCGGCATCCTTGTCGACGCCGGTGCATTCGATCACATAACCGTAGCGCAGGCGCACCTTGTTGCCCGGGAACAGACGGAAGTAGCCCTTCGGCGGGTTCTCGTTGAAGTCCTCGCGCTCGATCCACAGCTCACGCGACAGCGGGAACACGCGGCGGCCCATTTCAGGCTGCTTCGGGTGCACCGGCGCCGAGCATTCCTCGCTCTGGCCTTCCGGGTAGTTGTCCAGGATCAGCTTCAGCGGGTCCAGCACGGCAACGCTGCGCGGCGCCCGCGCGTCGAGGTCATCACGGACCGCGCCTTCGAGCGTGCTCATGTCGATCCAGCTATCGGCCTTCGACACACCCACGCGATCGCAGAAGAGCTGGATCGACTCGGGCGTGTAGCCGCGGCGGCGGATACCGACGATGGTGGGCATCCGCGGATCGTCCCAGCCGGTCACGCGCTGCTCGTCCACGAGCTGCTTCAGGCGTCGTTTGCTGGTGATCGCGTAGGTCAGGTTCAGGCGCGCGAATTCGTACTGGTGCGGCAGCGGATTGGCGAACACGCCAGCGTCGCGCAGGTGCTCGAGCACCCAGTCATAGAGCGGGCGGTTGTTTTCGAACTCGAGCGTGCACAGCGAATGCGTGATGTTCTCGATCGCGTCCGAGATGCAATGCGTGAAGTCGTACATCGGGTAGATGCACCACTTGTCGCCGGTACGGTGGTGATGGGCGTGGCGGATGCGGTAGAGCACCGGATCGCGCATCACGATGTTCGGGGCGGTCATGTCGATCTTCGCGCGCAGCACGTGCTCGCCGTCGGCATACTTGCCGTCGCGCATCTCGCGGAACAGCTTCAGGTTCTCCTCGACCGAGCGGTCGCGGAACGGCGACGGCTTGCCCGGCTCGGAAAAGTTGCCGCGCATGGCGGCGATCTGCTCGGCGCTCTGGCTGTCCACATAGGCCACGCCGCGCTCGATCAGCGTTTCGGCAAACTTGTAGAGCTGGTCGAAGTAGTCGCTCGCGAAGTACAGGTGCGGTGTGCTGCCCGCCTGGGCGCTGTCCCAGGAGAAGCCGAGCCAGTGCACGGCATCGATGATCGAGTCGACGTACTCGGTGTCTTCCTTCACCGGGTTTGTGTCATCGAAGCGCAGATGGCAGCGGCCGGCATAGTCGCGGGCCAGCCCGAAGTTCACGCAGATGCTCTTGGCGTGACCAATGTGCAGGTAGCCGTTCGGCTCCGGCGGGAAGCGCGTGATGACCGTCGGCAGCGGGTCGCCTTGCTTGTCCGCGCGGCCGGCGTAGGTGCCGGTGGCGAGGTCCTGGTCGATGATGCTCCGCAGGAAGTTGGAGGCGGCGGGCGTGTCGTTGGGTTTGGTGTCGTGGCTCATGTTGTCGCCGCAACGGGGGCGGCTCGATTGCTTGGGCGGACGGTCCGGGCCTGGATTGACCCGGTTTGCGGTCCTGATGTTCCGTGGAATGGGGCGATTTTACCGTGCCTGCGGGGTAACCCGGCACCTGCGGGGCTTTTTCCGAATCGTCTCACGGCGCGATGGGCTGAAGTGGTGCAGAATCCACCAGATATCAGGGTCATCATCGTGCGGTAGACCTCGGGCCGTGGTGCGCAATCGTCGCACAGTCCGGGGCTTGCCGCTGCTGGAATACAAGCCATGAACTCCGCTTCCTTCGCCACCGTTCCCCCCCAAACTGCCCCCGATGCCTTGGCCGCGCTCTGGCGCGAGGCCGGGATGCCCCCGGAAGCACTTGGGCATCTGACGCTGACCGGCGCCGATCCGGTTCTCCCATCCAGCTTCGCCATTGGCGCCGCGGCCCAGGCCAGCCTGGGCGCGTCGGCGCTGGCTGCCGCCGCGTTGTGGGCGCAGCGGACCGGCAACTGGCAGGGCGTCGCGGTCGATATGCGCCATGCCATGGCCGAGTTTCGCAGCGAGCGCTACCTGCGCGTCAAGGGGGGCGCCGCGCCCGAGCTATGGGACAAGATCGCGGGGCTGTACCCGTGCGGCGATGGCCGCTGGGTCAGGCTGCATACGAATTTTCCGCATCACCGGGATGGCGTGCTGAAGCTTCTGCATTGCGCGCACGACAAGGATGCCGTGCGCGCCGCGCTGTCCAAGTGGAAGGCCGAGGACTTCGAAGCGGCGGCCTCGGACGCCGGCATGGTCGTGGCGGCGATGCGGACCTATGACGAATGGCAGGCGCACCCGCAGGCTCAGGCGTTGCGGGGGCTCCCGCCGGTCATCATCGAACGGATCGGCGATGCGCCGCCGATGCCGCTGCCGGCATTCGCCCCCCAGGCTGAAATCAATGTCGATGCCAGGCCGCTGTCCGGCGTGCGCGTGCTCGACTTCACGCGCATCATCGCCGGCCCGGTGGCGGGGCGGACATTGGCCGCCCACGGCGCCGATGTGTTGCTGGTCACGGCTGCGCACCTTCCGTCGATTCCCCCGCTCGTTATCGATACCGGGCGTGGCAAACGCTCCTGCCAGCTCGATCTGCGTGACGCGGATGACAAGCGCGCGCTGCACAAGCTGCTGCACGGCGCCGATGTCGTGGTGCAGGGGTATCGCCCGAACGGGCTGGCGGAGCTCGGGGTCGGTGCCGAAGCCGCGGCGCGCGCGCGTCCGGGCATCGTCTATGTGTCGCTATCTGCTTATGGCCATGTCGGGCCGTGGGCGGGCAAGCGTGGTTTCGATTCGCTCGTGCAGACGGCCACCGGCTTCAATGACGACGAAGCCCGGGCAGCCGGCAGCACTGAACCGAAACCGCTCCCGGCGCAGGTGCTGGATCATGCCGCGGGGTATCTGCTGGCCTTCGGCGCGATGGCGGCACTGCACCGCCGTGCGGTGGAAGGCGGAAGCTGGCATGTGCGCGTGTCGCTGGCCCAGGTCGGGCAATGGTTGCGCGGGCTAGGTCGCGTGCCGGATGGCTTCAGCGTGCCCGACCAGCACATCGACGAGATTTCGGACCTGCTCGAAGTGCAGGAGTCGGGCTTCGGCGAGTTGACCGTGGTGCGTCACGCGGCCCGGTTATCGGCAACGCCGGCATATTGGGCGTTGCCTTCCGAACCACTCGGTACCCACGCGGCCGAGTGGCTGCCGCGCTAGTAAAGGTTATTGCGCAGGCGGTCCGGGAGTTCGCGATCGTAGGTGGCAGCGTCGATCGCATTCTGGCTCAGCGTTGCGACGATCGTGCCATTGCTCGGCAGCGCCTCGCGTGAAATCTGCGCGTCGGCGGACCACAGGTGCGATCGCATCAGCGCGCGGGCGCACTGGAAGAATACCGACTGGATCGCGATGACGAGCACCGAGGTCGGCGCTTTGTCCTGCGCCACGCAGCGGGAGATCAGATCGGGATCCGTGGAGATCTTTGCGGTCCCGCTGACACGCAGTGTTTCGTTGACGCCCGGAATCAGGAACAGCAGCCCCACGCGCGGGTCGGCGATGATATTTCGCAGGCTGTCGATGCGATTGTTCCCGCGGCGGTCCGGTAGTAACAACGTGCGATCGTCGAGCACATGTACGAATCCGGGCGCGTCGCCGCGAGGGGAGCAGTCGCCGCCCTTATCGCTGGCCGTAGACAGCAGGCAGAACGGTGACGCCTCCACAAAGGCTCGGTAATACGGGTGGAGGTAGTCCACCTCCTTGGCAAGCGATGCCCCTGACGGTTCGGCGTACAACGATTCGAGATCGGCAAGTGTGGCAATGTCGTGCGATGGCATGGCAGAGTCCTTGTCAGAGTGTCACGGTGCCGCGACCGAGTTCGATCACGCGGCCGCCCACGCGAATCGCGCCCTCGGCGGTCACGTTCAGGTCCAGTCGGCAGCGGCGATCAACGAACTCGCCCTGGTCCACCTCGTAGCTGGCGGGCAACTGGTGGCCTGTTGCTACGAGCCATCCGCCCAGGTTGGCGCAAGCGGAGCCAGTGCCTGGGTCTTCCGCTACGCCGCCGCCTTGCTTGGTGAAGAAATACCGCACGAGTGCCTTGCCTGGCTGTTCCGGGTCGAATGCAAAGACATAGGCGGTCTTGCGGCCCAGGCTGCTTTGCGGCCAGCGATCGAGCCGGCTGCTGTCCGGTTGTGCGCGACGTACTGCGTCGGGCGTCTTCACGGGGACCAGCAATTGGTCGGCGCCGGTGTCGACCCACATCGGTGATCCGGCAAGATCGTCCATGGTCAGGCCCAGCAACGATGCCATCTCGGCATCCGGCAGGCCCGCCGGGGCGGTCTTCGGCGCGCCGGTGTGCGGCGCGGTCAGTGTCCAGCGGTCACCCTTGGCCGTGACCGGGACCACGCCGGCCTTGAATTCGAGCGAAAGCGCGTCGCCCGTTTTCATCAGGTCCCGCACGACGTGCGCCGTGCCAAGCGTCGGATGGCCTGCGAAGCGCATCTCGTATCCCGGCGTGAATATGCGCACGGCGGCGTTGGCGTTGTCGGATGGGAGCACGAAGGTGGTCTCCGACAGGTTGAACTGCAGGGCCAGCGCCTGCATGGTCGCGTCATCGAGTCCGCGCGCGTCCTCGAACACACACAGGGGGTTGCCGCCGAAGGTGGACTCGGCGAATACGTTGACGATTCGGTAGGCAAAGGTAGGCATGGGGGCGGCTTTCCAGAAATCAGCGACTCGGCAAGTGTACGGGAGCCTCCACGCCATGCCATGCACAGTTTCACGCGAATGCAGCGGAACAGTTGCAGCCCGGGGGCTGATGCAAGCATCGTGCGTATTTAAGCAAATTGCGATTGGCGCGTTCTGCATCGATATCGCCGATGCCGTGGCGATCGAGCACTTCCTGAGCCTGCCGGTGTATTGCGCGTGGCAATTCCGGAATGAAAATAGGCGCCATGGGTTTCCCCATGGCGCCTCGCAGGACTTCTACTACGTACTACCTACAGCGGTACAACTAAACCTCTGCCTTAGAAGCCCACGGCCTGACCGTCGCGGCGGCTGTCGCTGGCGGCCACATAGCCTTGCTCGGCATCGTCCGACAAACGCCAGATGAACTGGCCGGAGCCGAAGTCCATATACGGGTCTTCCACGGATTTGAGCTTGTGGCCGCGCTCCTTGAGCCCGGCCACGGTGTTCGGGTCCATGGTGCCTTCAACGTCCAGCGTGAAGTCGCGGTTGACCTTCCAGCGCGGTGCGCAGCAGGCAGCCTGCGGTTGCTGGTTGTAGTCGAGCATGCGCACGACGGTTTGCAGATGACCTTGCGGTTGCATATCGCCGCCCATGACGCCGAAGCTCATCACCGGCTTGCCTTGCTTGGTCAGGAAGGCCGGGATAATCGTGTGGAACGGGCGCTTGCCGCCTTCCACCACGTTGGCCGACTTCGGATCCATCGAGAACCCCACGCCACGGTTCTGCAGGCTGATGCCGGTGCCCGGCACCACGACGCCGGAACCGAAGCCCATGTAGTTCGACTGGATGAACGAGATCATCATGCCGTTCTCGTCCGCCGCGGTCAGGTAGATCGTGCCGCCAGTGCGGGGCATGCCGAAGTTGAAATGCGTCGCGCGCTGCATGTCAATCAGCTTGGCGCGGGACTTCAGGTAGGCCTCGTCCAGCATCTGCTCGGGCGTGACCTCCATGCTGCGCGGATCGGCCACGTAGCGGTACAGGTCCGCGAAGGCAAGCTTCATCGCCTCGATCTGCAGGTGCTGCGAGTCGACCGAATCCACCGGCAGCGAGCCGACGTCGAACTGATCGAGGATACCCAGCGCCATCAGCGCGGCAATGCCCTGGCCGTTCGGCGGAATCTCGTGCACTTCGTAGCCACGGTAGGACTTGCTGATCGGCGTGACCCACTCGGGGCGGTAGTTGCGAAGATCGTCGAGCGTCATCGCGCCACCGCATGCCTTGCTGAACGCGGCGATCTTCTCGGCGATTTCGCCTTCATAGTACGCACGGCCGCCAGTGGCGCCGATCTTGCGCAGCGTGTCTGCGGCATCCTTGAACAAGAATTTCTCGCCGACGGCCGGCGCGCGGCCATTCGGCATGAACGTGTCGGCAAAGCCGGGCTGGCTCTTGAGGTCCGGCACGGCGGCGGCCCACTTGTGTGCAACCACCGGCGGCACCGCATAGCCACGTTCCGCGATCTCGATCGCGGGTTCCATCAGGTCTTCGAACGGCAGCTTGCCGAAGCGTTCGTGCAGCGCGGCCCAGCCGGCGATGACACCAGGCACGGTGACCGAATCCCAGCCACGGATCGGCCGGTTCGCAAGGCCGTTGCCATCGGCGCCGTACTTGTTCTTGAAGTAGTCCGGATTCCACGCGGCCGGCGCCACGCCCGACGAATTCAGGCCGTGCAGTTGCTTGCCGTCCCACAGGATCGCGAAGGCATCGCTGCCCAGGCCGCACGACACCGGTTCCACCAGCGTGATCGCCGCGGCGGCGGCAATCGCGGCGTCCACTGCGTTGCCGCCCTTGAGCAGCATCCGCAGGCCGGCCTGGGCCGCCAGCGGATGCGAGGTCGACACAACGTTGCGCGCGAACAGCGGAATGCGCACGGTGGGGTAGGGGTTGGTCCAGTTGAAGTTCTGCATGGTGTCTCTCGCTATGCCTAGTGTTTTCTCTGCGCTCCCATCGTGCAGGAGAGCAGAGCAAAATTGGGGATCAAAGAATCAATCCACCTGGATCTTCCGATCCTTGATCAGCTTGCCCCAGCGGGCGCTGTCCTTCTTCACCATCGCGGCGAACTGCGCCGGCGTGCCGCCAACGGGCTCGGCGCCGAGCTTGGCCAGGCGATCCTTGACGTCCTGCGACTGGATGGCCTTGTTGAACTCGCTGTTCAGGCGGTTGACGATATCTGTCGGCAGGCCCTTGGGGCCATAAATGCCGAACCATGTGTCCGATTCGAACCCGGGCAGCCCCGATTCGTTGACCGTCGGCAGGTCCGGTGCCAGCGGCGAGCGCTTCATGCTGGTCACGGCCAGCCCTTTCAGCTTGCCGTCCTTCACGTGCGGCATGCCGGACACGATGCTGTCGAACAGGATCTGCACCTTGTTCGAGATCAGGTCAGGCACCGCCAGCGCCGTGCCACGGTACGGAATATGCGTGATGAACACACCGGCCTGGGCCTTGAATGCCTCGGCGGTCAGATGCACGACCGTGCCGTTGCCACTCGATGCGTAGTTCAACTCGCCCGGATGCTTTTTCGCGTAGTCGATCAGTTCCTTGACGTTCTTCACCGGCAGCGAGTTCGGCACCACCAGCACGTTGGTGGCCGTGGCCACCTGGCCGATCGGCGTGAAGTCCGTCTCTGTGTTGTACGGCAGATGGGTGTTGATGTACGGGCCGATCGAGTGCGTGCTGGTCGTGGCGATCAGCAGTGTGTAGCCGTCGGCGGGCGCCTTGGCCGCCATGTCCGAGCCGATCGCGCCGCCGGCGCCGGGCCGGTTGTCCACCACGATCTGCTGGCCCATGCTCGTGCCCACTTTCTGGGCAATAGCGCGCGCCAGCAGATCAGTGGCGCCGCTGGCCGGGAAGGGCACGATCAGCCGGATCGGCTTGCTGGGATAGTTCTCTGCGTGCGACGGGGCAGCAGCCAGGGTCAGGCTTGTGGCAAGGCCGACGCCAAACAGGCGAAGCCAGGTTTTCATTTCTCTTCTCCGGTGCGGATGGGTACGGCACATCTCTTCTGGGCAGCAACCCAAAATTATTCCGCGCCGGTCGACATAATGAAAGTTAATATTCCTTGCCTGATCCACAAGAAAAACTTGTGAATCGAGCAAGGAGGCCAGCGACCCATATGCATTCAATGAGCACCCCATGAGCACAATCCGCTTTCTAAGGACCTTCGTAGCCGTGGCCGAGCATGGCTCGTTCGCCGCCGCCGCCGGTCAGGTGGCACTGACCCAGGCGGCAGTGAGCCTGCAAATGCGCTCCCTGGAGGAGGAATTGCGGCGCGAACTGTTCGACCGCAGCGGACGCGTGGCAGTGCTCAATGCCGATGGCCGGGAACTGCTGCCCATGGCGCGGCGGCTGCTGGATCTCTATGAGGAGATGCGGCTGCCACTTTCAGGGTCCGATGCGATGGCGGGGGCTGTGGCGGTCGGCGCGGTGGTGTCGGTGATGGGGGGGCTGTCGCATGTCGTGGCGCGGCTCAAGCGCACGCACGCGGCGCTTGATGTCCGGCTCATCGGCGCGAAGTCGATCGAATTGGCGACGATGGTGGAGGGCGGCGAGCTCGACGCGGCGTTTCTGGTCGAAGGCATGGCGCGCCCATCCGGGGTGCTGCGCTGGACGCCCCTCTATGACGAGCCGCTGGTGGCCATCGCCTCGCGGGGCAGCAGTGGCGATACGGCGCGTCAGGCGCTGGCGGCTAATCCGTTCCTGCGGTTCGATCGCACCCAGCGTACCGGTGTGCTGGTGGAGCGCGCGCTCCGTCGCGCCCATTTGCGCACCAACGAGTTTCTCGAACTGAATTCGATCGAGGCCCTGGTGGAACTCGTGCGTCAGGAGGTGGGGGTGACCGTGGTGCCGCTGCTAAAACGTGCCCGCTGGCAGGAAGATGAGGCGCTGCGTATCTTGCCGTTGCAGGCCGATGGCGAGCCAATGGTCCGCACCATCGGCATGCTGGAGCGGCGCGATCACGGCCGCGCGCACGTGACCGAGGCGATCCGCGCCGCGTGTGCCGAGTTGTTCGCCACCTGAACGCCGCATGAGCCCCGCCTGAATGCCGCATTGCTGCGGCGCCGGAATGAAAAAAAGGGCGCCGCAATGGGCGCCCTTCCAGTACAGCGGAAGCTGAGGCCGGAGGCCTTACTCTTCCTGGAATGCTTCTTCGCGCTTGGCCTTGATCGACGGCATGGCCACGATCAGCACCAGCACTGCCGCGCCGATCAGCAGACCCAGCGACAGCGGGCGCGTCACGAACACGCTGAAGTCACCACGCGACAGCAGCAGCGAGCGGCGGAAGTTCTCTTCCATCATCGGTCCGAGCACGAAGCCCAGCAGCAGCGGCGCGGGTTCGCACTTCAGCTTGATGAACAGGTAGCCGATCACGCCGAAGGCCGCGGTCTGGAACACGTCGAACGTGGTGTTCTGGACCGAGTACACGCCGATGCAGCAGAACGTCAGGATCGCCGGGAACAGGAAGCGGTACGGCACCTTGAGCAGCTTCACCCACACGCCGATCATCGGCAGGTTCAGGATGATCAGCATGAAGTTGCCGATCCACATCGAGGCGATCAGGCCCCAGAACAGCGCGGGGTTGCTGCTCATCACCTGCGGGCCAGGCTGGATGTTGTGAATCGTCATCGCACCGACCATCAGCGCCATCACGGCGTTGGGCGGAATGCCCAGCGTCAGCAGCGGGATGAACGAGGTCTGGGCGGCGGCGTTGTTGGCCGATTCCGGACCCGCCACGCCTTCGATCGCGCCCTTGCCGAACTCGTGCGAGAACTTCGACGTCTTCTTTTCCAGCGAGTACGCGGCGAACGAAGCCAGCGCGGCACCGCCACCCGGCAGGATACCCAGTGCCGAACCCAGCGCCGTGCCACGCAGCACCGCCGGAATCATGCGTTTGAAGTCTTCCTTGGTCGGGAACAGGTTCGTCACGCTGTCCGTGAAGGTTTCGCGGGCTTCCTTCTGCTCCAGGTTCGCGATGATTTCCGCGAAGCCGAACACACCCATCGCCACCGACACGAAGTTCAGGCCGTCGGTCAGTTCAGGCACGTCGAACGAGAAGCGCGCAGCGCCCGAGTTCACGTCGGTACCGACCAGACCCAGCAACAGGCCCAGCACGATCATCGCCACGGCCTTCGACAGCGAGCCCGAAGCCAGCACCACGGCGCCGATCAGGCCCAGCACCATCAGCGAGAAGTACTCGGCGGGACCGAACTTGAACGCCAGTTCCGACAGCGGCGCGGCAAACGCGGCCAGGATCAGGGTGGCCACGCAGCCAGCGAAGAACGAGCCGAGACCGGCGGTAGCCAGTGCCACACCGGCACGGCCACGACGCGCCATCTGGTAGCCGTCGATCGTGGTCACCACTGATGATGATTCACCGGGCAGGTTCACCAGAATGGCGGTGGTCGACCCACCGTACTGTGCGCCGTAGTAGATACCGGCCAGCATGATCAGCGCAGCCACTGGCGGCAGGGTGTACGTCACCGGCAGCAGCATGGCGATGGTGGCCAGAGGCCCGAGGCCCGGCAGCACACCAATCAGCGTCCCGAGCACGCAGCCCAGGAATGCGTAGGCGAGGTTTTGCAGTGACAGGGCGGTTGCAAAGCCCAGTCCGAGGTTGTCTAACAGTTCCATGAGGCCCGTCTCCTTAGCTTGCCAGGAAAGCCGGCCACACCGGCATCTGCAGGTTGATGCCGTACACGAAGGCGCCCATGCTGATCAGCACGAGGATGATCGCGTTCAGAACGGCACCCTTCCAGCTGAATTCATGGCTGGCCATCGAGGAAACCAGCACCAGCACCACGACCGACAGCACCATGCCGAGCGGCTTGAGCAGCAGGCCGAACAGCACGACCGCACCCAGGATCCACAGCAGGATCTTGATGTCCCAACGTTCCAGGCTGTCTTGTGCCGCCTTGGACGACAGCGAACCCCACAGTACCAGCGCGCCCAGCAGGGCGAGCACGATGCCGAGCCAGAACGGGAAGTACCCCGGTCCCATCTTGGCGGCTGTTCCCATGGAATAGCCACGGGCGACGAAGGAAAAGCCCAGACCGACCAGAATGAACATCAGGCCGGAGGCAAAGTCCTTTTGGCTGCGTATGCGCAAAATGATTCTCCTCGATTGACTTGCTTGAACTTGACGCGACGTGCCGGAAAACCGGCCTGTCAACTGGGTCGCGGGTGCACGTCACCCACGGCCCTGCGACACTCCCCGTCGCGGGCAGGGTGGAAGTTAAAAGTGCATCCTTTCAGCTACCTTTCATATGTCTGCATTTGGGTGCATCCTCAGGGTATGTCCCTAGGCATACGTCCGAAAGCTGTTCGAAAGGCGGACGTAAGTCGTTGACGATGCAAGGGAAATCACGAGGCGAACGGGCGATTGGACGTCCGGCAGCAGGGCGTGGAGCCGGCCTCGGCGTGCACTATCATCGACAGAACCGGTCGGTATATCGACGGTAAGACGGTACGGGGAGCCACGGGATGGAAAGCATTGACCACGCCATTCTGCTCGGCGCCGTCGTGATGACGGCGGGCATCCTGCTTGGGGTTTTCTCGTCGCGCTTCGGTGTCCCGTTCCTGCTGGTCTTCCTGGGCGTCGGCATGGCGGCCGGGGTCGACGGCCCCGGTGGCATCCGCTTCTCCAACACCTGGCTCAGCTTCCTGGTGGGCAATATCGCGCTGGCCGTGATCCTGCTCGATGGGGGGTTGCGCACGCGTCTTGCCACCTTCCGCGTGGCACTGCGGCCGTCCTTGTCCCTGGCCACGCTGGGGGTGGTCATCACGGCGGTGCTGGTCGGCGCGTTTGCTTCCTGGTTGCTCGGGATCGACTGGAAGCTCGGGCTGTTGCTCGGCGCCATCGTAGGCTCCACCGATGCTGCCGCCGTCTTCTCCCTGCTCAACGGTAGCGGTGTGCGGCTCACGGAGCGCGTGGCCAGCGTGCTCGAGATCGAGTCGGGCATCAACGATCCCATGGCGATCTTCCTGACCCTGACGTTGATCGAGTGGATCACCTCGCCGCAGGGGCTGTCGCCTGGCGCGCTGGTGACGCGGCTGGTGGTGCAGTTCGGGGTGGGCGGGATACTTGGCGCGGCGCTGGGCTACTGCCTGGCCAATGTGATGGAGCGCGTCAATGTGGCCGAGGGCCTGCAGGCCATTCTGGTCTGTTCGGGCGGCTGCATGGTCTGGGCGATCGTGCAGACTGCCGGCGGCAGTGGCTTCCTGGCGGTCTACCTGACCGGGATGATCGTCGGCAACCGGGAACACGCGGTCAGCGGCGACACGATGCGGGCGATGGATGGCATGGCCTGGCTGGCGCAGTCGGCGATGTTCCTGCTGCTTGGCCTGCTGGTGTCTCCGCACCGGATCTGGGACATCGCGCTGCCCGCCGCGGCCGTGGCGTTGTTTCTGATGTGCGTGGCGCGGCCCGTATCCGTCTGGATCTCGTTGCTGCCGTTCCGGTTCAACGCGCGCGAGAAGGGCTTCGTGGCGTGGATGGGGTTGCGCGGCGCGGTGCCGATCGTGCTGTCGCTGTTCCCGATGCTGCAGGGCATGAAGGATTCGGGGTTGCTGTTTCGCGTGGCGTTCGCGGTGGTGCTGGCCAGCCTGCTGTGCCAGGGCACCACGGTCGCCCTGGCCGCACGGCTGGCGCGCGTGCTGCGACCGCTCTACAACGAACCGCTATCGCGTGAGCGGATGCGCGGCACCCAGGCGCCAGCGCTGGAGTTGATGCAGTTCGAGGTGGCCGCCAATTCACCGGTGGACAGCTTGCGCGCGGACCAACTCGAATTGCCGATGCGCAGCCGCCTGATGACCGTGGCGCGTGACGGGGCGCTGGTGCCGCTCGACCGTGCCATCCTGCGTGCTGGCGATATCGTCTCGGTGCTGGCGCCCGGCGGTGTTCTGCCGGTGCTTTCTCGACTGTTCCTGACGTCAGGACCGCCGCCTGCCTGGGACCAGGTGACCTACGATTTCCTGCTTGCCGGACAGGCGAGTCTGGCCGATGTCGCCGCGCTCTATGGCACCCGGCCGTTGCTGCCGCACGAGCAGTTGAGCACGCTCGAACAGGCGATGCTGGCGGTGTTCCGGTCGCCGCCGGTAGAGGGGGATGCGCTGGAGATTGCCGGCTTGCGGCTGACGGTGACCCGAATGGACGGGCCCCGCATCGTGCAGGTGGGATTGCTGCTGCCGCGCCCGGTGGCGGCGGGCGCCGACGATGGCGCGAACCATCGCTGGCGCCGGCGTCACCGGGCACGGCCGGGGCCGGACCGGGTCAGTCGACCTTCGCGCCGGAAACCTTGACGATCTGGCTGTACTTCTTCAGTTCGCGCTGGATCAGGGTGGCGAACTGGTCAGGCGTGGTCGGCGCCGGCTGCGCGCCGATGCGTGCCAGCTTCGCCTTCATGTCGTCGGTCTTCAGGATCGCCACGATGTCGCGATTGAGCCGATCGACGATGTCGCGCGGGGTGCCGGCCGGAGCGAGCACGCCGAACCACGTGGAGATATCGAAGTTCTCCAGGCCCAGTCCCTTGCCGGCTTCGGCAATCGTCGGCAGTTCCGGGAATGCAGCCGCACGGCTGGCCGTGGTGACCGCGAACGCCTTGAGCTTGCCCGCCTTGATGTTGGCCGACGCCGACGCGAGGTTGTCGAAGATCAGGTCGGTTTGGCCCGACAGCACCGACATCTGCGCGGGCGCCGCGCCGTTGTACGGGATATGGACCATGCTGACATGCGCCATGCTCTTGAACAGCTCGCCCGACAGATGTCCGGCGCTGCCGTTGCCACCCGACGCGTAGTCGAGCTTGCCCGGATGCTTGCGCGCGTATTCGACCAGATCGCGCACGTTATTGATGTGCAGTTCGGCGGCCTTGCCAGGGTGCATCACGAGCACGTTCGGCACGTCGGCCACGAGCGTGATCGGCGTGAAATCCTTGACCGGGTCATACGGCATCTTGGCGAACAGCGTCGGATTGATGGCATGGGTGGCCACTGCGCCCATCACGATCGTGTAGCCGTCGGCGGGCTGCTTGGCCACGAAGTCCGCGCCAAGATTTCCGCCCGCGCCGGGCCGGTTCTCCACCACCACGGGCTGACCGAGGCTATCGCGCAGCTTCTCGCCGATGGCGCGCGCTACGGTGTCGAGCGGGCCGCCGGCCGGGTAGGGCACGACGAAGCGGATCGGCTTGGTGGGCCAGTTGCTGGCGGCGCTGGCCGGCGCGGCAAAGGCCAGCGTGGCGGCCATTGCGGCGCCCATCGCGGCGGAGAGCAGGGTCTTCAACATAAGTCAGTGGATAAACGGAGGAAAGCAGGAGGAAAGCGGATGGCCAGCGCGGGTGCGACTGGCCGGAGGCTGCGGTAGGGCGCGGCCCGTCGAGGTCTCAGTGGATGCCGATGCCGCGCGCCATCATCACCGCGCAAAGCGGTAGCAGGATGAACGCGTGCGCTTCGATCATGACCCAGCGGCGCACCTTCTTGATTTCGGCCGGAGTCGGCACGAACTCGGGTAGCTTCAGCGACTGCTTGCGCCACCGCGCGAAGGCAAACGTCGGTGGCAGCGTGGCCAGCGCGATCAGCACGAACACGGTGATCTTGGCGTGGAACCACGGGTTGTGCAGATAGAAGTCCACACCCTTGGCGCCATAGAACAGGCGCAACAGCCCGGTGGCCAGCACCACCATCGCCGACAGGAAATAGAAGAAGTCGTATTGGGACAGGCGGCGCACGGCGGAAGGCGGCATGTCCGGGCGCAGCACGACGGCCTCGGCGGCCATCAGCGTGACAAGGACGAAAATCGCCGTGAAGTGCAGGAACGCGAGCAAGGCGTCGGTCAGCATGCATTCTCCTCAGAGTTGGGGAAACGTCATGATCACCGGCTGCGCGCACCCGCCGGAGCGGGTGCGGTCAAGTCAATGGCGAAAAGCGTGGGCGGGGCAGGTCAGACCACGCCCTTGTTGCGCAGGGCGGCGATGTGTTCGGCACTGTAGCCGAGTGTCTCGCCAAGCACCACATCCGTGTGCTCCCCGAGCAACGGCGGATGGCGCAGCGCCTCGGTCGGCGTGGCGCTCATCTTCATCGGGCTGCCCACCAGCTTGACCGTGCCAGCCGAGGGGTGGGGCAGGTCCACGCGCAGGCCACGCGCCACCACCTGCTCGTTCTCGAAGACCTCGTCGAGCGTGTTGATCGGCCCGCACGGCACGCTGGCGCGCTCCAGGTCCAGAATCCACTGTTCACGCGTGCGCGGCGCCACCATCTCGGCCAGGATCGGTACCAGCACGTCGCGGTGCGCCACGCGCTGCGGATTGGTGGCGAAGCGCGGGTCGTCGGCCAACTCGGGGCGGCCGCCGGCGGTGACGAACTTGCGGAACTGGCCGTCGTTGCCCACCGCGACGATGAGCCATCCATCGGCGGCCTGGAACGTCTGGTAAGGGACGATGTTCGGGTGCGCGTTGCCCCAGCGCTTCGGCGGGACGCCGCTGGCCAGGTAGTTGGTGTTCATGTTCGCCAGCATCGACACCTGCACGTCCAGCAGCGCCATGTCGATGTACTGGCCTTCGCCGGTACGGTCGCGATGGGCCAGCGCGGCCAGCACGGCGATGGTGGCGTACTGGCCCGTCATGAGGTCGGAGATCGCCACGCCAGCTTTCTGCGGGCCGCCGCCGGGCAGGTCGTCGCGCTCGCCGGTGATGCTCATGAAACCACCCATGCCCTGGATGATGAAATCGTAGCCCGGGCGCTGGGCGTAGGGGCCGGTCTGTCCGAAGCCGGTGACCGAGCAGTAGATCAGGTCCGGCTTGATCGCTTTGAGCGATTCATAATCGAGGCCATACTTCTTGAGTTGTCCGACCTTGTAGTTTTCGAGCACCACATCGCTCTGCGCGGCCAGGTCGCGCACGAGTTGCTGCCCCTCCGGCGTGCTGATGTCGCACGTCACCGAACGCTTGTTGCGGTTGGCCGCCAGATAGTAGGCGGCCTCGGCCGTGTCTTCACCCTCGGGGGTCTTGAGCCAGGGTGGGCCCCAAATGCGGGTGTCGTCACCGGCGCCGGGGCGCTCGATCTTGATCACGTCGGCGCCGAAATCGGCAAGATTCTGGGCGCACCACGGGCCCGCGAGCACGCGGGTCAGGTCGAGGACGCGAAGATGGCTTAAAGCTCCCATGGCGATGGCGGCAGGCAGGGTCGAAAGAGCCAGCACTCTATCACCGGGGCAGTCGGGCGATGTCCCTGCGCGGAATCCCGAGGGAAGATCCTTGGGCGATAATCGGACAGCCGTCTGCCTGCCAGGGCGCTTGCCGACGGACACCTGCCCACCACTGCCCCGGGACGGGCCTTCCCCGTATAATCAACGGTTTGCAAATCCAACCTGACTGACTGCGCCGTGCCTCGACGCCGGCTGCGCCCGCACAACATGAAAGTCTCCGACATTCGCAGCAAGTTCCTTCAGTTCTTCGAGTCGAAGGGCCACACGGTGGTCCGCTCGTCCAGCCTGGTGCCGGCGAACGACCCGACGCTGCTGTTTACCAATTCGGGCATGGTGCAGTTCAAGGACGTGTTCCTCGGCACTGACAAGCGTCCCTACGTGCGCGCCACGTCGTCGCAGCGCTCGGTGCGCGCCGGCGGCAAGCACAACGACCTCGAGAATGTGGGTTACACGGCACGTCACCACACGTTCTTCGAAATGCTGGGCAATTTCTCGTTCGGCGACTACTTCAAGCGCGAGGCCATCCAGTACGCGTGGGAACTGCTGACCAAGGTCTACCAGCTCCCCGCCGATAAGCTCTGGGTCACGGTCTACGCCGAGGACGACGAGGCTTACGACATCTGGGCCAAGGAAGTGGGCGTGCCGGCCGACCGCATCGTGCGCATCGGCGACAACAAGGGCGCGCGCTACGCGTCGGACAACTTCTGGCAGATGGCCGACACCGGCCCGTGCGGCCCGTGCTCGGAAATCTTCTACGACCACGGTCCGGACGTGTGGGGCGGCCCCCCGGGATCGCCGGAAGAAGACGGCGACCGCTACATCGAGATCTGGAACCTGGTGTTCATGCAGTTCAACCGCGACGAGCAGGGCACCATGACGCCGCTGCCCAAGCCGTGCGTGGACACCGGCATGGGCCTGGAGCGTATTGCCGCCGTGCTGCAGCACGTGCACAGCAACTACGAGATCGATCTGTTCCAGGCACTGATCAAGGGCGCCGGCCGTGAAACGCATATCGCGGACCTGAACCAGAATTCGCTGAAGGTCATCGCCGACCACATCCGCGCCTGCTCGTTCCTGATCGTCGACGGCGTGATTCCGGGCAACGAAGGCCGTGGCTATGTGCTGCGCCGTATCGTGCGTCGCGCGATTCGTCATGGCTACAAGCTCGGTCAGAAGACGCCGTTCTTCCACAAGCTCGTGGGCGACCTCGTCGCGCAGATGGGCGAAGCCTATCCGGAACTGGCCGAAGCCCAGTCGCGCGTGGTGGAAGTGCTGAAGGCCGAGGAAGAACGCTTCTTCGAAACCATCGAAAACGGCATGTCGATCCTCGACGCCGCCGTGGCGGACCTGAAGGCCAAGGGCGGCAAGGTGCTCGACGGCGAACTGGCGTTCAAGCTGCACGATACGTTCGGCTTCCCGCTCGACCTGACGCAGGACGTGGCGCGCGAGCAGGAGATCACGGTGGACGAAGCGGCGTTCGACGCCGCGATGACCCGCCAGCGCGAACAGGCCCGTGCGGCCGGCAAGTTCAAGATGGCCGCAGGTCTCGAATACTCGGGCGAGAAGACCGTGTTCCACGGCTACGACTCGCTCTCGATGGATGGCGTGCGCGTGACCGCGTTGTACGTTGATGGCGCATCGGTCGACACGATGCAGCCGGGCCAGAGCGGTGTAGTTGTGCTGGACAACACGCCGTTCTATGCCGAGTCGGGCGGTCAGGTGGGCGATCAGGGCACGCTGGTGTCGGGCCCGGCCGTGTTCGCCGTGGCGGATACCACCAAGATCCAGTCCGACGTGTTCGGTCATCAGGGCACGCTGGCCAATGGCGCGCTCAAGGTGGGCGATACCGTGGCGGCACAGGTCGACGCGGTCCGCCGCGCCCGCACCGTGCGCAACCACTCGGCTACCCACCTGATGCACAAGGCGCTGCGCGAAGTGCTGGGCACCCACGTGCAGCAGAAGGGCTCGCTGGTCGATCCGGACAAGACCCGCTTCGATTTCTCGCACAACGCGCCGCTGACCGACGCACAGATCCGCCAGATCGAAGAGATCGTCAACGCCGAGATCCTGAGCAATGCGCCGACCGTGGCACAGGTCATGCCGTTCGACGACGCGGTCAAGAGCGGCGCGATGGCACTGTTCGGCGAGAAGTACGCTGACGATGTGCGTGTGCTGGCAATCGGTACGTCGAAGGAACTCTGCGGCGGTACGCACGTGACCCGCACCGGGGACATTGGCCTGTTCAAGATCGTCGTGGAAGCTGGCGTGGCCGCTGGCATCCGCCGCGTGGAGGCTATCACCGGCGACAACGCGCTGCACTACCTGCAATCGCTCGACGCCCGTCTCAACGAAGCCGCCGCCGCGCTGCGCGCGCAGCCTTCGGAGCTGGTGCCGCGCATCGGCCAGGTGCAGGACCAGGTTCGCGCGCTCGAGAAGGAACTGGAAAAGCTCAAGAGCAAGCTGGCTTCGTCGCAAGGCGATGAACTCGCCGCGCAGGCCGTGGACGTCAAGGGCCTGAAGGTGCTGGCTGCCCAGCTCGACGGCGCCGACGTGAAGACGCTGCGCGAAACGATGGACAAGCTGAAGGACAAGCTGCAGAGCGCGGCCATCGTGCTGGCGGCTGTGGCTGACGGCAAGGTGAGCCTGATCGCGGGTGTGACCGCCGACGCCACGTCGAAGGTCAAGGCCGGCGAACTGGTCAACTTCGTTGCCCAGCAAGTGGGCGGCAAGGGCGGTGGCCGTCCGGACATGGCCCAGGCAGGCGGCACCGATCCGGCAAATCTGCCGAAGGCGCTGGCTGGCGTGACGGAGTGGGTGTCGGCGAAGGTCTGATCCCCGTCGGCACCAGTGAGAAAAGCCTCCCGTAACGGAAGGCCTTTCTCGAGAAATAAAAAAACGGCTGCGTGAGCAGCCGTTTTTTACTGCGAAGTCGACAGATCAGGCGCGGCCGAGTTCGCCGTCCTTCAGTCGCCACAGGTTTAGCGGGTTGCTGTCCTGCACGGCTTGCGGCAGCAGGTCAGCCGGCACGTTCTGGTAGCACACCGGACGCAGGAACCGGTCGATCGCGCTAGCGCCCACCGAGGTTGTGCGCGTGTCCGACGTGGCCGGGAACGGGCCACCGTGGACCATCGCGAACGACACTTCCACGCCGGTCGGGAAGCCATTGAACAGCACACGACCGACCTTGCGCTCCAGCGCGGGGAGCAGGCGGGCCGCCAGTGCGTGGTCGCCGGCATCCGCCTGCACCGTGGCGGTGAGCTGGCCTTCCAGGATGCGCGTCACGGCTAGCAGGGCCTCGGCATCCTTGCAGGTGACCAGTACCGTGGACGGGCCGAAGACTTCGACGTGCATGCGGTGGTCGGCAATGAACTGCTCCGCCGAGGTCTCGAAGAATACCGGGCGCGCCTGGTTCGGGCCCGTCGCATCCAGTCCGCAGGCCGCACGCGAGAGCCCGGCGATATCGGAGAGTTGCGTGACGCCACGTTCGAACGCCTGGTGGATGCCCGGCGTCAGCATGGTGGCGGCGGATTTGCCGGTCAGCGCGGCCAGGGCAGTCGCGCGGAATGCCTCGAGGGCCGGACCTTCGATGGCCAGCAGCAAGCCGGGGTTCGTGCAGAACTGGCCGACGCCGAGCACCAGCGAGTCGATCAGGTCGCGGGCAATCTGTTCGCCGCGCGCGGCCAAGGCTTCGGGCAGCAGGTATACGGGGTTGATGCTGCTCATCTCGGCATAGACCGGGATCGGCTGCGGGCGCGTGTTGGCCACGTTCATCAGGGCCAGCCCACCGGTGCGCGATCCGGTAAACCCGACCGCCTGGATGGCAGGGTGGGCAACCAGCGCCGTGCCGATCGCATTACCGACACCCATTACGAGCGAGAACACGCCTTCAGGCAGACCGCTGTCGGCCACGGCCTTCTGGATGGCGCGGCCAACCAGTTCGGAAGTGCCGGGGTGAGCGGGGTGGGCCTTGGCAACCACCGGACAACCGGCGGCCAGCGCGGACGCCGTGTCGCCGCCAGCCACCGAGAACGCCAGCGGGAAGTTGCTGGCGCCGAACACGGCCACGGGACCGACCGCGATCTTCTGCATCCGCAGGTCGGGGCGCGGCGGGGTGCGCTCGGGCAGGGCGCTGTCGAGCGTGGCATCCTGCCAGCGGCCGTCGCGCAGCACCCGGGCGAACAGGCGCAACTGGCCGGTGGTTCGGCCGCGCTCGCCCTGGAGGCGGGCGAGCGGCAGTGCCGTTTCGGCGTGCGCGCGCTGGATCAGTTCGTCGCCAATGGCTTCGATGGCGTCGGCAATCGACTCCAGGAATTGGGCGCGTTGTTCGGGCGTGGTGGCGCGATAGGCATCGAACGCCGCCTCCGCCAGCACGCAGGCGCGCTCGACGTCGTTGGCATTGCCGCTGTGGAATGCCGGTTCGAGTTGCTCGCCGGTGGCCGGGTTGATCCCGTAAAACGTCTCGTCTGTGCCGCGCACGGCGCTCGCGCCGATCAGCATTTCGCCGGTAATCGTCATGATCTTGGGTCCTGCGGGTGAGGAGGGATTGGCATGGCGGCCAGCGTGGCCGTCACATCAGGCTCGAAGTGATTTTGTCGTAAGACATCATATGACATGGAGCGGCATGCCGCAACCGCGTCGCCCGTAGGGATTCCCCCGCGGGCAACATATAGCGGGCGTGCCTTAGGCCGCCGATCCCGCCATTGCAGATGCCTTGCGCAAACGCTCCCGGCTATTGGTCAGGTGCATCCGCATGGCAGCCTTGGCGGCTTCCGGGTCGCGTCGCTCGATGGCGTCGTAGATGCTCTCGTGCTCGAAGTTCACGCGTTCCAGATACTGCTCGCGCTCGGGCTGACTGACTTGCAAGCGGCTGCGCGGGATCACCATCGTGCCGAGGTGGCCCATGATGTCCGTGAAGTATCGGTTGCCCGTGGCGCGTGCGATAGACAGATGAAACTCGAAATCGGCGCCTACCGCATCGCTACCCTCCAGCGCGCTGTGCTTGATGTCGTCGAGTGCCCGGCGAATTGCCCGTAGTTGGTCGTCACTGCGGCGCGTGGCAGCCAGGCTGGCTGCTTCGGCTTCCAGGCTGACGCGGAATTCCAGCATTGCCAGCACATCCATCGCCGTGACAATGGCCGAAGGGTCGATGCGGAACGGCGATTGCGTTTCCGCGGGGCGATTCAGGACAAAAGTGCCGATGCCGTGGCGCGTTTCCACCATGCCGCTGGCCTGCAGCCGTGATAGCGCCTCGCGCACCACTGTGCGGCTCACGCCGAGCCTGGCCATGATTTCGGATTCGGTCGGGAGTTTGTCGCCCGGTTTGAGCTGGCCCTGCTGGATGTTTTCGGTCAGGCTGCCGACCACCTCTTCGGCGAGCGTGCGGCCACGGCGGCGCAGGGGAGCGGGCGAAGTCAGCGGGGCATTGGACATGGCGGGCAGATATCTTGGATCTTGGCCAGTGGCGATCACTGGTTGTTGACCGTGTAGTGATGCGCTCATTATACTTCGTCATAAGTCATACGACGACCGATAACACACAGGTGCTTGCAGCTACCCTCACGTTGTGGCAGCGCCGGCCCGGAGACAACCGACATGAATGCCGCTTCCCTTCAAGGCGCCGCTGGTGCCACGCCTGTCGTCACTGAACTGACCGTTGTCCCCGTCGCCGGCCACGACAGCATGCTGATGAACCTGTCGGGGGCTCACGGCCCGTACTTCACCCGCAACATCGTGATCCTGCGCGACAGCGCCGGCAATACCGGCGTTGGCGAAGTGCCGGGCGGCGAGGGCATTCGCAAGACGCTCGAGGACGCGCGCCCGCTCGTGGTTGGTCAACCGATCGGCCAGTATCAGGCGATGCTGAACAAGGTTCGAGCCACGTTCGCGAGCCGCGATGCCGGGGGACGTGGTCTGCAGACCTTCGACCTGCGCATCACGATTCATGCCGTGACGGCGCTCGAAGCCGCGCTGCTCGATCTGCTCGGCAAGCACCTCCAGGTGCCCGTGGCGGCCCTGCTCGGCGAAGGCCAGCAGCGCGACGCGGTGGAGATGCTGGGCTACCTGTTCTACGTCGGTGATCGCCAGCGTACGACGCTTGACTATCGCACCGAGCCCAATGCGGACAACGAATGGTTCCGCCTGCGCAATGAAGTGGCGATGGATGCGAAAGGCGTGGTGCGATTGGCCGAGGCCGCGTACGAGCGCTACGGCTTCAACGATTTCAAGCTCAAGGGTGGCGTGCTGAGCGGTGACGAGGAAATGGAGGCGATCCTCGCGCTGCATGAGCGTTTTCCGAAAGCACGCGTCACGCTCGACCCGAACGGCGGCTGGCTGCTGGCCGACGCGATCCGCCTCTGCCGCGACAAGCATGGCGTGCTGGCCTATGCGGAGGATCCCTGCGGCGCCGAGGACGGCTATTCGGGCCGCGAGATCATGGCCGAGTTCCGCACTGCCACCGGACTACCTACGGCCACCAACATGATCGCCACCGACTGGCGTCAGATGGGTCATGCGGTGCGCCTGCATTCGGTCGACATTCCGCTGGCCGATCCGCACTTCTGGACCATGCAGGGCTCTGTCCGCGTGGCGCAGATGTGCGCGGAGTGGGGGCTGACCTGGGGCTCGCACTCGAACAATCACTTCGATATTTCATTGGCCATGTTCACGCATGTGGCCGCCGCCGCGCCGGGCCGCGTGACGGCAATCGACACGCACTGGATCTGGCAGGACGGCGAGCACCTGACGCGCAACCCGCTCAGGATCGAAGGTGGCCTGGTGCAGGTACCGAAGACACCTGGCCTGGGTGTGGAGCTGGATATGGATGCGCTCGCGCGCGCCAATCGCCTCTATCAGGAAAAGGGACTCGGCGCGCGTGACGATGCGATCGCGATGCAGTTCCTGATCCCGGGCTGGAAGTTCAACAACAAGATGCCCTGCATGGTGCGCTGACGGGCCATGCAACGTGGCGGGGGCAGTGGGTGTTTCGCCACGACAGACAGATAACAACAAGCCAAACGCTTTTCGTCAAAGCAGGAGACAAACGATGTTCCAGACACTCTCGCCCATTGCGGCGCAAGGGGGCACGCAGCGCGTGTCCCGCCCGTCCACGTTGCTGCGCCGCTGCCTCGGCGTGGCCCTCGCATTTGCCGCCGGGGCGACCGTAAGCACCACCGCGCTGGCGAACACCACCGCGACCACCGCGTGGCCGCAGAAGGCCATCACGGTGGTCGTGCCGTTCCCGGCTGGCGGTTCCACCGACACCATCGCGCGGATGCTGGCGGCCCCGCTCAACGAGAAGCTTGGTCAGCCGTTCGTGATCGACAACCGACCGGGCGCCACCGGCGCGATCGGCGCGACGTTCGTCAAGCGCGCGCCCGCTGATGGCTACACGATGATGGTGGCGTCGATCGGCGTCTATGCCGTCAATCCGTTCCTGCAGAAGAACCTGCAGTACGACCCGGCCAAGGATTTCGACTTGCTCACCGTGGCCGTGCGCGCGCCCAATGTGCTGGTCGCCAACCCGAACTTCCCGGCCAAGACGCTGCAAGAACTGGTGGCCTACATGAAGAAGAACCCGGGCAAGGTCAGTTTCGCGACGTCGGGGGCCGGTTCGTCCGACCATTTGACCGCGGCGCTGTTCTGGCAGAAGAGCGGCACGGATGGCCTGCATGTGCCGTACAAGGGCGGCGCGCCCGCGATCTCGGATCTGCTGGCCGGCCAGGTGGACGTGTCCTTCCAGAACATCAATGCGGTGCTTCAGCACATCCGCTCGGGCAAACTGCGCGCGCTGGCCGTGACGTCAGACAAGCGGTCGGCCGTGTTGCCGAACGTGCCGACGATGGCCGAGGGCGGCGTGAAGGACGTGGAGGTGTACTCGTGGCAGGGCGTGGCGGCGCCGAAGGGCCTGCCTGCCGACGTGAAATCGCGCCTGCATGGGGCCATCGTGACGGCGCTCAAGGACGCGAAGATGCAGCAGAAGCTCAATGAGCAGGGCTTCGAGGTCGTGGGGAACTCTCCCGAGCAATTCGCGGAGTTCGAGACGCAGGAGCTCAAGCGGTGGAAGACCGTGATCGAGCAGGGCAAGATCACGGCCGAGTGATCGCCGTGTGCTTGCCGCACACACCCGGCTCCGCAATCTGTGGGGGGTCAATTCAGGTAGCTCCATGGAAGTGCTTGCCCCGCCTTGATGGCGGGGCTTTTTGCTTTCAGGCTTCGGTGTGCGGCCTGACATCGATGCAACCGTTTGTAAGTCTGTCATCGTGGTTTCGGCGCCTCCCGTTATGGGCACATAACTCTGGAGGATCGCCCCGATGTCTTCTCGTCTTTCACTTCCCGGCACTGTTCTGCTCTCGGCCGTTTGCGTTGCGGCCGCCGGCCTGAGCGGTTGTGTCGTCGAGCCGCCGCGTCATGTCGAGCGCGTCGAAGTGCAACGCATTACCCAGGCGCCGCCGGCGCCGATCGTCGAGGAGATTCCTCCGGCCCCATATGTCGACGCCTACTGGATTCCCGGACACTGGGCCTGGAAGGGCGGCCGCTATGCATGGAACGGCGGGCATTGGGAGCAGGCGCGCGTGAACATGGTGTACCAGCGCGCGCACTGGAGTGACGAGCATGGCGAATGGGTGTTCCATCCCGGGCGCTGGGTGGAGCTGGTGCAGCAGGCCCGTGTGGCGCCGATCGTCGTGAACGTGCCGCCGCCAATGCCACGCGTGGAAGTCATGCCGCCACCGCCCGGTCCAGGGCATGTCTGGATTGGCGGGTACTGGCGGTGGTCAGGCAGCCGGCATGAATGGGTCGCCGGCCATTGGGAAGCGCGGCGCGACACCGCTTTCTGGGTGCCCGGGCACTGGTATCGCAGTGGCGGCGGCTGGACCTTCGCCGGGGGCGTCTGGCAACAGTATTGATTTGATGTGGCTTGAACCGCCCGGACCACGACGAGGTCCGGGCGGGACGCAGGAAGCCGTTCGGTGGAGGACGCCGCGCGGCGTTCGATTCAGGCTCCAAATGTCTGCATCCAAGGTCAACCAGAGTGCTTGATGGTTGACAATGTAAATGCGAATAATTTACATTTACAAGTCTGTGCTTCCTGCCGTCACTTGATTCAATCGCAAATGCGAACACCCGCCTGACAAGGGCCAAGGCCAGCGCCAGCTGTTCCGGCTGGCCGTGACCCGCCATTCCACGAGAGTGAAAACGTTCTCGCGTCCCACCCGGACGCGAGTGGGTATCCCTTTGCCTTGCAACACCGCATTCCCGCAATGAGGTGGCCGCGATCGAAGCTGGATCGCGGCCTGACTTCGACTGGCGCGGCAGCACTGAACGTCATTTCAAGTCATTCATGCTGGAGTCTTCCGTGCAGCAAAAAATCCTATCGAGTGCCATCCGCGTGCTGGTTTCTGGCGCGGCCTCAGCCGGTCTGGCAATCTCCGTGTCCGCTGTTCCACTGGTCGCACATGCGCAAACCGCGCCTGAAGGTCAGAGTTCGGCTGGATCGGCCGACGACAGAAATGTGCTGCCGTCCGTCACGGTAACGGGCAAGGGTGTTCCAAACACCAATGACGCACCGACAGGGATGTCGCGTCTGCCGGAGACCATCAAGGAAACGCCCAAGACGATCAACGTCGTGCCCAAGGAGGTCATCGAGCAGCAGCAGGCCACTTCCCTCGAGCAGATCCTGAAGAACGTGCCGGGTATTACGATTTCCACGGGTGAGGGCAACGGCGGGCAGAACGGCGACCAGTTCCGCATTCGTGGCCTTTCCGCCAAGGGCGACATCTATGTCGATGGTCTGCGGGACTTCGGCGCATACAAGCGCGACAGCTTCAACACCGAAAGCGTGGAAGTGATCAAGGGACCGTCGGGTGAGACCTTCGGCGTGGGCAATATCGGTGGTCTGATCAACCAGTCGACCAAGCGGGCGAACCTGAACACGAGCACCAGCATCGACCAGGGCGTCGGTTCGGCGTCGACGTACCGCACGACGGTCGACAGCAATATCCGCCTGAACGATACGTCCGCGGTACGTATCAACGGCGTGTTCCAGAATGGCCGTGTCGCGGATCGTGACCATGTCGATGACGACCGTCGCGGTTTCGCCATCGATTTCGGCACCGGCCTGGGCACCAGCACGGAATGGCACCTGAATTACTCCTACCTGCACCGCAGCGGCGCGCCGGACTACGGCGTGCCGCTGGCGCAGGGTGCGGATGGCATCTTCCGTCCGCTGCCCGAGTACAACGTACCGGGCTACGCGTCGTCGACGTCCTACGTCCGCAATACCGACCGGGACATCACCGACGCCCATATCGTCTCGTCGTCGTTCATGAAACGACTCGACAACGGCATCACCATCAACAACGACACGCGCTTCAGCTTCTACGAGCGCGATTTCTCGTCAACCAACCCGGCGTCGCTCAACTACGCGAGCCTGCAGCGGTTGCTGGCGGGCGGCAACGTGAGTCTGGCGTACGGCGCGGGCGGCGGCTCCACCTATCTGCAGCGCGGCTGGGGCATTCAGAACGTGCTGAGCGCCAAGGGCGAGTTCCATACTGGTAGCTTCCGTCACAAGGCCATGGTTGGCCTGGATACGATCTACCAGCGTGACCATCGCGACATGGGCACGTGGACGGGCCGCATGAACAACCAGACCGTCATGAACCCGATTTTCTACAACAGCCCGGGTGCGACGGTCAGTTATGGCGGCACCACGCGCGATGCGAACTCGATCGACGTTGGCGTATTCGCCAACGACCGCGTCTGGTTCAACGACCAGTTCTCGTTGATGGGCAGCCTGCGCTGGGACTACTTCCGCAGCGAGTACTCGACCAATGCGTCCTCGGTCGGTGGCGTATCCGATTCGAAGAAGCTGAGCCCGGCTATCAGCGCGATCTGGGAGCCGACCAAGGACTACATGTTCTACACGTCGTTCTCGCGCACCTATCGTCCGGTCGGGACCGATATCGCGGTGGCGGTCGGCGGCGTGCAGTCCGAGGTGCCGCAGAACGGCGTCAACACCGAGCCAGAGCGTGCCGACACAATCGAAGTGGGCGCCAAGCTGGATTTCCTCGAAAAGCGCCTGGGCGTGACCGGTGCGATCTTCCAGACGAAGAAGTACAACGCATACACGGTTGACCCGATCACCGGAGACATCACCAACGGTTTCTCGGATTCCGGTGAAGGCCGGCGCATCCGCGGCGCGGAAATTGGCCTGAGCGGGCGGATTACGAACAACTGGTCGGCCACGATGGCATATGCCTACCTGGACGGCATCGTTACCTCGGCCACGGCGCCTACCTCGATTGGCAACGTCGCCCCTGGCGTCTCGCGCCACAATGTGACGCTCTGGACCAGCTATGACATTCCGCACACTATCCTGCCGTTGCCGGGCCGGCTCACAGTGGGTGGCGGTCTCCAGTACGCGTCGGCCTATTGGGCGGACACGGCGAACACTGCGCGTATGCCCGATAACTTCTCGCTCGATGCGATGATCGGCTACAAACAGGGCAAGTTCCGCGCGTCGCTCAATGCCTACAACCTGACGAATCGCCTGAACTATCAGTCGTCGTTCAACGCGGTGCGTGCCGTGCCTACATCCGGGCGGACGTTCCTGTTTAACGTCGGCATGACGTTCTAACGCAAGTCGCGGGCATTACGGAGCGGCTACCATACGCCTTCCGGCGTACGTGCGCCGCTCCGCCAAACCTTGAACTGCCATGCTCATTCAGATACCCAATGTCCTCACGCCGGAGGAAGTCCGGTACTGCAGGCAACGGCTGGAAAGTTCGAACTGGGTCGACGGTCGCGTCACTGCGGGCGATCTCGCGGCCCAGTCCAAGCTCAATCTGCAGATTCCCACCGATAGCGAGGTAGCACAGGAACTCGGCGAGTTCATCCTGACCGCGCTGGGTCGCAATGCCTCGTATCACTCCGCCGCGCTGCCTCTGCGTGTCTTGCCGCCGATGTTCAACCGCTATGAAGGCGGCATGACATTTGGCACGCACGTGGACAATGCCATCCGTACCGTGCCGGGCACCGGCGGGATGCGTATCCGCGCCGATGTCTCCAGCACGCTCTTCCTGACCGATCCCGACGAATACGACGGCGGAGAACTCGTGATCAAGGACCTGTACGGTAGCCATACGGTGAAGCTGCCGGCCGGGCACATGGTGGTCTATCCTGCGTCGTCGCTGCACGCCGTGACTCCGGTCACGCGCGGCGCTCGCTGGGCTTCGTTCTTCTGGGCGCAATCGATGGTCAAGGACGACGGCCAGCGGACGATGCTCTACGAACTCGATCTGACGATCATGGAAGTCCGCAGACAACTCGGCGACGACAAAGACGCCGTGCTCGCGCTGGTCAACCACTATCACAACCTGCTCAGGCGCTGGGCAGAGCTTTGACTCCCATGCAGATCCCCGCCGACACTGTCTCGCTGCGTGACTACGAATATCGCTTTCACGAAAGGGTGGACCCGGCGATTCGCGCCTACATCGCGGGCGCGGCGGCCGATGCAGTAACGCAGCGCGAGAACGGCGCCGCATTCGAGCGCATCAGGCTGATGCCCCGCGCGCTTGTCGACATGTCGCAGGCATCGGCCAGGTCCGAACTGTTCGGCGAGACGCTCGACTATCCGATCCTGATTGCCCCAACCGCGTATCACAAGCTCGTTCATCCCGACGGTGAGTTGGCGACGGTTCAGGGGGCGTCCCTCACCCGCACCTGGATGACGGTCAGCACCCAGGCCAGCGTCACGCTGGAAGAGGTCGCGCGCGCATCCACCGCGCCACTCTGGTTCCAGCTCTACATGCAGCCACGTCGCGAGGATTCGCTGGCGCTGGTCCGCAGGGCGGAGCAGGCGGGCTACAAGGCGCTGGTGGTGACGATTGACGCTTCTGTCAGCGGCATCCGCAATGCCGAGCAGCGCGCGGGGTTTCGATTACCCGATGGCGTCAGCGCGGCCAATCTTGCTGGGTTTGCCGCGAACGAGCCTATTCGCGCAAGCGTCGGGAGTCCGGTCTTTCGCGGTATGTTGGCCCATGCACCTACCTGGACTGACATCGAGTGGCTATGCCGACAGACCGCGTTGCCGGTACTCGTCAAGGGGTTGCTCAATCCGGCCGACGTGCCCGCCGCGCTGAATGCGGGTGTGTCGGGCATCATCGTGTCGAATCACGGTGGCCGCGTGCTCGACACGCTTCCCGCCACGATCGACGTGCTGCCCGCTGTTGCCGCCGCCGTGGCTGGTGCCGTGCCGATCCTGCTCGATGGCGGCGTGCGGCGCGGTACGGATATCGTCAAGGCGATCGCGCTGGGTGCCTCCGCGGTACTGCTGGGCCAGCCGGTGCTGCACGCGCTGGCGGTCGGCGGGATGCCGGGCGTGGTCCATATGCTGACGCTGCTGCAAACCGAGCTGGAAGCCGCCATGGCATTGCTCGGCAGGCCGACGCTGCGCGATATTGATGCGTCGACGTTGATGGGCCGGACGCCGTAGCGCTATCCAGCCGGGTTCATCGTCGATAGCTCCCGCACCATCAACGCGCCGAGTTCGTCTCGGCGGCTTGCGTTCATGCGGCTGCTGATCGCGCCGAAGCTGATGGCCGCCGACGCGCCAAACGGCAACTGGAACGCGCATCCCACACCGGAGACGCCTTCGGTGATGGTATCCACGATCTCCGCATAGCCCTTGCGTCGGCTTCTGGCAGCCGCCGCCAGTAATCGCGAGATCGGCATTCCGGCTTCGGCATAAAGTGCGTGCTTGCGCTTGTGAACCTCGCGGATCGCGTCGTCCGACATTGCCGACATCAGCGCGAGGCCGCCAGCGCCGATGCCAAGTAGCCGGCGTTGGCCCGGCACCGTCGTGAACACGCGCACGGGAAACGGCCCTTCCTCGCGGTGCAGGCAGACCGTGAAATCTCCTTGTGGCACCACCAGGAAGACCGTGTCGCCCGACACGCGAGCCAGCTTCTTCATCAGAGGCGCGACCAGATCGACAATCGGCGCCTTCTCCGCGGCGGCGGCGCCAAGCTGCATAGCGTCGATACCGAGCCGGTAGCGCTTGCTGTGGATGTTGCGCTCGACGAAGCGTTCCTCCTCAAGCGAGCAGAGCAGCCGATATGCCGTCGGCCGTTCCAGGCCGCTTTCCGTGACGATATCCGCCAACGTCGCGCCTTCTTCCTGATGGCGGGCCAGCAGCCTCAGGATCTCCAGCCCCCGGCGCAATGTTTGCGCGCCCGCGGTCTTCCTTCCCACCGCCTCATCGCGCATTTCTGTCTCTCCCTCGCTCGTACTCCGGGTTTTCTTGGTGTCCATATAGTGGTCAAAACAGTTGCTTGTGTTTGTATTGTGAAAATACCTGCTTTTACACTCGATTGGAATCACTCGACACAGCCAAGACGTCAAACCACATCGAACAGAGGAGCCGGGATGCCTTACACCACCATCGAAATCGAACAGCGCGACGCCGTGCGTCGCGTCTGGCTGGCGCGCGAAAGCGCTCGTAATGCGCAAAGCCAGCTGATGCTGGACGAACTGGATCACGCCATGTCCGAAGCGGCCACCGACGACTCGGTGCGTGTGGTGGTGATCGGCGGTCGCGGTGCCCACTTCTCCGCCGGGCACGATCTCAAGGAAGCGCAGGAGAAACGCGCCAACTTCACGGTGGAGGAGCGCTGGGCGTACGAAAGCGAGCGGTACTTCAACTACTGCATGCGCATCTGGGATTTCCCAAAGCCGACCATCGCGCAAGTGCAGGGGGCCTGCGTCTCCGGCGGCTTCATGATCGCCAATATGTGCGATCTGGTGGTGGCTTCCGAGTCGGCGTACTTCTCCGATCCGGTCGGCCACTCGCTCGGCGCGGCGGCCACCGAGGTGCTGATTCATCCGTGGGTCATGGGGCTCAGGAAAGCCAAGGAAATGCTATTCACTGGGGATCGGATCGATGCAGCTGAAGCGTTGCGCATTGGCATGGTGAATCGCGTGGTCGCGGAAGGCGAACTCGAAGCGCAAACCGATGCGCTGGCCGCCCGTATCGCCAAGGCGCCGCCGTTCGGCCTGCATCTGATCAAGCGCTCCCTGAACCGCACGCTGGACGCGCAGGGTCTTCGCTCGGCGCTGTCGGCGCACTTCGACACCCATCAGCTCTCCCATCTCGGGGAGGGGTTCCTGCGCGCGCGGGATGCCGGCCTTGCCAAGGCCATCGTCAAGAACGTCGCCGTGGACGCCGACAAGCAAGGAACCCGCTGACATGGCGCACATGCTCGAACCCCTGTTGAATCCCGCCTCCATCGCGATCATCGGCGCCAGCGACAATCCGGGCCGCATCGGCGGTATGCCGATAGACCTGCTGGTTCGATTCGGCTATGCCGGTGCCGTCTACCCGGTCAATCCCAAGTACGAGAACGTATTCGGCCTGCGCTGCTATCGACAGGTGGAAGACCTGCCCGAAGGCATCGACCTGGCGGTGCTCGCGATCGCGGCTGAGGATGTGACCGCGATGCTCAAGCGTTGCCACGCGCGCGGCATCCGCGCGGCGATCGTCTATGCAGCAGGCTTCGCCGAAGCCGGAGAAAGCGGCGCGGCCCTGCAGGACGTCATGGAAGCCTATGTGAGGGACAGCGGCATGTTGGTGGCCGGCCCGAACTGCATGGGCTTCGCTAACCTCAACACGCACGCCTATACGGCCTTTGCATCGGTATTCAAGACCGCGCCGGCACAGACGGAGCGGGGTCGCGTGAGCCTGCTGACGCAGAGTGGCAATGTTTGCGCGGCGGTGTTCGCCATCGCCCGCGAGCTGGGTGTGCCCTTCAGCCAATTCATCAACACAGGTAACGAGGCTTGCATCGACTACTCGGCATACCTTGAGTACCTGGCTCAGGACCCGCAAACGGATGTCGTGATCGGCTATATCGAGGAGCTGCGCGACGGCGCGAGGTTCATCGAGGCGGCGTCGGCGTGCGCGGAGGCGGACAAGCCGCTGATCATCTACAAGGCTGGCGAAACAGACAAGGGGCGCGAAGCCGTGCGCTCGCACACGTCTGCGTTGGCTGGCAACCAGGCGATCTATCGCGCCGCATTCTCCCAGCTCAATGTGATCGAGTGCCAGGACTTCGCCCAGATGGCGCATATCGCCGAACTGGCGCGCTATCGCCAGCGGTCCGCTGGCCGGCGCATCGCGATCGTCAGCATTTCGGGGGCGGTGGGGGCAATTCTGGCGGACAAGTGCATCGGCGCCGGGCTCGAGGTGCCGACGCTGCCGGCGGCACTTCAGGATACGTTGCGGGCCGGCATTCCCGACTACGGCATGGTGTCGAACCCGATCGACGTCACTGGCAACGTCGTCAATGATCCCGGGTTCGTTCGCACCGCGCTCGGGGCGCTGGCAAGCTCCGATGCCGTCGATACCATCATTGTGTACGCGCCGGGCTACCTGCTGGACCGGATGGCCGACGATCTCGCCACCGTCGTGGCGGAGCACGGCAGGCTTATCGTCGCTGTCGACACTGGCCGTTCGACGCGGCGTGAATTTCTGCGCGATGCGGGCATTCCGGTCATGACCGATATCGGCATGACGATGCAGACGCTCGCACCGTTTCTCCACTGGCATGAGCGTCGCGCCCGCAAGGCGTGGCGCGCGCTGGCGCAGCCCAGCGCTTCACGTGCCGGTTCGACGATAGCCGCGACATCGCTGCCCGGCAATGAGTACGAAGCGCGCGCGTGGTTCGCATCGCACGGCGTGCCGACGATCGACGAGCGCATTGCGACGAGCGCGGACGACGCGGCCGCAGCCGCGGCGGAACTCGGATTCCCGGTGGCGCTGAAGGTGCTGAGCGCCGATGTGCCGCATAAGACCGAGGCGGGCGGCGTTCAGTTACGGCTCACCAACGCCGGTGCGGTACGCGAGGCGTTTCACGTCGTGATGGATAACGTGCAGCGTCATGTGCCAACCGCGCGCATCGACGGCGTGATCGTGCAACGGATGGCCGCGCAGGGCGTGGAGCTGATCGTCGGCGCAGTGCGAGACCCCGTGTTCGGACCGGCCCTGACCGTGGGGTTGGGCGGCACGCTTACCGAGCTCTACCGGGACGTGACACATCGGCTGTTACCGGTGGATGCCACGGGCGCACGCGAGATGCTGCAAGAGTTGAAGGCATTCCCGTTGCTCGATGGCTATCGCAACGCGCCACTTCGGGATATCGACGGCGCTTGCGAAGCGATCGCTGCGTTCGGGCGTGCGTTCGTGGCGCTCGGGGAGACCGCCGGGGAAGCGGAGATCAATCCGCTGACGGTGCGCGAGCGTGGTCAGGGTGTGGCGATGCTTGACGCGCTGGTGCTTCCTGCGGCGCGTTAGTCCGTTCCAGCGATTCGAAACGTTCATCGGAAACTACGAAACTACAAGAGGAGACTGTCATGATCAAACGCATGATTGCAGGGTCGATGGTGATGCTTGCTGCCGTTGCCGCCACGCCCGTTGCGGCGGCGGATGCCTATCCGAGCAAGCCGGTTCGTATCATCGTTCCATTTCCCCCCGGCGGTGCCGCCGACATCATGACGCGCGCGCTGGGCGAGCGCATGCGCAAGCAGCTTGGCCAACCGATCGTGATCGAGAACAAGCCTGGCGCTGGTACCGTCATTGCATCGGACTACGTCGCAAAGCAGGCGCCGGACGGCTATACGTTGCTGATGGCCGCGTCGTCGCTGGGCATCGCGCCAAGCATCTACAAGAACGTAAACTACGATCCGGTTCGGGACTTCGCGCCAATTACGCTGGTGGCTTCGGTCGTCCACGTGCTGGAGGTCAACGCCGCGGTGCCCGTGCATAGCGTAAAGGACTTGATCGCCTACATGAAGACGAGCGGCAAGGCACTCAGCTACAGCTCGGCCGGCACCGGAACGTCCACGCACCTGGAGGCCGAACTGTTCAAGTCGATGGCTGGCGTGGACATGACGCATATCCCATACAAGGGCAGCGCCCCGGCGCTGACGGATCTGGTCGGCGGGAACGTCCAGGTCATGGTCGATGCCTATGCGTCGTCGGCGCCGTTCATCAAGGCCGGCAGCGTGCGCGCGCTGGCGGTGACCACGGCGAAGCGATCGGCCACATTGCCGAACGTTCCCACCGTGGCCGAATCGGGTCTGCCCGGCTACGAAGCCATGCCATGGCTGGGGCTGCTGGCGCCGGCAGGTACGTCGCCCGAGGCGGTGCAACGGGTCTACGTGGCCGTCCAGGAATCGCTCAAGGACCCGGCGCTGATCCAGCAATTCCGTGATCTCGGTCTCGACATCATCGGCAACACGCCCACGCAGTTCGCAGGTTTCGTCAAGCAGGATGCCGTGAAGTGGGCGAAGGTCGCAAAGGCTTCCGGTGCGCAGGCGGATTGAGTCATGCAGCTGACATTCACGGAAACGCAGACGTTGCTCGAGAGCAGTGCGCTGCATTGGCTGGCGGGCAACGCCGACGACGTCCGGCAGGCCAGGGATGCGCGCGCGTACTGGCCAGCGTTCGGGGAAATGGGCTGGCTCGCTCTGCCATTTGCCGAAGCCGATGGTGGCTTCGGCGGTGGCCCGGTCGAGGTGGGGTTGCTCATGCGGGCGTTCGGCCGGCATCGCGTGGCAGCGCCCGGCTATCGGAGTGGCGTGCTGATGGCTGGCAAGCTCATCGCGGTACTGGGAAGCATGCCGCAGCGCGATACCTGGCTAGCGCCGCTGATCACAGGCGAGCGCTGTCTTGCGATGGCTCATACGGAGCCGGGGCGTGAAGACCCATGGGCGATGCCGGCGACCACGGCGACATGGGATCCGCGCGACGAGCGATGGACGCTGCGCGGGAAGAAGTCGCTGGTCGCGGGTGGGGCGGATGCCGATGCTCTGGTGGTCAGCGCCTCGATTCATGCAGAGGGCGCAAATCCCCGAATCGGCTTGTTCATCGTTCCGTCGGATGCTGGCGGCATGACGTCGCGCGCATGCTCGGTCGCGGACGGCAGCCGCGCGGCAGACCTCGTGCTCGACGAGGTTTATCTGCCGGATGACGCCCGCCTAGGCCAAAACGCTTCCGAGCAGGAGATTGCCGAGGGCTTCATGACGATCGTTGCAGAGGCGTTGGTCGCCTCCTGCTGGGAAGCTGCTGGCGCGATGCGAGCGGCGTTGGAAGCAACCGTGTCTCACGTCACGCAGCGTGAGCAGTTTGGTCGGCCGCTCTCCGCCCTGCAATCGGTACAGCACGGGCTTGCCGAAATGGCGGTCTGCTGCGAGGAAGCGGGTGCCGCTTGCGAACTGGCCGCGCTTCGCATCGCTGCGGACCGGCGGCTGGCACGCGATGCGGCATCGCTAGCCCAGTCCTGTACGGGCCGTGCCGCACGCTATGTTGCCGCCCAGGCCGTGCAGTTGCATGGGGGGATGGGCGTTTCGGAGGAGCTTCACGTAGCGGCGTTGTTCCGGCTGCTGACGCGCTTCCGGTTGCAGGATGGCCATGCCGACTGGCATTCGATGCAATTGGGGAATGACATGTACACCGGCGACTGGCGCATGAGCCAGACCTTGCTTGATCCGGCGACATCTGGCCAGGCTGTGGCGGCATATGCGGAGGCACACTGATGGATCTGCTGTTGACACCCGAACTTGTCGAGTTTCGGGACACCGTACGCGCTTTCCTGCGCGAGCATCTGCCTGCGGAACTGCGTCGAGGGCAGCAACTTACGACGGCGATGTATCCGGAGCCGGAAATCTCGGGCCCGTGGCAGGCACGTCTGCGTGAGCGCGGATGGCTCGTCCCGCTGTGGCCCAGGGAGTGGGGCGGTACGGGATGGAGCGGTATCGAGCGATTCATCTTCGAGACGGAATGCGCACTCGCTGGTGCGCCGCTTGTCCATCCGATGGGGGTGAGGCTGGTCGGGCCGGTGATATTGCGATACGGCACCGAGGCGCAAAAGCAGACATACCTGTCGCGCATCCTTTCCGGGCAGGACTACTGGTGCCAGGGATTCTCGGAGCCCGGCGCCGGTTCCGATCTGGCATCGCTGCGAACCCGCGCCGTGCGCGATGGTGACCACTACGTCATCAACGGCAGCAAGTTGTGGACGACCCACGCCCACCACGCGAATCGCATGTTCGCACTCGTGCGCACCAGCACCGAAGGGCGGCGGCAGGAGGGCATCAGCTTCATTCTTATCGACATGGAAACGCCCGGGATCTCGGTTCGCCCGATTCCAACCATAGGTGGCGACCATGACGTCAACGAAGTGTTCTTCGACAACGTGCGCGTGCCCGTTGCCAACCGCATCGGCGCGGAGAACGACGGCTGGCAGTGCGCGCGCTATCTGCTCGAGTTCGAGCGCGGGGCTGGCATCTTCAGTCCTCGCCTGCGCTCGCAACTCAAACGGATCGGCGATGTGCTGGCAGGAGAGGCGCAGTGTGATGGTGATACCACCGTCACGGCCTTGCAGCGGCTCCGGTTCGGAGAGGTGCGCGCCGATCTCGACGCCTTCGAGATGCTCGAATTGAAGACGATGTGTTCGGTGGCGCCGGGTGAGAGCCCCGGTCCGGTGGCGTCGGTCCTGAAGCTCCGCGCCAGCAGGCTGCGGCAGGCAATCAGCGAAATGGGGACGACGGTTGTTGGCGCCGAGAGCTTGCGATGGCGCGCGGACGACGCCCACGATGAGGAGCCTTCCGAAGACGAGGTGTTGCGCGCGTGTTTGCTGCCTGACTTCCTCAATGCGCGGGCCTACACGATCTTCGGCGGTGCGGCCGAGGTCCAGTTGGGCATTATCGCGAAGTCCTGCCTGGGGGCCTGATTCGGTGGAGCCGCCCGGGAGGCGGGCATGTGCCGAGGGCAGTCTGACCGTCCGACTGTTTGCGAACGGAGGAGTCTGGCGGAAGCGGTGAGATTCGAACTCACGGATGGGTCACCCCATCGGCAGTTTTCAAGACTGCTGCCTTAAACCACTCGGCCACGCTTCCCGTGTCTGGAAGACTTGCGGGCATTGTAGCGTGACAGCGCGTATGCCCGGCCGCGCATTATACAGGGATGCGCGGGCTGGCAGTATCATGATGGAGTGGGTTCGCTGTTTTGGAGTCGTTCTTCGAGTTGTCCGACACAGCGGAACCTTGTCGGCCCATCGCGCCTCCTAAGAGAGGCGCGAATGCAGTCTCATACTGCAGGTTCGCTGTTTGTACAGGCGATTTGAGGAGAATACTTCATGCAAAAACAACGTAAACCGTGGCAGGTTCTTGGTGCTGCCGGTGCTCTGGCGCTGGTGGCCGGGCTGGCCGGTTGTGCGCAGCCGGGCTATGGTGGTTACGGCAACTACAGCACGGCGCCGCCGCCGACTGGCTATCAACAGCCGGGAACCAACACCTATCAGGCGCCTGCCGGTTCGGTGTTCGTGGGCCGCGTGGAATCGATCGAGCCGATCCAGACCACGCAGGGCAGCTCGGGCATTTTGGGCACCGTGATTGGTGGCGCAGCCGGCGGTTTGCTCGGACACCAGATCGGTGGCGGTTCTGGCCAGACCGTGGCAACGATCGTCGGCGCGGTGGGTGGCGCGGTGGCGGGTAATCAAATCGAGAAGCGGGCCGGGTCGAACACCAGCACCGCGTATCGCGTCAATGTCCGACTGGACGACGGTCGCGTGGCGACGGTGACGCAAAGCAATATCGGCAACCTGCGCGTCGGTGATCGCGCGCGAGTGGCCAACGATATGGCGACGGCGTACTAAGCCGATCGATACCTCGCTACCTTGGCAAAAGAAAACGCCACGCGGCATTCGCGTGGCGTTTTTCATTCTGGCTCGACGCTCTCGTCGCGTCGTCCGTGTGGGCAACCTCAATCCTTCAGGAACATCTCCTGCAGGTCGTTGAGGAAGCGTCGGCCGAGTTCAGTCGGCTTGATCACGGTAGGGTCGGCGTCGAGCAGTCCCTTCTTCTCGGCTGCGGCAAGCTGCTTGCCGATCATGTGCAACGGCAAGCCGGTGTAGTCGTGGAAACTCGATGCCGGCACGCCGTCCGTCAGACGCAGCGCGTTGAGCATGAATTCGAACGGGAGTTCGTCAGCGCCGACTTCGCGCGCTTCCTGCACGGCGTTGCCAGCCAGGGCCTGCTCCATATAAGTGGCCGGGTGCTTGTGTCGCATCTGCCGCAGGATACGGTTTGGAAACGAAAGCTTGCCGTGGGCGCCGGCGCCGATGCCGAGGTAGTCGCCGAAGCGCCAGTAGTTGAGGTTGTGGCGCGCCTCGCGATGTGGCTTCGCGTAGGCCGATGTTTCGTAGTGGCGATACCCAGCCTGGGCCGTACGGGCCTCGACGATGTCCTGCATCTCGTAGGCGGTGTCCTCGTCCGGCAGCGCGGGCGGAAACTTCGCAAACAGCGTGTTCGGTTCCAGCGTCAGGTGATAGAGCGACAGGTGCGTGGTGCCGTACGACAACGCTGCGTCCAGGTCGCGCGCGCATTCGTCCAGGGTCTGCCCCGGCAGCGCATACATCAAGTCCAGATTGACGTTGTCGAAGTGCTTCAGCGCGATGTCGATGGCCGCGCGTGCCTCGCGCTCGCCGTGGATCCGGCCAAGCGCTTTCAGGTGGGCGTCGTTGAAACTCTGGATGCCGATCGACAGCCGGTTGATGCCGCTGGCCCGATAGCTTGCGAACCGTTCGGCTTCGAAGGTGCCGGGGTTGGCTTCCATCGTAATCTCGGCATCGGCATCGAGCGGCAGCAGCGCGCGGATGTCCGATAGCAGGCGGTCCATGCCAGCGGCCGACAGCAGGCTCGGTGTGCCGCCGCCGATGAACACCGTATGCACGGGACGCCCCCATACCAGTGGCAGCGATTGCTCAAGATCTGCGCGCAGCGCGTCGAGGTAGGCGTCCTCGGGAATCTCATGGCTATCCGGCTTGCCCGGTGCCGCGTGCGAGTTGAAATCGCAATACGGGCATTTGCGCACGCACCATGGGATGTGCACGTAGAGCGAAAGCGGCGGCGAGCCGGGCAGGGCGATCTGGCCCGGCTTGAGCCAAAGCTTCTGGTTGTCGGCCGGGGATAGCGGCGAGGATGTGGCCGGCGTGCCACCGCCGACAGGGACGATCGGGATCATGCGCAGCTCTTGATGCCGGCGGTCTGCAAGCGGGCCACCAGTTCCTGCAGTGCCAGGGCACGATGGCTGATCGCGTTCTTCTCTTCAGCGCTCAGTTCGGCGGCCGTCTTGCCGACGCTGGGCAGCAGGAAGTGCGGATCATAGCCAAAGCCACCATTGCCGCGCGGGGCGTCAACCACTTCGCCGGCCCAGATGCCTTCGGCGATGATGGGTCGCGGATCATCGGCGTGCCGCACCATCACCAGCACACAGTAGTAGTGCGCGCGGCGGTTCAGCTTGCCTGCCAGTTGCGAGATCAAGTGGGCGTTGTTGGCCGCGTCCGACTTTGGCTTGCCGACGGTCTGGGCATAACGCGCCGAGTACACGCCAGGTGCGCCGTCGAGCGCTTCGACGCAGATACCCGAGTCATCCGCCAGCGCGGGCATTCCCGTCAGCCGTGCAGCGTGGCGGGCCTTGGTCAGCGCGTTCTCGACGAATGTGGCGAACGGTTCCTCGGCTTCGGGCACGCCCAGTTCGCCTTGCGGCACGACATCAAAGCCGAGCGGAGAGAGCAGCGCGCTGAATTCGCGCAGCTTGCCGGGATTGTTGGAGGCCAGAACCAGACGTTGCATCGACATATTCCCCTGCGCTTACAGCCCGAGCGCCTGCTTCTGGTGGCGCACGAGTTCGGCGATGCCGGCCTCGGCCAGGCGCGTCATGGCGTCGAGGTCGGCGCGGCTGAAGGGCGTGCCTTCGGCCGTGCCCTGGACTTCCACGAAGCCGCCACTGCCGGTCATGACCACGTTCATGTCGGTATCGCAGTTGCTGTCTTCGGCGTAGTCGAGGTCGAGCACCGGCACGCCACTCACCATGCCGACGGAGACGGCCGCCACGAAGTCGCGGATCGGGCTCGCCTTGATCTGGCCATCGCGCAGCATTGCGGATACGGCATCGTGCGCCGCCACGAAGGCGCCTGTGATGGCGGCGGTACGCGTGCCGCCGTCGGCCTGCAGGACGTCGCAATCGAGGTGGATCGTGTATTCGCCCAGCGCTGCCAGGTCGAACACCGAACGCATGGCGCGCCCGATCAGGCGCTGGATTTCCTGGGTGCGGCCGGTTTGCTTGCCTCGGGCGGCTTCGCGGTCCGAGCGGGTGTGCGTGGCGCGCGGCAACATGCCGTACTCGGCTGTGACCCAGCCTTCACCGCTGCCTTTCTTGTGCGGAGGCACCTTTGCCAGCACGCTGGCGGTGCACAGCACCTTGGTATCGCCAAAGGCACTCAGCACCGAGCCTTCGGCGTGGCGGGTGTACTGGCGGGTCAGGGTGATGGGTCGCAGCGCATCGGCCGCGCGTCCGCTGGGTCGCATGTGGAGTCTTTCGTTAGAATCGTGTGAGACCGCGATTCTAACGCCGGCGAGCCTTGCGTGCCTGCCGGGACCCCCGGCGCCTCAGCGCATCAGGTTGCTGGTCTTGTCGATCGCCGCGCGAATCTCGGCAATCGAGCGTTCGATTTCTTCCTCGGACAGCAGATCGGTCTCGCTGCCCGTGCGCTCGAGGATGGAAGTGGTGAACGCATTGAGCGGCAGGGTGTCGGTCAGCACTGCGTCGTCGTTCGGCACATTGGCGTCCGCTTCCCACATCATTGCGATGGCTGTGGTGTTATCGGCACCTTCGCCGGCGTTCGCAAGCGCCCGTTCGATCAGGTCAGGTATCGCATGGACCACCGAAAGATGGGTGACCTTGTCGACGATGATGTCTTCCTCAAGGCTGCCCCAGAGGCCGTCGGAGCACAGCAGCGCCACGTCGCCCGGGTTCAGCCGCACCGGGCCGCCGATGTCGATCAGCGGCAGGTTCGGCGAGCCGAGGCAGTTGTAGAGCTTGTTGCGTTCCGGGTGGTTGGCCACGTCCATCGGCAGCACGCGTTCCTGCTGCAACAGATTCTCGATCTTCGAGTGGTCGCGCGTGCGGGTCAGCAGGGCGCCTTTGCGCATCAGGTAGAAGCGCGAGTCGCCGGCGTGCGCCCAGTGGATCTGGCCATGCTGGATCAGGCAGCACACCACAGTGGTACGCGGGATATCGGCCAGCCGGTTGGCTTCGGCATAGCGGTGGATCTCGCGATGCGCCAGCATGATCGTGTCCTGCAGAAAGTCGGCAGGATTCCGGATCGCCGGACGGGCCTGGGTCTGGAACTGGCGCGCCAGCGTCTGCAAGGCTTGCTGCGCGGCAACTTCGCCGAGCGCGTGGCCGCCAAGGCCATCGGCCAGCACCATCAGCAGGGCGTCGCGCGTGAAGCAGTAGCCCATGCGGTCCTGGTTGATACGGCGGCCGCCCTTGCGGCTTTCCTGATAGACGGAGAATCGCATGTTGGCTTAGCGGAATGCGTTATGTTCGTGCCGGTTTGGCATCAGTTGCCGCCGTGGCCTGCCTCGGTGGCGGGCAGGGCCTTCTCTTCGCGGCGGCGCAGCAAGGTCATGAAGCGGCTGGTGGCGTTCAGGCGCTCGGTGACGGGGCCTGCGGGATTGGCGGCCATGGCCGCAGCCGACTGCTCGCCCAGCGCGTTCGATTGGTCGCGCAGTTCCTTCTGCAGCCGGAACACGCTTTGCGGCCGCTCGGCCGGCGTCAGGCGCAGGCACCACTCAACCAGATCGACCAGTCCGTTCGTGTAGGTGGCCCGCAGCCGACCGAACGACTCGGTCATGCGGTCTTCCTTCTCACGCTGGTTGGCCTCCTGCGGCGGCATTCCGGCCATGCAGGCATAGAGCGTGGCGCCCAGGCTGTAGATATCGGTCCACGGGCCGAGGTCCGTATGCTTGCCGTAGAGCTCGGGTGCCGCGAACCCCGGGGTGTACATCGGCTGGAAACGCGATGCTTCCATGGTCAGGATCTGGCGGGCCGCGCCGAAATCAAGCAGGATCGGCGATTCGTCCTCGCGCAGGTAAATATTTCCCGGCTTGATGTCCAGATGCAGCAGCTTGTGGATATGCACTTCCCGCAGGCCGCTCATCAGGTCGTGGAATACCTTGCGGATGAACCGTTCGCGGAGGACTTTGGCCTTGCCCTGCTGCCGGGCCTGCAGGATATGCTCCTGCAGCGTCTTGCCCAGCTCGTAGTTCATGACCATGTAGACCGTGGAATTCTCGCGGAAGAAATTCACCACGCGGACCACGCTGGGGTGCGAAATACGGGCCAGCGACCGTCCTTCCTCAAAGAAATACTTCAGGCCAAGGCGAAATGAGGCCACGTTCTCGTCCGGAACGACCGGGATCAGCTCGCCGGGACTGCGGCGGGCCAGTGACGACGGCAGGTATTCCTTGATGGCCACCGGGGCGCCCGTTTCGTCCGTGGCGAGGTAGACGAAACTGAACCCCCCACTGGCCAACTTCTTTACAATACGGTAGTTGGCCAGCAGCGTGCCGATTGGCAGCGGCGCGCTCTTGGACTGGTTAGCGCCCTTGGACTCTGTCATAGGATTCGGGACCTTATTTGCTCCCGGATTCTCCGGGCTAATCGGTCACTTGTAAAGAATTCATTGGCGGGGACTGTTGCCAAATATCCGCGTTTTTCTGCCTCTGTTTTCAGTTGATTTTTCAGGCGATCGGCCTGCCCCCGATCCTTTCGGGGAGCCGGTCGCCGCGCCTTACCCGGCGTTTTTCGATTATTCGATTTTTTCGCGAGATTACCGACGATGATCCACAGCATGACAGGCTATGGCCTGGCCACGGGCCAGGCACCGCTCACCAACGCCCAGGGCGAACCGAGTGGCCGTACCGCGTCGGTTTCGGTGGAGTTCCGCACTGTCAACTCGCGCTTCCTCGACCTGCTGTTCCGCGCGCCGGAAGAGTGTCGCGCCTTCGAGCCGGCCCTGCGCGAGATGCTGATGGGCGAGCTGTCGCGTGGCAAGCTGGAGTGCCGCATCAACCTCCAGCGCACCGACACCGGCGGCGCCACGCTGGCGCTGAACCAGACGCTGCTCGACCAGATCCGTGCGCTGGAAGCCACCGTCGGGGCAACGTTTGCGTCGGCCGGCACGATGCGCATGGGCGAAATCCTGCGCTGGCCGGGCGTGCTGGTGGAGCCCGAACTGTCGCAGGAAGCCCTGCGCGATGCCGTGATGGGCGCCGCCCGGGAAGCGCTGAACCAGCTTCTGGAAGCCCGCCGCCGTGAAGGCGCGGCGCTCAAGGCCACGCTGGAGGAGCGGATCGACGCCATGCTGGCGATCGTCGAGCGCCTGACGCCGATGATTCCGCAGTTGATCGCCCACCACCAGGAAAAACTGACCGAACGCCTGAAGGAGGCTTTCAACCTGGTCGCGCCGAACGGCATGCCGTCGATGAGCCGCGACGAGATTGCCGAGCGCATCCGCCAGGAAGCCACGGTCTACGGCATCCGCATCGACATCGCCGAAGAACTGGCGCGCCTGCAGACCCATCTCAACGAAACCCGGCATATCCTGAAGAAGGGTGGCCAGGTCGGTAAGCGGCTGGACTTCATGATGCAGGAGCTCAACCGCGAAGCGAACACGCTCGGCTCGAAAGCCGCCGCGAAGGAACTCGCCGATGCCTCGATGGAGCTCAAGCTCCTGATCGAGCAGATGCGCGAGCAGATTCAAAACCTCGAATAAGATCATGAGCGAAACGACCCACACCGCCATCGATACCGCCTATCCAGGCAACCTGTTCATGGTGGTGGCCCCGTCCGGGGCCGGCAAATCCACGCTGGTCAACGCGCTGCTGGCGCAGGACAAGGCAATCCGCCTGTCGATCTCGCACACCACGCGCGGTCCGCGTCCCGGTGAGCAGAACGGCCGCGAGTACCACTTCATCTCCGTGGACGAGTTCCGCGCCGCGCGCGATCGGGGCGAATTCCTGGAGTGGGCGGAAGTGCACGGCAATTACTACGCCACGTCCCGCGTCTGGATCGAGCAGCAGATGGCCCAGGGTACCGACGTGTTGCTGGAGATCGACTGGCAGGGCGCGCAGCAGGTGCACAAGCGGTTTTCGAACGCCGTCGAGATCTTCATCCTGCCGCCGTCGCTGACGGCGCTGGAAGAACGCCTCAAGAAGCGGGGCCAGGACGAGCCCAATGTGATCGTCCGCCGCCTGCTTGCCGCGGGTAGTGAGATGTCGCATGCATCGGAGTCCGATTACGTGATCATCAACGAGGTATTCGATGACGCGTTGAAGCAGCTGCAGAACGTCGTTCACGCGACCCGTTTGCGCTTTTCGTCGCAGAAAGCACGACACGCCGAGTTGTTCATCGAGCTCGGAATTCACTAAAGCAGGCGCGTGGCCGGAAGGTTCCGGCCGCGTGCTGTAAAATACCGGCCTGTCGAACAGGTTTCATCCCAAGGTGGATTTGATATGGCGCGTATTACCGTCGAAGATTGTCTGAAACACATCCCGAACCGCTTCGAGCTCGCTCTCGCCGCGACGTACCGTGCACGTCAGCTCGTGCAGGGTCACACGCCCAAGGTCGAGGCAAAGGACAAGCCCACCGTGGTGGCGCTCCGCGAGATCGCATCGGGCCAGGTTGGCATCGAGATGCTGAAGAAGGTACCGACCTGATTGCCGGGACGGCCTGTGGTTCATCGTCGCTTCGCATATATGCGCTTTCAGCCGCGCGTTCCGCTGAATGACAGGGGCCGTCCCCATGACTTTCCCGCCGCCCGATCCTGCCGTTGCTCCGCCCGCCGAACCGGCGTCGCGGGCTCCGCATGGCCGGCCGGCGACCAGCGGGCAGTCCGCCTCCGCCACGACAGTGGGTTCCGGAGCGCCGCTGCCGGCTTCCTCCGCACTGGCGTCCACACCATCGCAAGCCGGACCGACCGGACGTAAGCGTCCAGGACAATCCACTGTGACTGCCCGTACCGGTGCTCCCAATCTTCCCGATCCGCTCGGCGACAACGTCGTCGGCGAGCGTGCCGTCGTACCGCCGATCCAGCAAGGCAAGTCACGCACCGCGTTGACCAACGAGCTCAATGCCGAGCCCGTGGCTGGCACGGTGCCCGCGGCTCCCGGTGGCGATCTGTTCATCGACGCCGTGCTGGCGCAGTCTTATCGGCACTTTTTCGGGCCGACCTCGCAGCCGGCGGTGCCGCCGCGCCAACAGGTCATCTCGATCACGCGGCTGATGGAGAAGCTCGTGTACCTGAAGCCTGCCGATCAGGCCCTGGTGCGCGAGGCATTCCAGTTTTCCGACGAGGCCCACCTGGGCCAGTACCGGCAAAGCGGGGAACCGTACATCACGCACCCGGTGGCGGTGGCCGAGCTTTGCGCCGACTGGAAGCTCGATGTGCAATCCATCATGGCGGCGCTGCTGCACGACGTGATGGAGGACCAGGGCATCACGAAGAGCGAACTGGCCGAGAAATTCGGTCCGAAGGTCTCCGAACTCGTAGATGGTCTGACCAAGCTGGACAAGCTCGAATTCCAGAGCCGGGAGCAGGCGCAGGCGGAGAGCTTCCGCAAGATGCTGCTGGCGATGGCGCGCGACGTGCGGGTGATTCTGGTCAAGCTGGCCGATCGCACGCACAACATGCGTACGCTCGATTTCGTGCCGCCCGAGAAGCGGCGACGGATTGCGCTGGAGACCATGGAGATCTACGCGCCGATCGCGCATCGGCTGGGTCTCAATACGATTTATCGCGAGCTGCAGGAACTGTCGTTCAAGGTCGGCTCGCCATTCCGCTACGCCACGCTCGAGAAAGCCGTGAAGGCCGCGCGCGGCAACCGGCGCGAAGTGGTCAAGCGGATTCTGGAAGCCGCCCAGTCCGCGCTGGCCGGGGCCGGCATCGTGGCGGAATTGTCGGGCCGCGAGAAGACGCTCTACAGCATCTACCGCAAGATGCACGACAAGCAGTTGTCGTTCTCGCAGGTGCTCGATGTCTATGGTTTCCGCGTGGTCGTGGAAACACAGATGCACTGCTACATGGCGATGGGCGCGCTGCACGGCCTTTACAAGCCGATGCCGGGCAAGTTCAAGGATTACATCGCCATTCCGAAGATCAACGGCTACCAGTCGCTGCACACGACGCTGGTTGGCCCGTTCGGCACGCCGGTGGAGTTCCAGATCCGCACCCGTGGGATGCATCAGATCGCCGAGGCCGGCGTGGCTGCGCACTGGATGTACAAGCACCAGGCGGATCATGCCAACGATATCCAGCAGCAGGCGCACCAGTGGCTGCAGTCGCTGCTCGATATCCAGAGCCAGACCGGCGATTCGCAGGAATTCCTCGAACACGTCAAGATCGATCTGTTCCCGGACGCCGTGTACGTGTTCACGCCGAAGGGGCACATTCGCGCGCTGCCCCGCGGCGCGACGGCACTCGACTTTGCCTACGCGGTCCACAGCGACCTGGGTAACCAGTGTGTGGCGGTCAAGATCAACAACGAGCTTCTGCCGTTGCGCACGGAGCTCAAGAGTGGCGACATCGTCGAGGTCGTGACGGCGCCGTACTCGAAGCCGAATCCGTCATGGCTGGCGTTCGTGCGCACGGGCAAGGCGCGCGCGGCGATTCGCCACTACCTGAAGACCACCAAGCTCGACGAGGCGATCCAGCTCGGCGAGCGCCTGCTGGAACAATCGACGCGCCAGCTCGGCATCGAGCTCAAGGCGGTGCCGCAGTCGGTCTGGGATCGCATGATCCAGTGGACAGGCAACAAGCTCAAGGAAGACATCTTCGCCGACCTCGCGCTGGGACGCCGTGTGCCCGCAGTGGTCGCGCGCCGGATGGAAATCCTGCTGCAGGAACTGTCGGGAGATGTCGACAGCGCGTTGCTGGCAGCCGTCCAGACGTTCGCGGGGGAAGATGCGCCGGCCGTGCCGATTACCGGCGACGAAGGCATGTCGATGATCTTCTCGGCTTGCTGCCGTCCGATCCCCGGCGATTCGATCGTCGGCTACCTCGGCAAGGGCGAAGGGCTGCAGATCCACGTGCAGGATTGCAAGGTGGCCAAGCGGCTGCACAGCAAGGACCCGGAGCACTGGATCGAGGTGATGTGGGCCAAGAAGACGACGCGCGCCTTCGACGTGTCGATCAAGATCATGGTCCGCAACGTCAAGGGTATCGTGGCCCGAGTGGCTGCGGACCTGACCTCCGCGGATGCCAACGTCGCGCACGTGGCGATGGAACCGCAGCAGGGCGGCCATCAGGAGGCTACCTACATGCAGTTCGTGATCCAGGTGCAGAACCGCCTGCACCTGGCCAACGTCATGCGGGCGCTGCGACGCAACCCTGATGTGATCCGAATCTTCCGCGACCGCAACGACGGCTAAGACTTCTGCGGGTAGCGGACTTCCAGAATATCGATCTGTTCCATGCCGGCCGGTGTGCGAAGCGGCACCGTGTCGCCCTCGCGCGCCTTGATCAGTGCCTTGGCGATCGGCGAAATCCAGCTTACGTGATTGCTGTCGAGGTCGACCTCGTCCATGCCTACGATCGTGATCGTCGTTTCCTCGCCTGACTGATTGGCATAGGTGACCGTGGCGCCGAAGAAGATCTGATCGTTGTCGCCCTGCATCGAAGGATCGACGACTTCGGCCTTGTCCAGGCGACGGGTGAGGAAGCGAATGCGGCGGTCGATTTCGCGCAGGCGCTTCTTGCCGTAAAGATAGTCGCCATTCTCGGAGCGGTCGCCGTTCGATGCAGCCCACGACACGATCTGCACGATGTCCGGACGCTCCACGTCGATCAGGTGCATCAATTCGTCGCGCAGGCGTTTGTAGCCCGCGGCGGTGATGTAGTTCTTGGTGCCGGCGGGCAGTGGCGTGGCGCCTTCGGGAAGATCTTCGTCGTCATCGTTCGACGACTCTTTGACAAAAGCCTTGTTCATGGTCCGGATCACTTCATCGGGCTCTCATTATAGGAAGTTGCGACTGCCGAACCCTTCACATGAAAAAAATGCACGAAGGGGGTTCACAAAACTGAAAACTTCTATATAATCTCTTTTCTCGGTTGCGGCTGTAGCTCAGTTGGATAGAGTACTTGGCTACGAACCAAGGGGTCGTGGGTTCGAATCCTGCCAGCCGCGCCAACCTATACGAGAAAAGGGCTTCCAGAAATGGAAGCCCTTTTTTCATTTGCGCATTCGGCGCAATCTTTATCTTCTCCTCCCGTACTTCCCAGGCTCTCGCGCCTATCCTTTCTCCAGTGGTGGATCTTCGAATCGGAACGCATCGCGGCGGACCGGCTCCAGTTTCATATCGTCAGGACCCTCGAGGGAGACAGCTTATGCAGCAGCAAGCAGAAGAGTGGCGAGTGGAGGGTTATCGCGGCATGGATGCGTATGTGCTGGTGACGGAAGGCGCCGGTGCTGCGGGAAAGCGCTGCTGGGGCTATGAGGTCCGCGTAGGTCAGGAAGGGATGGATCCTTCAGATGCCGGCGATACCGAACTCCTGTCATGTGCTCCATCCTTCGTCACGCGCCATGCGGCGGAGGTTGCTGCATTCAGCGCGGCATATGCCCTGATCGACAAGTTGATTGGGCCGGTGCGCTGAGTCCGGCAGCAGCAGGTCAGCCATTGCGATACACGCAATGGCGCATATCAAGCCGAATCCGGCATCGTTTGATCGCGATCATTTTTGCTTCCGGGGATGACTCCTAGCCTGAATGTGAGGCGCGCCAGTACGTGCGCGTCAGCAGCAGAGAAGGGAGTTCACCATGCCCGAGTACGATGGGTTCAAGATCATCTACGAGGTCGTTGCCTTGCCGAAGGGCAAGTGGGCCATCATGATCGAGATCATTCGCCGTGAGGATGGCGAAGTGTTGATGGCATTGCACAACCCGTTCCCGCGCCAGCCGTTCGATACCAGGCTGGAAGCGCTGGATAACGTGAATCGCTATGTCGATGCCACGATCGATGAATTCGAGGCCGCATCGCGTGCGAGCCGCGCCGCATAGGTGCATCTGGGAGGTGATGCTGGTGCCGGTCGCGCGGCCATTCTTAACAATGGTGCAAGAAAGGCTTGCGATGCTCGTGCAATTGCGTCATAATCTCCTTCTTCAGACGCGGGGTGGAGCAGTTTGGCAGCTCGTCGGGCTCATAACCCGAAGGTCGCAGGTTCAAATCCTGCCCCCGCAACCAAGACCTTTATGTATTGGGTCTAAGTCCTCAAGTTGTTCATCGGCCGTCCGGCCAACGTTTTCCCAGATATACGAATTGAAGTTGAGTGCGCGTAAGCGCGGCACTTTTTCATGCGCCGTGTACGCATGTGCTGCATAGAAGCTTGTGTCGTGCCTGTGTGTCGGAAGAGAGCTAGTGGCCTAGCCCTGAATCAGCGAAACAGCCATGGCGAAGGTATCGCGTACTTGAGGTTGATCCTCGCGATCAGCGGCGTCGATGCGATCTCTCAATCGCGACGTCAGCACGTCAAGGTTGCCGCCGGAGCAATGTCGCTTTGCGTCGCGCATGAGCTGCGTGAGTTCCTGGCCAACATCCGCTCCATCGAACGCACTGACGGATAGCGCCGAGATGCGCTCGAGGTAGTTGTTGACCAGCGCTTCGTCATGCTTCGGTTCAGGCATGGCCACTCCTTGTCGAGCGATTGAGAAACGTCTGGGCGCCGGTCAACGTGTTACCGGTCGCGCAGCAGATGCTCCGATATCGTGGCGCGTCGGCGCACGGGTCTCAGCGCACGGTTCGGCCACAGTACATAGTTGGTGTGCGGGTCCATGGGCTTGCCGAAGTAGGAGACCCATACCTGCACTCCTTGTTCGGTTTCGGCAACGATCGCAGCGACCGCGCGGGCCGCAGCGGAGGGGGACTTAAGCAGGTCCGACAGCGCTTCGACGCCTTGGACCACATGATGCTTGACCCCTTTGAACCACACGTATTGACGCATGGCAGCAAGAAAACTTTTGGTCATGAAATTCTGATGTTCTCGTTGGCAATGCGAAACTCAGACCACAGCTTACACGGATAGTTGTGACAGATTTGTAGGGGCCCGTCTGATTTTCTGCGGGCGATCAAGGGAATGTGACTCCAAGGCACTTTCATGGAGGCTGTACCCAGTGTGGGGCGCCAAATTGACAAGCCGTCGGCGTTCGCTTAGCGTGGTTGCATATGCTGCACAAATCAGAAATGTCGTAACGCCCAGACATGGAGGATGTGTGGAAAACGTGGCAGAAGTCGAAGAACGCCGCGCGCGCGGCAAGGCCCTGCGGCAGAAAGTGCAGCGACGTGATCACGCAGTGATTGGCAACGTCGACCGCGATCCGATTTCCCTGCTGGAAGAGAGCAGCGCCGGTCGTGTCTCTCGCCTCGTCCCGCTGCGTTACGGGCGAATGATCGCTTCGCCATTCACGTTCTATCGCGGTAGCGCAATCATCCAGGCACACGATCTGGCCGGAACGCCGAACTCATCGCTCACGATGCAGATCTGCGGCGACTGCCACCTGATGAATTTTGGCGGCTTCGCCACACCCGAGCGCGCGCTACTGTTCGACGTCAATGACTTTGACGAAACCAGCCCGGGACCATGGGAGTGGGACCTGAAGCGCCTGGCCGCAAGTTTTGTCGTTGCCGCACGCCATCTTCGCCACGGCGCCACTGCCGCCGACAACATGGTCTATCAGGTCGCCAACAGCTACCGTGACCGTATGGCCGAGTATGCGGAGATGGCCATTCTCGATACCTGGTACGACCGCATTACCTTCGAGCGCCTGCTCGAATCCGCAGTCAACCCGGAAGTGCAGAAGCGCATCCGGCGCGCGATGGAGAGGGCCGCGGCGCGAACCCATGAATCGCTGTTGCCAAAGCTTACCGAACACGATGGGGACCGCTGGCGCATTCTCGATGCGCCGCCTGCGGTGTTCCATGTCCATGGCGCGCAAACGCTGTTCGAGACCGACGATGACTGGCTCAGTATCGACGATCCGTCCAAGCTGATCGACCAATCCTTCAGCGACTACAAGTCGACGCTTGCGGCCGACCGGCGCCGGCTGCTCGACCATTTCAAGCTGCAGGACATGGCTTTCAAAGTGGTCGGCGTTGGCAGCGTCGGCACGCGCTGCCTGATCCTGTTGCTGATCGATGGCCACGGCAAGCCGTTGTTCCTGCAGGTCAAGGAGGCTACCAAGTCGGTGGTCGCGCGCTACTTCAAGTCGGCGGCGGTGTCGCACGAAGGCCGCCGCGTCGTGGACGGGCAGCGTCTGATGCAGGCGGCCAGTGACCTGTTTCTCGGTTGGTCGAAGGGGCCGTTCGGGCGCCATTTCTACATCCGCCAGTTGCGTGACATGAAGTTCTCGGTCGATATCGAACTCATGGACGCCGATCTGCTGGCGACCTACGGCCAGGTGTGCGGCTGGGTGCTGGCGCGCGCCCATGCCAAGGCCAGCGGCCACGCCGCGGAGATCAGCGGGTATCTCGGCGCCAGCGACCGCATGGCCGAGTCCCTGATCGCCTATTCGAACGCATACGCCGATCAGGTGGAACGGGATTACGATCTGTTCGTGAAGGCCTGTCGCTCCGGGCGCCTTGAAGCACGTACAGATGTTGATATGGCTGCAGATTTCCGCGTGTGACGATCGTTTGTCAGAGGAGGTTGCCGATGACCGAACAGATGCTGCTGCAACTGATGGTGGAGGTGGAGAAGGCCGATCCCATCGACTATGCAAACCTGCCGTTCGACGATGAAGCCCTGCGGGCGATGGCCTGCAAACTGATCGCCGAGCGTTCCACCGAACTCGAGACTTCCGGCATGTCGCATGAGGCGCTGCTGGCCACGCTTTGGGCGTCCACCGCCAAGCTCGTGCTCGAGAACATCGTGCTTAATGCCAGGTTGCTTACCCTGCAGGGCAAGTCGGATGACGCGCGAGTGCTGATCGACAGGATCTCCCGCCAGTCGCGAGGCAAGTCCTGAATGCCCGTGGGCAGATAAAAGAGTCGCCTGAATCACACGAGTGCACCGGGATCGCCGATTCGCTAAAATAGCGCGTTTCCCGCCCGGCACTCGGGCGGTGTCTGTCCTGGAGGATTTCGGGTGATCAAGTGGATTATCGTCGCGGCCTATCTGGGTGCCATCCTGTATGTGCACTTCCGCGGCAAGGTACGTCTGCCTTTTATGCGCCAGTTGCTGGATCATTCAGCGCTGGTCGCGCCTTTTAACTGCTTCATGTACATCTTCTCCGGAGTGCCGCGCACGCCGTACATTCCGGTCGAGCGGTTTCCCGATCTGGAGAAGATCCGTTCGGCCTGGCCGCAGATTCGTGACGAAGGCCTGGCGCTGATCGCGATGCGAAAGATCAAGGCCGCCGACAAGAACGATGACGCCGGATTTAATTCGTTCTTCAAGTACGGCTGGAAGCGCTTCTATCTGAAGTGGTACGAAGCGCAGCACCCGTCGGCGGAAGTGCTTTGCCCCAACACGGTCGCACTGCTGCGCGATATGCCATCGGTCAAGGCCGCGATGTTTGCCGAACTGCCGCCCGGCGGCAAGCTCAATCCGCACCGTGATCCGTTCGCTGGATCGCTGCGTTATCACCTGGGCCTGGCCACGCCGAATGACGATCGCTGCTTTATCGAGGTAGATGGCGAGCGGCATAGCTGGCGTGACGGGCAGGGTGTGGTGTTCGACGAAACGTACCTGCACTGGGCCGAGAACAAGAGCGAGACCGATCGCCTGATCCTGTTCTGCGATATCGAGCGGCCGATGCGCTACCGCTGGGCTGCTGCGGTCAACCATTGGTTGGGTCGCAAGGTGATGACCGCCGCGAGTTCGCCGAACGACGAAAACGACCAGACCGGCATGATCAACAAGCTGTTCCGCTTTGTCTGGCTCGGCGGTCAGTACCGTCGCCGCTTCAAGGCCTGGAACAAGAACCTGTACTACGTGACCAAGTTTGGCCTGATCATCGGTGGCGTCGCGTTGATCGTGTTTATCTGAGTGACGTGCGTCGCTGCAAACGAAAATGAAAAAGCCGGCTTAGCCGGCTTTTTTCGTACTCAGTCGTTCTGCGTCGCACGTTCGTTGCCCAGCGCCTCGTAGTAGGCGCGCTTGGCGTCGTACATCCGTCTGTCCGCAGTTTTCACGGCATCGGTCAGGCGGTCTCCCTGCATGCAGGTGGCCGACCCGATCGAGAATGACAGCCGCGCCCCGGGATAGAACTGGTTGTTGAGGACGACCACCTCTTCGATCTGCTCCACCACCGTCGCAGCACCCCGTTCGTCGCGTCCGGGAAGCAGCACCATGAACTCGTCGCCACCGGTGCGCGCAATGCATGCCTGTTCGCCCACGGCTTTCTTAAGCACTTCGCCAGTGCGGCGTAGCAGGCCATCGCCGTCCCCGTGGCCGAACTGATCGTTCACGGCCTTCAGTCCATTCAGGTCCACCGCGATCACGCTGACCGGCCACGGCCCCTTGCGGCCCAGCCGCGCCAGTTCATCCTCGTAGTACGCGCGGTTGTAGAGTTTGGTCAGCACGTCGTGCTTGCCGAGGAACTCGACGTAGGCTTCGGCCTTCTTGCGTGCCGTGATGTCGGTCAGCGATACCAGCACCTGGTCCCAGTCAGCCTCTCGCCCCGGAAACACCGACCACTGCATGAACACGTCCACCGGGCGGCCGTCCAGCGCGTAGTTGATGACTTCGCGCTGCTGCCAGAGCTTTTCATGCCAGAGGTCGACCAGTTGCTCGGCAAAGTGGATGCGCATGTCGTCGCGAAACACGTCGCCGAGTCGCGACAGCAGGATTTCCTTGCTGGGTGCGCCGAACATCGCCAGCGTCTGCTGGTTGACGTCGAGCACGCGGATTTCCTGCATGCAGCGCGAGACGAAATCGGGGTGCACGTTCAGGAACGTGCGGAAATCCGTGATCCCTGCCGCGCGGACTTCGTCGAGCAGCATCTTGACCACGCTGAAGTCTTCCACCCAGAGCGATACCGGTGAATGCTCGAACAGGCCCACGGCGTACTGCTGGGCCCGGCGCAGGTCACGTTCATTGCGCACGCGGGCCGTGATGTCCTCGATCGACAGCAGCACACGCGACCAGTCGTCCTCGTGCCCAGGCATGACGCGGGCCTCCAGACGGATGTCGAGTCGCTCGCCGTCGAGCGTGTAGTTGACGGTCTGGCTCGAGAAACGATTGTCGCCGTCCCACAGTTGTCCGAGTTCCTCGACGTGTTGATCGAACATGTCGTCCCGAAACACGGTGTGGAGGTTGGCAACCAGCGTATCCAGATCGGCGGCGCGGAAGAGGTCCAGCGTCCGGCGGTTGACGTCGAGCACGCGAATCAGAGAAGAACACCGTGCCACTTCCGAGGGGTTGTCGCGCAGGTGGCGGCGCAGATTGGTGACGCCATCGGCCCGCAACTGCGTGAAGGCCTGCCGCACCGCGCTGAAATCCTCCAGCCACAGCGAAACGGGCGCTAGCTGGAACAGCGTTCGATAGTCATCGTCGAGCCGCGAAGCGGCGGGTCCTTGCGCCAATTTTCTCTCCCCATTTTTTGTGTTCGGCGTATCGCGCAATAGGATAGGCGAGCGTGCCCGAATCGGGGAAGAAATCTCGCAAGAACGATGCCGGCGTCGGCATCGGCGCCACGTTCAGGCGGCCATGCGCCGAACCACGCCCGCCACGGTATCGAGCGCGCGCTCGATTTCCGGAGATCGAGGAATGCCGCAGTTCAGCCGCAGGTAGTGATTGAAGCGATTCGAGTTCGAGAACATGGCGCCCGGCATCACCCGGATGCCCTCGGCCAGCGCCTGTTCGAAGACCGCTTCCGACGAGATCGACTGGGGCATTTCCACCCAGAGATGCAGCCCACCGCGCGGCAGCGTCAGGCGGGTGCCTGACGGGAAGGTGGTTGCGATTCTCTGGGCCATCCATTCACGCTGGGTTCGCAACTGGGTGCGCAGGCGACGCAGGTGACGCTCGAACGCCCCCGTGCCCATGAACTCGGCCACGGCGATCTGCGTCAGCATCTCGTTCGGGCGCGACAGGCCGAACTTGAGCATCTCCACGCGCGCCTGCCACTTGCCCGCCGTGATCCAGCCGAGCCGCATTCCGGGCGCCAGGATCTTGTGGAGCGACCCGCAGTAGATCACGGAGCCCGTGGTGTCCCATGCCTTGGCGGCCGTCAGCGGCACTTCGTCGTCGAAGGTGGCCGAGCAGCAGTCGTCTTCGATCAGCGTGAGACCGCGTGTGGCGCACCAGTTCACCAGGCGCTGTTTGTGTGTGTCTGGCATGACGCAGCCGAGCGGATTCTGCAGGTTCGGCACCACGCAGACGGCCTTGATGTTGTCGTAGGTCTGGGCGGCCAGATCCAGCGCTTCGAGCGACATGCCGGTCTGCGGGCTGCAAGGAATCTCGAGCGCGCGCATTCCCAGGCTTTCGAGAATCTGCAGCAGGCCGTAGTACGTCGGTGATTCCACGGCGATGACATCGCCCGGGTTCGCCACGGCCCGCAGGGCCAGCGTCAGGGCTTCGGTGCAGCCGTGTGTGACCACGATGTCCTCGGGCGCGACGTTGATCCGCGCGCGCAACGCGTGCCTGGCCAATGCCGCGCGAAACGCGGGGTGGCCGTCGAAGTCGACCGAACTGCCAAAGAGCATCGGGTATCGCCGCAGTGCCCGCGTGGTGGCATTGCGCAACGCGGCCGCCGGATACAGCTCCGGCGCCCCGCAGGCACCGCCGAAGTTGATCCGGTAATGCTGGCCGCGCGCCAGGATTGCGGAGATGCGCTGGTGGATGCCGACGTACTGCGCGGGATCCGGCAATCCGGTGGCCGGTTCTTCGATCGGGGCCAGCGAGGGCCGCGCAGGAGCACGCACGAAATAGCCCGAGCGCGGCCGCGCTTCGAGCAGGCCGGCCGCCTCAAGCTCGCGGCAGGCCTGGAGCGCCGTGGACAGGCTCACGTCGTGCAGCCCCATCAGCGAACGCACGGACGGCATCCGGTCACCCGGCGCCAGCGTGCCCACCGAAATCGCCTGCCGATAATGGCCAGCCACCTGCTGGTAGAGCGGGGCGGAGGATTGAGGCGATGCGGCGGGGGCAGGGCTGGCGGCGAGGTTGGCGTTCATGGGGGCATCTTCGCGCGATGGGGCGAAGTGGAACAGATACAGATGCGGTGTCTCTGTATCGTAACAGGGCGCAAGTTTGACAACTGTTCTGGTTGCGCTTGCGATGGCTTGTGCCTGTTGGCAAGGCGGGCGGCTCGGTAGCCTTGTTTGCATGATTTTGCGACCCAGGAGCCACGCCATGTCATTCATCAAGCCCGCCGAACCGACCGAACCAACCGAATTTCCCGGACCCGTTTCCCGCACCATCCGGCTGGCTGCCGGCCAGTGCTTTTTTGAACACCTTTCAGCCGGCACGATCGTGCACGTCGAGGGCGGGTGCATTGTCGTGACCACCGCGCCGCGCTGGCTGGCCAGCGATATCAGCCAGGCCGCCTACACGCTGCATTCCGGGGGCGTGCAAGTGATCCAGGTCACAGGTTGGACCTGCCTGGCCGCGAAGGGGCCCGCGCACTGTCGAATCATGGTACCGGCGCCGCGCCCAGGATGGTGGCGGCTGATAAAATCCCGCTTCGGCCGTTCTGGCTTCCTGCTGGGTAACTCCCGGCCACCAGACACCAAGGCCACAGAACCATCGGTACCCCATGCTACGTCTCAGTGAAGTCAAACTCCCGCTCGACCATACCGAAAGCGACCTGGATGCCGCCGTGCGCAGCCATCTCGCGCAGATCGGCGTCAAGGGCGACGGGCTCATCGGTTTTACCGTCTTTCGCCGCGCGCATGACGCGCGTAAGCGCGACGATATCAAGCTGACCTACATCATCGATATCGAGGTAAAGGACGAGGCCGCCGCCCTGAAGCGGATGGCTCGCAAACCGAACTGGAGCGTGACGCCGGACATGGCCTACCACTTCGTTGCCCGCGCACCCGAGGGCGGGCCGAAGTCGCGACCGGTGGTGATTGGCCTGGGCCCATGCGGCCTGCTTGCCGGCCTGATCCTGGCGCAGATGGGCTTCCGCCCGATCATTCTCGAGCGAGGCAAGGAAGTACGCGAGCGAACCAAGGACACGTTCGGACTCTGGCGCAAGAGCGTGCTGAACCCCGAGTCGAACGTGCAGTTCGGCGAAGGCGGAGCGGGCACGTTCTCCGACGGCAAGCTCTACAGCCAGATCAAGGATCCGAAGCACTACGGCCGCAAGGTGCTCAACGAGTTCGTGCGTGCCGGCGCGCCGGAGGACATCCTGTACAAGGCGCGGCCGCACATCGGCACGTTCCGGCTGGTGAGCATGGTCGAGAAGATGCGCGCGGAGATGCTGTCGCTGGGCGCCGAGATCCGCTTCGAGACGCGCGTGGACGATGTCGATATTGAGAACGGCCAGGTGCGCGGGCTGAAGCTGTCCACTGGCGACTATCTGCCTTGTGACCACGTCATCCTGGCTGTGGGCCACAGCGCGCGCGACACGTTCGAGATGCTGCACGACCGAGGCGTCTTCATGGAGGCCAAGCCGTTTTCGCTGGGCTTCCGCATCGAGCATCCGCAAGGCTTGATCAACCGCAGCCGCTTCGGCAAGTTCGCCGGCAACAAGCTGCTGGGCGCTGCCGACTACAAGGTGGTTCACCACGCCAGCAATGGCCGCGCGGTGTACAGCTTCTGCATGTGCCCGGGCGGCACCGTGGTGGCCGCCGCGTCCGAGCCGGGCCGGCTCGTGACCAACGGGATGAGCCAGTACTACCGCGCCGAGCGCAATGCCAATGCCGGTATCGTCGTAGGGATCACGCCCGACGAGGACTTCCCGGGTGGCCCGCTGGCCGGGATCGCATTCCAGCGCAAGTGGGAAGAGCGCGCGTTCGCGCTGGGCGGCAGCGACTATCGCGCGCCGGGGCAACTGGTCGGCGACTTCATCGCCGGGCGTGCCTCGACGGCGCTCGGCTCGGTGGAGCCGTCGTACAAGCCGGGTGTGACCCCGACCGACCTGAGCACGGCACTGCCAGACTATGTCATCGACGCGATCCGCGAGGCGCTGCCCGAGATCGACAAGAAGATCGCAGGGTTTGCGATGCACGATGCGGTGCTGACCGGCGTGGAGACGCGCACGTCTTCTCCGCTGCGGATTCGCCGTGATCGCGAGAACTATCAGAGCATCAACGTGAAAGGGCTCTATCCCGCCGGAGAAGGTGCCGGTTATGCCGGGGGAATCTACTCGGCGGCGATCGACGGCATCGAAGTCGCCGAGGCCGTGGCCTTGAGCATCGCGAACGCATGAGCGTGAACACGACCGATCAGGCCGGGCTGGCCAATCCTGCCGACAACGATGGCATCATCGAGAACGTGCGCCACTGGTTGGCGCGCGCGGTGATCGGCCTGAACCTGTGCCCGTTTGCCAAGAGCGTGTACGTCAAGGATCAGGTCCGCTACGTGATCAGCGACGCAACGCGCGACGAGGACGTGCTGGACGATCTCGAGCGCGAGCTGCGCCTGCTGGAAACGTCCGATCCGGAGCAGATCGACACGATTCTGCTGATCATGCCGCACGCGCTGGGCGACTTCCTGGCCTACAACGACTTCCTGTATTTCGCCGATCGCCTGCTGCGTAGCCTGAAGCTCGAGGGTACGTTGCAGATTGCGAGTTTCCATCCGCACTACCAGTTCGAGGGTACCGAGCCCGACGACATCGAGAACTTCACGAATCGCGCGCCATATCCGATCCTGCATCTGCTGCGTGAAGACAGCATCGCGCGTGCCGCCGAAGCGTTCCCGGAGGCGGAGGACATCTACGAGCGCAATATGGAAACGATGCGCCGGCTCGGCCACGCAGGCTGGCTCGAATGGATGGCTGGCAAGAGCGATCTCTGAGGCGGTCTCCGGCGCGGTCTCCGATGCGTCCTCCGGACGCGGCCCGGATCAGGGCGCGGTGAAGAATCGCTCGTTCAGTTCTTCCAGGCCGAGCGATTCCAGCACATTGTGCAAGCGCTCGGCCGGACGGCGGCGCGGCAAATCCTTGTACTGGGCGATGATCAGTTCGTTCTTCATCGAGTGTTCCCAGCCCACTAGCTCCGTCACGCTGACCTGGTAGCCGTGCGCTTCAAGCTGCAGGCAGCGCAGCACGTTGGTGACCTGGCTGCCGAATTCTCGCGTGTGCAGTGGGTGGCGCCAGATTTCCGTCAGCGGATTGCCGGCCAGCAACTTGCCTTTGTGCTTGCGCAGCACGCTCGCGACCTCGGCCTGGCAGCAGGGCACCAGCACGATGTGCCGCGCCTGCTTGGCCAGCGCGAAGTGGATCGCATCGTCAGTGGCCGTATTGCACGCGTGGAGGGCCGTCACGACGTCGATGGTCTGCGGCAATGCGGGCGACGTGATCGAATCGGCCACGGAGAGGTTCAGGAACGACATCCCACCGAAGCCCAGGCGGCTGGCCAGCGCCTGCGAGCTGGTCACCAGTTCCTCGCGGGTCTCGATGCCGTAGATGTGTGAGCTGTCCTTCAGGTCCTTGAAGAAGAGATCGAAGAGGATGAACCCGAGATACGACTTGCCCGCGCCGTGGTCCACCAGCGAGACCGTGCCTTTTTCGTCCTTTACCTCGCGCAGCAGTGGCTCGATGAACTGGTACAGGTGATAGACCTGCTTGAGCTTGCGGCGGCTGTCCTGATTCATCTTGCCGTCACGCGTCAGGATGTGGAGTTCCTTGAGCAGTTCGATTGACTGGCCGGGACGGACTTCGTAGGTGCTGGACATCGGGGTGGTGCCTTGGGGCGGGGACATCGGAGGGCGCTAGTTTACCGAAATTGCGCCCCCCCTACTTTTGTGGGCTCAAGTTCACACCGCCGGCGCCGTTGAACATGGATCGACGACAAGCACAGTTGGCGACGGATTCGGTGGGTCTTTGCGGAAAGTCCCCGGGCGATGGGCCCAGGCCGGCTGTTGCGACATGCAGCATAGAGGCGGGGACACATGACAGCCGACGCGGGGTTGCGCCTGGAATTCAGCCAGCCTGGGAGCCAGGTCAGGGCTTGCTTTACACCGGACGCGGGCCACTTGCCGCCCGATCGCGCCAGTCTGGACGCTTCCCTGGAAGCTTGCCTGGCCGAGCACGGCTGGCAGGGCGCGCGGCTGGACGCCGCTGCCGTGAGGGGATTCCTGACGCAATGCCAATTGACCGATCGCGAGATCGACGCAGTGATCGGCAGCGTCCTGGATGGCGAATTCGAACTCGAAATCACGGCCGACAAGCTGCGGCTGTTGCTGACGCTGGTGAGCCCGGAAGGCGGCCGGCCAATCACGGCCGAAGAGATCGCCGCCGCCGCGGCTTCGATGGGGGTGGTGGCCTTGCTCGACAGCGCGGCGATCGGCGTTGCGCTGGAGGCCGGTAGCTGCGAGGGTCGCGAGATTGCGCGCGGCGTGGCGCCCCTGCAGGGTGAGACAGCACGCTTCGAGAGCCTCGTCCAGCCCCGCAGGCCTGTCCTGGCGGAGAACGAGGACGAGCGTGTCGACCTGCGCGATCTCGGTAGTCTCCTGCTCGTCAACCCGGGTACCGCGCTGATGCGCCGCACGCCGGCCAGATCGGGCAAGGACGGCATGGATGTACTTGGCAAGCCGATTCCGGCCGACGCTGTGGTGGATACGCCCTACGCGTCCGATCTGACCGGCGTGGCAACCGATCCGAATGATCCACTGCTGTTGATCGCCGTGATCGCAGGCTCGCCCCGGGTGTTGCCACATGGTGTGATCGTCAGTCCGGTGGTCGACGTCGATGCTGTCGACCTGCATTCCGGCAACGTCAATTTCGATGGCTCGCTCCGCGTGTCGGGCGATATCCGCACCGGCATGTCGGTACGTGTCACCGGTGATGTGGTTGTGCAGGGGACGATCGAAGCCGCCAGCGTGCAGGCCGGCGGCGATGTGATCGTCAAGGGCGGCATCATCGGCAAGGCAGAAACCGCGAGCGGTGGCGCCCCGAGTGAGATTGCCAGCGTGCGCAGCAAGGGCTCCGTTCATGCGCGCTTCATCCAGAATGCGATCGTCGAGGCGGTGGCCGAGGTAATCGTGGAGAGCGGGATCCGGCAGAGCGACGTCTCCGCGGGCGAACGGGTGGTGGTTGGCGCGCCGACCGCGCCAGGCAGCATCAGCGGCGGGCGTACACGGGCGATGCAGAGTGTCAGCACTGGGACCCTGGGCGCGCCGGCGGGTACGGCCACGACGGTGCAGGTCGGACTCAACCCGCTTGCCGACGAGCAGAAGGCGGAACTGGAAGTCCGGCGCGGCAAGATCGTCGAGGAACAGTGCAAACTCCAGCAACTCGTAGCGTTCTTTGCCAAGCACCCCGAGCGCGCCACGGGGGACATTCGCGAGAAGGCGCGTGCCACGATGTACAGGATCAATCGCGACCTGTTCGAACTCGACGCGGAGATCGCCCGCCTGGCCGAGCAGATGAAGCCGTCCGAGCAGGCGGAGATCGCGGTGGGCCGACATATCCACGGCGGCGTGACGCTGCAGGTCGGCCACAAGGTACTCAAAGTCATGGAAGACAAGCCGGGCGGCCAGATACGCGTAGTGGACGACCGCATCGCCGTGAACTGACGCGGGTGGCGCACCTCCGGGTCTTGTTTTCAAACGGACGCAGCGCGTTACGGGGAACGTGACACGTTACGCGAGTCGTAACGTCGCCTCCCCAGGCCACGCTGGCCTGATCGCCCTCCATCCCGCCTCCGGTAACGCATCGCCGCCACGCCGTGCCGTCGTCCGGTGCTCACCGCCGCTGGCACGGCGTTTGCGCCATGTGTCTCCGCAGACAAACAGCGGAGCACAGGAGCACACCATGGGCGCGATCGTGATTGAGAGCCATCCACTGACCAGGCTGGGTATGCAACGCCTGCTTGAACGTATGCCAGGCATCGGCCCGGTGGAGAGTATCGATCCCGAGGGGATCCTGCTGTTCGCGCATAGTCTGGAGGACGCACTGGTCATCTACGGCATGACAGTGGATGCCTTCGACAACTGGTATCTGCTGCGGCGCCTGCACCAGGCGCTACCCAATGCGCGCGTCCTGCTGCTGTCGGACAACATGTGGATGCATGTGCCGTCGTCGCTGCGCGCGTGTGGTGTGCAGGAGCATCTGCCGAAGTCGGCGTCGATCGAACGGATGGAAGCGGTGCTCATGCGTATGCTCGGAGACCCCGATGTCGCGGTCGATGCACTGATGGATGACTCCATGTTCGGATCGCATCGATAGTCGGCACGCTAGCGGACTGTCTTCGGGCAGCCAGTGCGCGGCCGTTGGGATGAGATGAATCGCATTCTGCAGGTCCCCCCGGTTTTTCACCGTTCCCCGCGCCCAGAATTTCCATCATCCAATGTTGGATGGTCACTGGCAGGGAGGGGGTGAAGATGGCAATGACTCTGGACGATCGGACCACGCGATGCGAGGTGGAGTTTGGTCCGATGTTGGCAATGGCGCCTGTCGTGTCGTTGAGCGGCGATGGGGGAGGCGGCCTATCGCTCATCGATCATCTGGGGGTGACGCGACTCCTGTTGCGCGCACGTCGTTCCAGTCAGGCAGGGGAAGTTCAGAGCAGATCGAGGCGGGACAAGCGGGGGATGTGGCAGCTGGGGAATATTTGGGCGTCGTCGTGCCCAAGTTATCTGTCGGCTGCAAAGCAAAAAGGGCAACCCGTGAGGGTTGCCCTTTCTACTTTCAAGTGGTGCCGGAGATAGGAGTCGAACCTACGACCTTCGCATTACGAATGCGCTGCTCTACCAACTGAGCTACACCGGCGAAACCTTAAACTTGCGAAACCTGTTCTACCGCTTGGTCTCGATTTGCGCTGTTGCTTGCGAATCGATCGAATCGGATAGAGCCCGCAATAATATCAGCGACTTTTTATTTTGTGAAGCCCCCGGTGCGACTTTTTTCAACGTTCCGCTGTGGCAGTCCCTGTTCGGTGGGAATTGCCAGCCGCGGCCGTGGGCGACAGATGGCAATCATCGCACGAGTGGCGCTCTCGTCGCGGGCGAAAAAACGGGCAAAGCCTGCCGCTTTTTTACGGATCGCCGTGCGGCTGTTGGCTTCAGGAAAGCAGACAGGGCGCCGAGGCGCCCTGTGCTTGTCGAAACCGGACCTACCCGTTACGCCTTGGCGGCGTCTTCCTGGTGATATCGGGTGACGCGTTCGACTTCATTCTTCGAACCGAGGATGACCGATACGCGCTGGTGGAGCTTGGTCGGCTCCACGTCCAGAATGCGCTGCTGGCCATTGGTGGCCGCGCCGCCTGCCTGCTCGACCAGGAACGCCATCGGATTGGCTTCGTACATCAGGCGCAGCTTGCCCGGTTTCTCGGGCTCGCGCTTGTCCCACGGGTACATGAAGACGCCACCGCGCGTCAGGATGCGGTGCACGTCGGCCACCATCGAGGCGATCCAGCGCATGTTGAAGTTCTTGCCGCGCGGACCTTCGTCGCCGGCCAGGCACTCATCGATGTAGCGGCGCACGGGCGGAGCCCAGTGGCGCATGTTGGACATGTTGATCGCGAATTCCTTGGTGTCTTCCGGGATCATTACGTCCGACTGGGTCAGCACGAAGCTGCCTGCTTCGCGGTCCAGCGTGAACATGTGCACGCCATTGCCGACGGTCAGCACCAGCGTGGTCTGCGGGCCGTACACGGCATAGCCGGCTGCCACCTGCTGGGTGCCCGGCTGCATGAAGTCATGCTCGGTCACGGTCTGACCGGGCTTGTGCATGTGCAGAACCGAGAAGATCGTGCCGATCGACACGTTCACGTCGATGTTCGACGATCCGTCGAGCGGATCGAACAGCAGCAGGTATTCGCCCTTCGGGTAGCGGTTCGGGATCTCGTAGAACGAATCCATTTCCTCGGACGCCATGGCAGCCAGATGGCCACCCCATTCATTGGCGTCGAGCAGCACCTCATTGGCGATCACATCGAGCTTCTGCTGCGTTTCGCCCTGAACGTTGCCGGTGCCGGCCGAGCCGAGCACACCCGCGAGGGCGCCCTTGCTGACGGCGTTGGAAATGGCCTTGCAGGCGCGCGCGACCACTTCGATCAGCAGCCGGAGTTCCGGCTCGATCGTGTTGTGCTTGCGCTGCTCCTCGACCAGATAGCGGGTGAGGCTGATGCGTGTCATGGTGGGGTTCTCCTTGGATGGCCGCAATTCTACATGTGTGCCGCTGCGGACATGCCACTTTCCGGGTCAGGCCGACAGGGCCTTGCTGACGATCTCGCGTACATCGCGCGACAGCGTCGACGAGGCCGCCACGCGTTCCAGCGCCGCGCGCATCCGTTCGCGCAGGGGCATCTCGTACTTCTGCCAGCGGTCCATGACGCGTGCCAGGCGCGCGGCCACCTGCGGGTTGATCGCATCTAGCGCCAGTACCTGGTCGGCCCAGAATGCGTAGCCCGAGCCGTCCTCGGCGTGGAACTGCGCCGGGTTGCCCGAGCAGAAGCTGAAGATCAGCGAACGGGCGCGGTTCGGGTTGCGCAGATTGAAGGCCGGATGCTGCATCAGCGCGCGCACGGTATCAATGGTGCGCTTGCCCGCGTGCGGGCCAACTTCGCCGCGCTGCATTCCCTGCAGCGAGAACCACTTGTCGATGACCAGCGCGTCGTCTTCGAAGCGCTCGTAGAAATCGGTCAGCGCGTGTTCGCGGCCCGGCGCGAAGCTGTTGACCAGCGCAGACAGCGCGGCGAAGCGGTCTGTCATGTTGTCGCTCTGCTGGTAGTGGCGGTCCGCAAGTGCCTGCATGTCGGCGTCTCCGCTGTCGGCCAGATAGCCGAGCGCCAGATTGCGCAGCGCGCGTCGGGCCATCGAGTCGGCATCGGGGCTGTACTCGCCCGGTGTCGCGTTGGCCTCGTATGCGGCCAGCCATTCGGCCTTGAGCGTGCGCGCCAGGCCTTCGCGCAGGAACAGACGTGCGCGGTGAATCGCCGTCGGGTCGGCCACGCCCATGCGTTCGGCCAGATAGGCCTCCGCGGGGAGCATCAGTGCCTGTTCGCGGAAGGCGGGATTCAGCGAGCCATCGGTCAGCACGCTGCGGAACGCCGACACCAGCGCCGGGTCGAGCTTCAGTTCACGATTGGCCTGGACGTCGGCCACCAGATGCAGCAGCGCGCGCGTGGCCAGGCGTTGGCCGGCTTCCCAGCGGTTGAATGCGTCGGTGTCGTGCGAGAGCAGGAAGGTCAGTTCCGCATCGCTGTATTCGTAATCGACAACGACTGGTGCCGAGAAATTACGCAGCAGCGAGGGCAATGGCGCCTTGCCACCGCGGGGCAGGTTGATGAAGCGGAAGGTCTGCTCGGCCTGCGTGAAATCGAGCACGCGCGTGCTCGCGCCTGCCTTGGGTTCCCCTTCGCGTTGCAGCGGCAGGTCGTTGCCTTCCGCGTCGATCAGGCCGAGAGCGAACGGGATGTGGAACGGTTGCTTGTCCGGCATGCCAGCGCGCGTTTCGATGCCAACCTTCGGGCAGCGCTGCGACAACGTCAGCGTCAGCGTGCCGGAGGCACCGTCCCATGCGGTCTTGACCGTGACCACGGGCGTGCCAGCCTGGCTGTACCAGAGGCCGAACTGCTTCAGGTCGCGGCCGTTCGCGTCAGCCATCGCCGCGCGGAAGTCGTCACATGTCACCGCCTGGCCGTCATGACGCTGGAAATACAGGTCCATGCCCTTGCGGAAGCCGTCGCGGCCAAGCAGGGTCTGGTACATCCGCACGACTTCGGCGCCTTTCTCGTAGACCGTGACCGTGTAGAAGTTGTTGATTTCCTCGTAGCTGTCCGGGCGTACCGGGTGGGCCATCGGACCCGCATCCTCGGGGAACTGCACCTGGCGCAGCACGCGCACATCCTCGATGCGCTTGACCGCGCGGCCCGATTCCGAGCCCATCATGTCGGCCGAGAATTCCTGGTCGCGGAACACGGTCAGGCCTTCCTTGAGCGACAACTGGAACCAGTCGCGGCAGGTCACGCGGTTGCCGGTCCAGTTATGGAAGTACTCGTGCGCCACCACCGATTCGATATTGGCGAAGTCGACATCCGTCGCGGTCTGGGCGTTGGCCAGCACATACTTGGTGTTGAAGATGTTCAGGCCCTTGTTTTCCATCGCCCCCATGTTGAAGTCGCCCACGGCGACGATCATGAAACGGTCGAGGTCAAGTTCCAGGCCGAAGCGCTGCTCGTCCCAGCGGATCGCGTGAACCAGCGAGTCCATCGCGTGACGCGTCTTGTCCAGGTCCTGCGGCTCGACCCAGACTTGCAGCAGCTTTTGCTTGCCCGATGCCGAAACGATGGTTTGCTCGATGCGCTCGAGCTTGCCGGCCACGAGCGCGAACAGGTATGACGGCTTGCGGAACGGGTCTTCCCAGACGGCTTCGTGTTTGCCATCCGGCAGATCGCGTTGCGAGAGCAGGTTGCCGTTCGAAAGCAGTACCGGGCTTGCGGCGCGATCGGCGCGCAGCGTAACGCGGTAGGTCGTCATCACATCCGGGCGATCCAGGAAATACGTGATGCGGCGAAAGCCCTCGGCTTCGCACTGGGTGAAGAAGTTGCCGTTGGAGACGTACAGGCCGGACAGCGTGGTGTTGGCGGCGGGATTGCAGGCCGTGGTGATTTCCAGCGTGCCAGCTCCCGGCAGGCCAGTCAGGGTCAGCGAGTCGCCGTCCTGCCTGACGCCGGAGAACGGCTGGCCATCGAGGCGCACGCCAACCAGTTCCAGTTCCTCGCCGGCCAGAACCAGCGGCGCGTCGGCCGCGCCGGTGCGCTGGATCTTCAGCGTGCTGGTGACGACGGTACGCTGCGGATCGAGGTCGAGCACGAGATCCACGTGGTCGATGGCGAAAGCGGGCGGAGTATAGTCCTTGCGATAGACGGTGACGGGCGTATCGGTGCGCAGCATGGGGAATCCTGTCTTCGGAGTGACCGGGGGGCGGGCGGCGTGCTGAAGATTGCGACGGCCCTCGAAGCCCTCATTGTAGCCAAGGGGTTCGGGCAATGCGGGATGCCAGATGCGGCGTGGGAATTCAATCGGGCTGTTCCTGTCTGAGGAAATGCAACCAAATCAGGAAGAACGAGGTATCAGGGAATGCGTGCATCAGGGAAAGCAGTGACGAAGTGGGGAAGACGGGGCGCCTTCTGGGCGCTGATGGCGCTGGGCTCGCTCTGGCTGGCGGGATGCGCCACCACAGTGACCACCGAGGTCACCGCGTTCCGGCAGGCCGGATGGCAGAACGACGCGCCGCGGACCTACGCGTTCGAACACACGTCGCAGCAGGAAGAGCAACTCGAGCGCCAGACCTTCGAGCAGTGGCTGGCGGACACCTTGTCCGGACTTGGCTTCGAGCAGCGCCCGGCGGGCCAGGCACGCTATCTGGTGACAATGGACTACGACGCCGCGCCCGGGATTGCCCAGGTGGCGGAGACCGTCTATCCCGACCCCTGGTACGGACCTTGGGGGCCGTACTGGGGCCCTTATGGCGGGTATCGACCCTATGGCCCCTGGGGATGGGGCCCCGGCTACTGGCCGCCCCAGACCGTGATACGCGACGTGCCCGTGACCTATTCGAGCGTGCGCGTCTATTTCAAGGATGCAGCCAGCGGCAAGCGTGTCTACCAGGTCACTGCCACCAATACGACCGAGAGTGGCAATCCGGCGGCGGTGATGCCCTACATGATCCGCAGCGCGTTCGCGGACTTCCCGGCCGAGAGCGGGCGGCCGCGTCGCGTGACGCTGGAGGTCGACAAGGACAAGAAGTAGCAGGGCGCCGCGCAATATCCTTTCGCCGGCGGGGGCGAAAGGTATTGGCTACCGTACGGTAAAAGGAGTTTTGCGTCCGGTGGCGGCAAAATCTTCCAATCGGGCGTGCCAAAGCCCTGTCGCCGCGTGGCGGCTGGGCTAGAATGGCTCCTCGATTTTTTCCCGCCTTTACCCGGACGAGCAGAGAATGAGCAGCAAGACCACCGGTGATGCACCGCAACATGCCCCCAATAGTCCCGAAGCGCAACTGCGCCTGGCTGCGCTGGAATACCACCGCAGCCCGACCAAGGGCAAGATCCAGGTAACGGCCACCAAGGCCCTGTCCAATCAGCGTGACCTGTCGCTGGCCTACTCCCCGGGCGTGGCCTACGCCTGCGAAGAAATCCACAAGGACCCCGCGATGGCCGCCGAGTACACCTCGCGCGCCAACCTCGTGGCCGTGGTGACCAACGGTACCGCCGTGCTGGGCCTGGGCGACATCGGTCCGCTGGCCGGCAAGCCCGTGATGGAAGGCAAGGGCTGCCTGTTCAAGAAATTCGCCGGCATCGACGTGTTCGACATCGAACTCGATGCACGCGACCCGGACAAGATCGTCGAGATCGTGGCAGCGCTGGAGCCGACGCTCGGCGGCGTGAACCTCGAGGACATCAAGGCTCCCGAGTGCTTCTACATCGAGCAGAAGCTGCGCGAGCGCATGAACATCCCCGTCTTCCACGACGATCAGCACGGCACGGCGATCATCTCGACCGCGGCGCTGCTGAACGGCCTGAAGGTGGTGGGCAAGGACATCGCGAAGGTCAAGCTGGCCGTCTCGGGCGCGGGCGCCGCCGCAATCGCGTGCCTGGATACGATGGTCAGCCTGGGCGTGAACCGCGAGAACATCTACGTGGTCGACTCGAAGGGCGTGATCTTCCAGGGCCGCGACGCGAACATGGAGGCCAACAAGGCTCGCTACGCGCAGGACACGTCGGCCCGCACGCTGGCCGACATCGTCAAGGATGCGGACGTGTTCCTGGGCTGCTCGACCGCGGGCGTGCTGACCGCCGACATGGTCAAGACCATGGCCGACCGTCCGATCATCCTGGCGCTGGCCAACCCGGAGCCGGAAATTCGCCCGGAAGTGGCCAAGGCCGCGCGTCCGGACTGCATCATCGCCACGGGCCGTTCGGACTATCCGAACCAGGTCAACAACGTGCTCTGCTTCCCGTACATCTTCCGCGGCGCGCTCGATTGCGGCGCCACGAAGATCACCGAAGCGATGAAGCTGGCCTGCGTGAAGGCGATCGCCGAGCTGGCCGAAGCCGAACTGAACGATGCCGTGGCCGCAGCCTACGGTGGTCGTGAACTGAAGTTCGGCCCGGACTACATCATCCCGACGCCGTTCGACCAGCGCCTGATCGAGAAGATCGCGCCGGCCGTTGCCAAGGCCGCCGAGGAATCCGGCGTGGCCACGCGCCCGATCAAGGACCTTGAAGCCTACCGCCAGCAACTGACCAGCTACGTGTACCACACCGGCATGATCATGAAGCCGGTGTTCACGGCCGCCAAGGCCGCGCCGAAACGCGTCGCCTACGCCGAGGGCGAAGAAGAGCGCGTGCTGCGTGCGGTGCAGGGTGTGGTGGACGAAGGTCTGGCCCGCCCGATCCTGATCGGTCGCCCGCACGTAATCCAGATGCGTATCGACAAGGCGGGCCTGCGTCTGCGTCCGGGCGTCGATTTCGAACTGATCAACCCCGAGGACGATCCGCGTTATCGCGCCTATCACGAGGAGTACCACGCGCTGCGCGGCCGCGATGGCGTGACGCCGGACATGGCCAAGGTGGCGCTGCGCCGCTCGAATACGCTGATCGGCACGATGCTGATGCACATGGGTGATGCCGATGCACTGTTGTGCGGCACGGTGGGCCGGTTCGAGGCGCATCTGGAGCACGTGCGCGACGTGATCGGCCTGGCACCGGGCGCCAAGGTGTTCGCGGCCATGAACGCGCTGATGCTCGAAAAGTACACACTGTTCATCACGGATACGTTCGTCAACGATGATCCGAGCGCCGAGGAACTGGCTGCCATCACGCAGCTTGCAGCCGAGGAAATCGCACGCTTCGGCCTGCACCCGAAGGTGGCGATGATGTCGCACTCGATGTTCGGTTCGTCGAACCGCCCGTCGGCGCGCAAGATGCGCGATGCGGCCGAGATTTTGGCCCGCGTGGCACCGCAGCTCGAAGTGGAAGGCGAGATGCAGGGCGATGCGGCACTGGTCGAAGACGTGCGCCGTCATTTCCTGCCGGGCACCAAGCTGGCCGGCAGCGCCAATCTGCTGGTGATGCCGACGCTGGACGCCGCCAACATCGCGTTCAATCTGCTGAAGATCACGGGCGGCCAGGGCGTGACGGTGGGTCCGATCCTGCTGGGCGCAGCCAAGCCGGTGCACATCCTGAATCCGCAGGCGACCACGCGCCGTATCGTCAACATGACGGCCGTGGCCGTGGCGGAGTGCAACGCCACCCGCTGATGTTCACGATCTGAATATCTGCCGGAAGCCAAAAGAAACAGGGCCGCGAAAGCGGCCCTGTTTCATTGTCGGTGCGCTGGCACGTCTGCCGGAGTGTCAGCGCGTCGGCGGGTCAGTACGCACGGGTCGTGCCCTGTCTTGCCTACTACTCTCTACTGCAGCACGTTGTACTGCTCCCGCATCACCACGATGATCGAACGGGCCGCGGCCATCTGCTGTGCCAGATCGGGGAAAGTCTCCTGGCGAAAATCCACCTCGGCGCTCCAGTTGCAACCCGTATGGTCCGGCTGATGCACGCGCATTGCGTGCAACTCAACCTCGCCGCACTCCGGATTGTTGTCCAGGCACTGGCTCAGGATGGCCATCAGTTCCGACCGGGATTTCACATAGCGCCGCATGCGTCACCTCATTCGTTCCTGTTTACGTGGCCCAGCACAGAGGCCGGGAAACTAATCTAGGCAGCGGACGAAGGGCTTGCCAATTGAATCCGCCTATGGAGCAGTGGCTTCCCATCCTGCTTTGATTGCGCCTTGTTGCAATGCGGCGCAGCATTGTGACGCCTGTGTCATGGGGGCACGCAACAAAAAAGCCCGCCGGAGGCGGGCTTTACAACCATTGATCCGGCGGAATTTTCCGGGATCAGAAGCGGTGGCGAACGCCGACACCGAAGGTGTCGCCGTGCTCGACGCCCGACACCTTGTCGTAGTAGTAGGCACCGTAGACGTCGGTGCGCTTCGACAGGTTGTAGTCGTAAGCGACGGCGAACGTATTGCGCTTGATGCCAGCAACTTCGTTCAGCACGCGGCCGTAGGTGTACGACGCCAGGATATTGCCTGCGCCAACCGGCACCGCGACGCCGGCCTGGCCGTCGATGTGCTTGATGTCGCCGCCATTGGTGCTCGTGTTGAAGTTGGTCTTGATGTACTGGCCTTGCAGGAAGGCCTTGACGATCTTGAAGTCGTACGTCACGCCAGCCTGGACGGCGGACTGCTTGTCGAGGCCCGCGAGATTGGCATTCTGCGGGTCAAACGGAGCAACGTCGAACTTGACCTGCTGGAATGCCAGCGTCGCCGCGAAGTTGCCGGAGAAGTAGGTCAGGTTGCCGCCCCACTTGTTCTTGCCGTTGTTACCGGGCGATTCGCCAAAGCCGTAGATGAAGTTCGCGGTCAGGCCACCGAAGTTCGGCGTCGAGTACAGCAGCGAGTTGTTCCAGCCCGAATCGCCCAGGATGCCCGGATCGGACACGCCGCCAACGTTTTGAGGCGTCGGGAAGTACGTGTGGAAGATCATCGGGCTGAACGTGTACGAGTCGACCAACGGGTTGAACAGGATCGTCGACACGAAGTACGGCGTCGTGTTGCGGCCGATCTTCAGCGTGCCGTAGGTTTCGTTCGTCAGGCCGACGAAGGCATTGCGGCTGAACATCGAGTCGCCGGTGAAGCGGCCCATGCTACCGGTGTCGGGGCGGAAGAAGCCGTTCAGGTCGAAGATGGCCTTCGTGCCCATGCCCAGGTCCTCGGTACCCTTGATGCCCCAGTACGAGGTTTGCATGCCACCCGAGTTGACTACGTAGGCGCGGTCGCCCGAGCCCGGATTCTTGACGCCTCCGATGAAAGCATCGGCCATGCCGTACAGCGTCACGCTGGACTGGGCCATGGCCGCGCCGGAGAAAAGGGTGGCTGCGATCGCCGCCAGCTTGAGAGCCGGCTTGTACTGCTTCTTCATGTTTAAGACCTCCGTGGTTGTAATGCTGCTCAGAACGCTTGCCTGTGTGCTGGAACCTGCTGGGTTCTCTCTAGTTCCGTGCCTGGGCGGCGCGCGGGAATTGGCGCCGCCTGGCACGTTCTTGTCTCACAGTGATGCTCGATCTGTTGCTGAACGCTCCTGATTTCTCTCTCTTTTTTCGATGTGCTTTTTTTGGTCAGGCGGATACTAAGTCGTTCAGACGGAACTGCGCAATCCGATGAATCTGGTTGATGCAAGTTTGCAACTCGACCTCCGGGGCGTTTTCCAGGCGCCTTGCAAAAGCGTCGATGATGCCGTGCCGGTCATAGCCGCGGACCGCGAGGATGAACGGGAAGCCGAACTTCCGGTTGTAGGCTTCGTTCAGTCCCTGCAGGCGCTGGAATTCCTCGGGCGTGCACTGATCGAGTCCGGCGCCAGCCTGCTCGCGCGTGGATTCCGCCGTCAGTTCGCCGCGCACCGCGGCCTTGCCTGCCAGTTCCGGGTGAGCGCGCACGAGCTTGAGTTGCGCTTCCTGGCCCGCGGCATCCACGGCGCCGCGCAGGGCCGACGCCAGTTCCGCAGCATTGGCGAACGGGCGCTTGCGCGCCGCCGTTTCGGCGAACCAGGGGGAGTGTTCGTAGATGCCGCCGAGGACCGCGATGAATTCGGCCTCGGGCATCGTGTTGAGTTGGGCGATCGTGTACGTGGTCTGGCTCATGCGTGGCTCCGATAGGGGTGGGTTTCAATCCAGTGGCGGGCGATATCGACACGCCTGCAGATCCACACCTTGTCGTGAGACTGCACGTAATCCAGGAATCGCTGCAGCGCGCGGAAACGTCCCGGGCGGCCCAGCAAGCGGCAATGCATGCCGATCGACAGCATCTTCGGGCGGTCCTGGCCCTGCGGATCGCCTTCGGCGTAGAGCACGTCGAAGGCATCCTTCAGATACTGGAAGAACTGCTCGCCCGTGTTGAAGCCCTGGGGCGTGGCGAAGCGCATGTCGTTGGTGTCGAGTGTGTACGGCACCACCAGATGGGGCTTCTTCTGGCCGCCGGTGATTTCCACATCGGTCCAGAAGGGCAGGTCGTCGCCGTAGTAGTCGGCGTCATAGAGCAGCCCGCCGTGCTCGACCACCAGCCGGCGCGTGTTGGGGCTGTCGCGGCCGGTGTACCAGCCCAGCGGCATCTCGCCGGTCAGTTCCTTGATGATCTCCATGCCGATGCGCATGTGCTCGCGCTCGATGGCTTCGTCGATGCCCTGGTAGTGAATCCAGCGGTAGCCGTGGCAGGCGATCTCGTGACCGAGTTCGACGAACGCGCGGGTCAGTTCCGGATGGCGCTGCAGCGCCATCGACACGCCGAAGACCGTCAGCGGCAGCTTGCGTTGCTCGAACTCGCGCAGCAGGCGCCAGACGCCGGCGCGCGAGCCGTATTCGTAGATGCCCTCCATGCTCATGTGTCGCGCCGGATAGGCGGCGGCACCAACGATCTCGGACAGGAACTGCTCGGATGCCGCGTCGCCGTGCAGCACGCAGTTCTCACCGCCTTCCTCGTAATTGAGCACGAACTGCAGCGCGATGCGCGCGCCGCCCGGCCAGCGGGCGTGCGGTGGCTGCGCGCCGTAGCCAATGAGATCGCGTGGATAGTTATCGTGTGTCATCTCTTTATTTCTGCTTCAGGAGAAACTGCTCGCCCCGCGGGAGCCATGCATCGAAGCGACCGGACTTACGCAAGGCGTATGCCAGAAACGCTCCCGTAGGGCTTGACAATCTGACGTCGACCGTTATCGATTGTCGGCGCCAGATTGTCGCTATTGATTGTTGTAGTTGAATTGTTCGGAATCACTCCGTGCCGTGCGAGTTCGCGGCGGCATTGCGCATGGCTTCCTCGGCCGACTGGATACCGTTGAAGAACAGGTTCAGCGCCACGGCGACGATGGTGCCCAGCACGATGCCGCTGTGGGTGAACGGGTCGGTCCACTTGGGCAGGTACTGGAACAGCGTCGGCGACAGCGTCGGGATCATGCCGAAGCCGATCGAGATCGCAACGATGAAGAGGTTGTGGCGGTTGCGATTGAAATCACACGAACCGAGGATGCGGATGCCGGTGGCGGCCACCATGCCGAACATCACGATACCTGCGCCACCCAGCACGAACTGCGGCACCGAGGCCACCACGTGGGCCATCTTCGGGAACAGGCCGAACGCGATCAGGATCAAGCCACCAGCCGCGGCGACGTAGCGCGAGCGCACGCCGGTCACCGTGACCAGGCCAACGTTCTGCGAGAACGACGTGTACGGGAAGGTGTTGAAGATACCGCCGATCACGGTGCCCAGGCCGTCTGCGCGCAGGCCGGCGGTCAGGTCGTCACGGCTAAGCTTGCGGCCGGTGATGTCGGACAGGGCCAGGAACATGCCAGTCGACTCTACCAGCGTGATCAGCATCACGATGCACATCGAGAGGATGGCGGTGAGTTCGAACTTCGGGATGCCGAAATGCAGCGGGGTGATCACGGCGACGTAGCTGGCTTCGTTGAGGCCTTCGAACGAGACCTTGCCCAGTGCCATCGCCACCAACGTGCCGATGATGATGCCAAGCAGCACCGCGCAGTTGGCCACCAGGCCACGACCGTACTTGCTCAGCAGCAGGATGATGGCTAGCACCAGGCCCGCGATGGCCAGGTTGCTGAGGTCACCGTAAGCGAGGTTGGGCACTTCCTTTACCACGCCGTCGATCACGGCGCGCGTGGTCGGTTGCCCGCCACCGGCCCAGTTGATACCCACCCGCATCAGCGACACGCCAATCAGCGTGATCACCGTGCCGGTTACCACGGGCGGGAACAGTCCCAGCATCCGGCCCATCATCGGCGCGATCAATATGCCGAAGATACCGGACGCGATTACCGCGCCGTAGATGCCGAGCAGCCCGACGTTGGGATCGTTGCCGATGGCGATCATCGGCGCCACCGACGCGAACGTGACACCCATCATCACCGGCATGCGGATGCCGAATTTCCAGAAGCCGAAGGCCTGGATCAGCGTGGCCAGGCCGGCCGCGAACAGGTCGGCGTTGATCAGGAACGCGAGTTGATCCTTGGGAAGCTTGAGCGCACCGCCGACGATCAGCGGAACCGCAACCGTGCCGGCATACATCACCAGCACGTGCTGCAGGCCCAGGGCAAGCAATCGCCCGGAGGGCAACCGCTCGTTTGTGAGATCCGTGGGGACCGTGGTGCTTGCGGAATTCATGGGTGTGTCTCCTCTCCTTTGGATTTGGATGGGAACGCGCGCCGGGTTTTTGTCCTGGCCATTCGCCGGTGTCTCTTTTTGGTGGACTTCCGTCGATGACTCTTGTCCGGTCTCGTGCCTGGCCTCTAGTTGGGCGTCTTTCGGCAGATGAGACCGCTGGTTCTAGATCGGCAACAGGGGGTGGCTGTTGCCCGGCGGCGGGAACATTGCGCTAGGTGGAGCGGCCCAGCACACTGCGAAGATCGAAGTTGCCGGGCTCATCCGGCTGAACGCGTTCCGCGCAGGCGCCAAGGTGGTGCGCCATGCGCGTCTGGGCCAGGGCGGCGTCGCCCTGTTCCAGTGCATCGAGGATTTCGTCGTGCTCGTCGAACGAGCAGGCGTTGTGGCCCGGCGACTCCACGCTGGCAATCATCAGCGTGGTGCGCGACACCAGTCGGCGCATCATCGTCACGAGCAACTGGTTGCCGGACAGTTCGGCCAGCGCGGTGTGGAACTCGGCCGAGAGGCGGATCCAGCGTGGGCGCTCGTGCGTCAGGAAGGCCTGGCGCTCGTCATTGACCATCTTGCGCAGCGGGGCGATCACGGTGCGCACGTTGGGCAGGGAGGCGAGCTTATCGAGCACGGCGCGCTCCAGCATCTGGCGCAGTTCGAACATGTCGTGCGCCTCGTCCGTGGACGGGCTGGCGATGAACGCGCCGCGATTCGGCTCCAGATCGACCATGCCGTCGGCGGCCAGGCGCGACAGCACCTTGCGTACCGTATGACGGGCCGTGGCATAGATCTCGCAAAGCGAATGCTCGGTCAGCTTGGTCCGGGGAGGCAGCCGGTGCTCCATGATCGCGTCATAGATCTCGTGATACATGCGCTCCTCGACGGAGCCCTTGCGGGCCGGTTTGTTGTCGGTGAGCGCCGGCAGGGCGTCGGCCGCGGCAATAAGCTTGAGATTCTTGGACATCCTGGTCACTCGCAATGCAAGGTGGCGATGGTTGGCGATCGTAGCGAGTGGTTATCAAACCGACATCACGCGCCTTGATACCGATCATGCGGCCGTGCAGATCTAAAAATTGTTGACAATTATTTGGATATGCAAGCACCATTGTCAACAAAACCGCCTCAGGTTTTCGACAACTACGGGTATATACCGAGTTGTCATCAGGATGGCGCGGGCGCATTGTCGCCTCGCACCAATCCAGCGCCGGGATGCGTTGAAACACGTACCGAGCGGGCACCATTCCTCAAAATGGTGCTAGTGAAGGCAGCGGCGCCCCTCACAACCCACACCCCAAAGGAAGAACAGGATGGGACGCTTGACCACTCACGTTCTCGACACGGCAGCCGGGACGCCTGGCGCCGCAATGTCGATCACTCTCCATAAAATTGTCGACAATCGTCGTGAGACCCTGAAGAAGGTCACGACGAATCACGATGGCCGTTGCGACCAGCCGCTGCTGGAAGGCGCCGACCTCGTGGCGGGCGTCTACGAACTCGAGTTCGGCGCCGGCGACTATTTCCGTGCCCAGGGCGTCAAACTGCCCGAACCGGCATTCCTGGACGTGGTGACGCTGCGCTTCGGCATTGCCGATACCGCCGCGCACTACCACGTGCCGCTGCTGGTGTCGCCGTGGTCGTACTCGACCTACCGCGGCAGCTGATCAAGGCGGACGGGAATAAAGGAGACAAGTCATGGAAGGCTATATTCTCGACTGGGCCAATTTGCTCTTGCGTTGGCTCCACGTGATCACGGCGATTGCCTGGATCGGTTCGTCGTTCTACTTCGTCTGGCTGGACAACAGCCTGACGCGCCCCACGGCCAGCGACCTCAAGGACAAGGGTGTCGACGGTGAACTTTGGGCCGTGCACGGCGGTGGCTTCTACAACCCGCAGAAGTACTTGACCGCGCCGAAGAGCCTGCCGGAGAACCTGCACTGGTTCTACTGGGAGTCGTATTCGACGTGGATGAGCGGTTTTGCGCTGCTGGTGGTGCTGTATCTGTTCAACGCGAGCACGTTCCTGATCGACAAGAATGTGTACGACATGTCGCCCGGCGCCGCCGTTGGCTTTGCCGTGTCATACCTCGTGCTTGGCTGGGTGGTCTACGACTCGATCTGCCGCATCTTCGGCAAGAGCGACCGTACCGTAGGCATTCTGGTGGCGGTCTATGTGGCGGTCGCGGCGTTTGTGGCGTGCCATATCTTCTCGGGCCGCGCGGCATTCCTGCTGACCGGTGCGATGATCGCGACGATCATGAGTGCCAACGTGCTGTTCTGGATCATCCCGGGCCAGCGCAAGGTGGTGGCGTCGCTGAAGGCCGGCCAGCCGGTGGATCCGATCCACGGCAAGCGCGGCAAGCAGCGTAGCGTGCACAACACGTACTTCACGTTGCCGGTGCTGTTCGCAATGCTGTCGAACCACTACAGCATGACGTACGCGGCCAAGAACAACTGGCTCGTGCTGATCATGGTGATGCTGGCCGGCGTGCTGATTCGCCAGTTCTTCATCCTGAAGCACAAGGGCAAGATCAACTTCGCATGGCCGACCGCCGGCGTGGCCTGCCTGGGCGTAGTGGCATTCATGATCGCGCCGCAGCCGCGTCCGCAAGTTGCCAGCAATGCTGCCGGTGACGCCGCCAATGCCGTGAGCTTCGTGAAGGTTCAGGAAATCATCAACACGCGTTGCGTGCAGTGCCACGCCGAGCAGCCGAAGATGATGCCGACCGCTGCCAAGGGGATCAAGCTGGACTCCGCCGATGGCATCAAGGCGCACGCTCAGCTGATCTATCAACAGGCCGTGCAGCAGAAGGCGATGCCGCTGGGCAACGTCACGCAGATCACGGACGATGAGCGCGCGCTGCTTGGCCAATGGTTCGAAGGCGGCGCGAAAACCACCAACTGATTTTTTGACCGAGCATCGGTGATCGACGGTCCGGAGGCTGTGCAGTCTGCAGCTGGCTGTTCCGGACCGGCGAGGGTTTGAGCGGGGCTTAGGCCCCGTTTTTTTATTTCTGGATCTGAGTTGCTTCTCCCCACGCCCGCTGAGCGGGAGAGGGGAGCCAGGGTTCTCAGCCGCCGACGTTGAACAGCGCCAGCAGACCCAGCACCAGGAAGATCGCAGCAGCGATCTTGTGCACCAGGGCGATCGGCATCTTGTTGGCGAAACGGTCGCCCAGCAGGACGGCCGGGGCATTGGCGAGCATCATGCCGAACGTCGTGCCGGCCACCACTGCAATCACTTCGCCATGGAAGCGTGCGGCCAGCGCCACGGTGGCGATCTGCGTCTTGTCGCCCATCTCGGCGAAGAAGAACGCGATGATCGTGGTGCCCAGGATGCCGAGCGCACCCTTGACGGGTTTGGCTTCCTCGGCGTCGTCGAGCTTGTCCGGAATCAACATCCAGCCGGCCATCGCAATAAATCCGAGGCCGAGAATCCAGCGCAGCAGGTCTACGCCGACCATGCCCGTGATCCAGCCGCCGAGCGCGCCGGCAAAGCCATGGTTGACTAGCGTCGCGATCAAAATGCCCAGAATGATGGGAATTGGCTTGCGGTAGCGCGCGGCCAGGACGAGCGACAGCAACTGCGTCTTGTCGCCCATTTCAGCGAGCGCGACGATGCCTGTGGAGACGAGGAACGATTCCATTTTTTGTCGTTTGAATAACCGGGCCGCAAATGCATCGCGAGATGCCAATGACGCACACCTTTCCCGGCCCGGCCAGAAAGGTGAGGTCATCGGTCTCGCCAGGCACTGGACACAAGGTCCTGGGCTGCGCACGCCATAACCGCCTGCCATGTCGGCATTTGGTCAAGTCTGTTGACGTACGCCCCTGTCTTCCGGGTGCCGCATTGCGCGGCGCGGTGAGATCAGGGCGGCTACTCCCCAATGGAAGATCGCATTTTAGCGAGACTGGCGACCGAAGTCCACCCGTCTCGCTGTTTCTGTCAATGCAAGGGAGTCTCGCTAATTCTGCGATTCCCGATGTGCTCAGACCGGAGTCGGAGCGTTTTCGCTGGTTTGGCGACCGCGGAAATCCGTCCAGCACAGCGCCTTGAAGTCGTAGAGCTTGCAGCGGCGGGCTGTATGGAAATACCAGCGCCACGAGAACTTCTCGATGATGATGCGACCCGGCAGTGCGTGCTCGAGCAGAGCCTGGGCGCGCTTGAGCTGGTACAGCGGGATGCTCATGTCCACGTGGTGGGCCGTGTGCTCCATGATGTGATGCAGGGCCGCGCCGATGCCGAAGTTGAAGCGCAGATGCACGGTCGTCGACACGAAAGGCTGGGCCTTCGCCCACATGGCCTTGGTGTCGTACCACGCCACGCTGGTATGCGTATGGTGGACGTACAGCACGAAGCCAACGGTGGCGTTCCAGATCAGGAAGGGCAGCACGAAGCCGGTGCCGACCAGCAACAGCGGGGATTGCCCGGTGGCCACGGCCAGCCATACCAGCGCGCCGATCCAGAGTGCGCCGAAAGCTGCCACGAGCGCGCAGTCCCACATGAAGATCGGGCGACGGGTCGCCATCTGGCGCTTGCTGGGGAAGAACAGCTTGAACCACCAGATCTCGATCAGGTAGTAAAGGCCGGCGCCAAGGCCGTTGCGGTAGATGCGCTCCAGAATCCGGCGGCTGCGCGGCAGCGCGCGGAATTCCTCGAGCGAGTAGGGCGCCCAGACGAAGTCGAAGCCCTTCAGGTTTGTGTATCCATGATGGACGACGTTATGGCCGACTTCCCAGAGGCTGTAAGGCGTGAGCGAAGGCAGGAACGTGAGACGACCCAGCCACTTGTTCAGGCCACGACGGTCGGTCAGGCTCTGGTGGCAGGCGTCGTGGCCGATGATGAACAGGCGCGCGATGATCAGTCCGGCCAGCACGCCGAGCCCAACCTTGGCCCACCAGGGTGATGCCAGGACCACGCCGGCCAGTACGGCAGCGAACAGCGCGTAATCGAACGCGAACAGAAGCAGCGCGCGCGCGGTGCTGCGGCCGCCGAGGGGAATCAGCCAGCTGCGGATCGTCTTGCGGTTCGGAAACGGGGCCTCGAAGGCGATTGGCTCCGGCAGGGGGATGTTCTTGGCCGGGCGTTTGGGGCGGTTCGTGCCGTGGTTCGGCGCTTGCGAGATCGCGTCGGCGTCGGCCGGCGAGAGGGTGTCAGATGGGGCAGTCATCAAAGGTCTGGCGAGTCGGTATGCATGTGCGTCTGCCCGGATGGGCGGACTTTATATGCGTGACAGGCTAGAAGGCTTTGATGACCGTTGTGTTGATTATGGTCAATGCTCCGCGAGGGCGGATTCGCATTGAGACCAAAAAAGCACATCGGCGGACCATGTTTGGGTGGAATCGGCCGATCCACACAAATATGCCCCGCCTACGTCCGATCAGGCGGCGACCGGGCTGGTGGCCTCGCCCATGATGTAGACGTTCTCGATGACCCGGTCGTCGCCAAGCATCGCGAACGCGAACAACTGCTCTTCAAGCGTTTCCGAGCGGCTGCTGCGGCGGGAAATCAGCGGCGTGGCGTCCGGGTCCAGCACGACGAAGTCGGCCTCGCAGCCCACCTCGAAGCTGCCGATCCGGTCCTGCCAGCCCAGCGCCTCGGCGGCAGCGCGCGTGGCCAGGTAGAACATGCGTAGTGCGGTCAGGTGGTAACCGCCCATCCGCGCCACCTTGTGCGCCGCGTTCATGGTGCGGAACATCGAGAACGACGTGCCGCCGCCAACGTCAGTCGCCAGCGTGACGTTCAGGCGATTCGCATCCGACTGGTGGAAGTCGTAGAAGCCGCTGCCCAGGAACAGGTTCGACGTGGGGCAGTGCGCCACGGCCGCGCCGCTGTCGGCCAGACGGCGGCGGTCATCCTGGTCGAGGTAGATCGCGTGGCCGTAGAACGCGCCCGGGCGCAGAAGGTTGTAGCGGTCGTACACGTCCAGGTAGCTGCGCGCATCGGGGAACAGCTCGGCCACCCATTTCACCTCGTCGCGGTTCTCCGCCACGTGGGTCTGGATGAAGACGTCGCTGTGGGCCTTCGCCAACTCGCCGCAGGCTTCCAGCTGAGCCTCGGTGGAAGTCGGTGCGAAGCGCGGCGTGATCGCGTAGGCCAGGCGATCGACGTTGTGCCATTTCGAGATCAGGTCGGCCGATTCACGCGCGCCGCTCTCGGCCGTGTCGCGCAGGAAGTCCGGGCAGTTGCGATCCATCAGCACCTTGCCCGTGATCATGCGCATGTGGCGTTGCTGGCTGGCGGCGAACAGTGCGTCGGCCGATGCCGCGTGCACGGTGCTCCAGACCATTGCGGTGGTCGTGCCGTTGCGCAGCAGTTCGTCGGTGAAGAAATCGGCGACGGCCCGCGCGTAGGCGGGGTCGCTGAAGCGGCGCTCCTCGGGGAACGTGTACGTGTCCAGCCAGTGCAGCAGGCCCGGCGACGGCGACGCGATGATGTCGGTCTGCGGGTAGTGGATGTGCGTGTCGATGAACCCGGGCACGATCAACTTGCCGCGATGGTCGACGACTTCGGCGCCTTGCGGGATATCGCGTGACAGGTCCGCGTAATTGCCGACTGCGGCGATGCGGCCGGCCTTCACGATCATGACGCCGTCTTCCCAATACTGATAGGCGTCGTCATGAAACTGCGGGTCACGCAGGAAGTGCAGAATGCGGCCGCGGATTGCGCGGGTCACGGCGTTGTCGGCGCCAGATGCAGGGGAAGTCGTCGTCATCTTCATGTCTTCGGGGCGGCCGGTGCCTCGCCCGTTCGGTATTGCAACGGGCGAAGCATCCAGCGTTCTTGGAATGCGCCCGGTCAGGTCGTGGCTGTCACGTTGGCCGTCGCGGGCGGGGATGCGGGCGTGGCCGACCAGAAGTGGTCGACTTCAGCCAGGAATTCGGCCTTCTGCACGTCCGGCAGGAAGGCCGCTTCAAAACTGTTGCGGGCGAGCTTGTGGGCATCGGCCGCATCGAGCGGAAGTGCGTCGAACGATGCCTCCCAGTTCGCGTTCATATAGCCGCCAAAATAGGCGGGGTCGTCCGAATGGAGCGTCACGGCCACACCGGCGTCGAGCAGACGCTTCATCGGGTGATCGCGCAGGTCGGGGTGGACCATCAGCTTCTGGTTCGACAGCGGGCAAACGGTCAGCGCCACGCGTTCACGTGCCAGGCGCTGCACCAGCGCCTCGTCCTCGATCGCGCGCACGCCGTGGTCGATCCGCTCGACCTTGAGGATGTCCAGTGCATCGGTCACGTACTGCGGCGGGCCTTCCTCGCCGGCGTGCGCCACCAGATGCAGGCCGAGTTCCTTCGCGCGGGCAAACACACGCGCGAACTTCTCGGGTGGGTTGCCGCGTTCCGAGGAATCCAGCCCCACGCCGACAAAGCGGTCGCGGTAGGGCAGCGCCGCCTCCAGCGTGGCCAGCGCATCCTCCTCGGACAGGTGGCGCAGGAAGCAGAGGATCATGCTGCTCGAAAAATCGTACTCGGTGCGTGCCTGAGCCAGTGCGTCGGCGATGCCGTCGATCACCGTGCCCATCGGCACGCCACGCGCGGTATGGGTCTGCGGGTCGAAGAAGATCTCGGCATGGCGGACGTTGTCGGCGGCGGCGCGCTTGACGTAGTCCATCGTCATGTCGAAGAAATCTTCTTCGGTCAGCAGCACGCTGGCGCCGGCGTAGTAGATGTCCAGAAACGATTGCAGGTCCGTGAAGGCGTACGCGGCGCGTAGCGCTTCCACGTCCGGATAGGCCAGCTTGACGTTGTTGCGCTGGGCCAGCCTGAAGATGCGCTCGGGTTCGAGCGTGCCTTCGATATGCACGTGCAGTTCGGCCTTGGGAGTGCGGCGGATCTTGTCCGCCAGCGCGGCATCGATGGTCATGGGGCCTCTTGTCTTATGGCGGCAGCCGGATCACGGCTGCCCGGTTACGGATGCACCGCCTCCCGCCGGCTGGCGGCCAGCGCGGCTGCGCGCTGGTCGCGGACCTGGAGCAGTTGGGCGACGATGGCTACCGCAATCATAGCCGGTGCCTTGTCCGTGATGCCGGAGACCCCCATGGGACATGTCATTTCCGGAAAGCGCGCGGCGTCGATGCCGTGCTCGGCCATCCGGTGTTCGAACTTCGCGCGCTTGGTCTTCGAGCCGATCAGGCCGAAGTAAGCGAAATCGGTGCGGCGGAAGATCCGCTCGCAGAGGGTCTGGTCCAGCGCATGGCTGTGCGTCATGACCAGGAAATAGCTGCCTGCCGGGGCCTGGTCGACCACGGCTTCTGCCGTATCGGTCGCTTCGGCCTCGACGTTCTCGGGCAGGCCGGCTGGGAAGAGCGTGTCGCGTTCGTCGACCCAGTGCACGCGACAGGGCAGCGTGGCCAGCACTTTGACCAGCGCGTGGCCGACATGCCCTGCGCCAAACAGCACGACGTGCATGTCGTCCGGCACGAGCGTGTCGGTCCAGCTGTCGTCGTCGGCAAGCTGCACCGACGGCAACAGGTCGCGGCTGGCTTCCGTGCGAACCGCTCCGGTCACCGGTACATGCCGCGCCAGCGCTTTGCCGGCCGCGAAGGCAGACTCCACCGCGTCGAGCCAGGCCAGATCGTCATGGGTCAGCACTTCAAACGCCAGGCGCACGACGCCGCCGCAGCATTGACCCAATGCGGGCCCAAGCGCAATACGCTCGATGCGGCGCTGCTCCCCGTTTTCGCCCTTTGCGATCATCTCTCGGGCGATGTCCATGCCGCGCCACTCCAGGTGGCCGCCGCCGATCGTGCCAACCAGGTCGTCGGCTGTCACCAGCATGCGGATGCCCGCCTCGCGCGGCGCGGAACCCTTGACTTCGACGATGGTGACCATCGCCACGGGCACGCCGGCGCGCACCCAGCGGGTGGCGTCGGCGAAGCGGAACGGTTTGAGGGGGGCGTCCTGCATGATCGGTCCTGGTATTGCGTCAGGCGGAAACCACGGCGGCCTGCACGGCCTCCACGGCGTCGAGGATCGCTTCGCTGGTGGCGGGCGCGCGCAGCGGCGGGTTGACCTTGTAGTCGCCCACCGCAGCAATCGCATCCCGGATCGCGAAGAACACCGAGAACGGCAGCAGTAGCGGTGGCTCGCCAACGGCCTTCGAACGATGGATGCTGTCCTCGACGTTTCGGTTCTGGAACAGCCGCACGTTGAACTCTTCAGGGCAGTCGTTGATCGTCGGAATCTTGTAGGTCGAGGGCGCGTGCGTCATCAGCTTGCCGTTCTGGTTCCACCACAGTTCCTCTGTGGTCAGCCAGCCCATGCCCTGGATAAACGCGCCTTCCACCTGGCCGATATCGATGGCCGGGTTCAGCGACTTGCCAGCGTCGTGCAATGCGTCGGCACGCAGCAGCTTCCATTCGCCGGTGAGCGTATCGACCAGCACTTCCGAGCACGCTGCGCCGTAGGCGTAGTAATAGAACGGGCGACCCTGCAGCGCCTTCTGGTCCCAGTGCAGCTTGGGCGTGGTGTAGAAGCCATCGGACCACAGTTGCACGCGGGCCACGTAGGCTTCGCGGGCCAGATCACCGAACGACTGGCGCAGTTCGCCAGCCACCACGAGGTCGTCGCCGAAGCGCACGTCTTCGACGGGCACGCCGGCCTTGCGGGCGGCGAACGCGGCCAGCCGCTCGCGGATCTGGCGGGCGGCGTCCTGCGCGGCCTTGCCGTTCAGGTCGGCGCCGGTCGATGCGGCGGTTGCGGACGTGTTGGCTACCTTGCTGGTGTCCGTAGCGGTCACGCGCACACGTTCCATGCGGATGCCGAGTTCGTGCGCCACGACCATCGCCACCTTGGTGTTCAGGCCCTGGCCCATTTCCGTGCCACCGTGGTTCACGAGCACCGAGCCGTCGTTGTAGACGTGCACGAGCGCGCCGGCCTGGTTGTAGTGGGCCACGTTGAACGAGATGCCGAACTTGACCGGCGTGATGGCGATCCCTTTCTTGAGGATCGGGCTGGTCTCATTGAACGCGCGCGTGGCGGCGCGGCGGGCCTTGTATTCGCTCGACGCCACGAGTTCGTCGATCAGCTCGTGGATGACGTTGTCTTCGACGGTCTGGCCATACGGCGTGACGTTGTTGTCCGTCTTGCCGTAGAAGTTGGCGCGGCGCACGTCGAGCGAATCCTTGCCCACGTTGCGCGCGATGTTGTCGAGGATGTACTCCACGGCGAACGCGCCTTGCGGGCCGCCGAAGCCGCGAAACGCGGTGTTGCTCTGCGTGTTGGTCTTGCCGCAGTAGCCGTCGATCTGCACGTTCGGCAGCCAGTAGGCATTGTCGAAGTGACAGATCGCGCGCGTCATGACCGGACCCGACAGGTCGGCCGAGAAGCCCGCGCGAGACACCATCTCCACGCGCACCCCTTCGATGCGGCCGGCGTCATCGTGGCCGACATCGAAGTCGAACACGAAATCGTGACGCTTGCCGGTGATCATCATGTCGTCGTCGCGGTCCGGACGCAGCTTGACCGGGCACAGCAGCTTCCACGCGGCCAGCGACGCGCAGCAGGCGAACATGGCCGACTGCGATTCCTTGCCGCCGAAGCCACCGCCCATGCGGCGGCACTCCACCAGCACCTGATGCGCGTGCCAGCCGAGCATGTGGGCCACGTGATGCTGCATTTCGGTCGGGTGTTGCGTCGAACACCAGACGTGCATGCCGTCGTTCTCGCGCGGCACGGCGTAGGCGATCTGGCCTTCCAGATAGAACTGCTCCTGACCGCCCAGGTGGATCTTGCCAGCGTCGCGGTGGATGGCCGCGTCGATGTGGCGGGCAGGTTCGCCGCGCTTCAGATGCATCGGCGGCAGCACATAGCTGCCTGCGGCGTGCGCGGCCTCGGGCGACAGCACGGGGGGCAGGTCTTCGTACTCAATGTCGGCCAGACGGGCGGCGCGGCGTGCCGCGTCATGCGACGTCGCTACCACGATGAAGATCGGCTGACCGATGAACTGGACGATATCCTTCACCAGGATCGGGTCGTCATGGATGATCGGGCCGCATTCGTTGGCGCCAGGAATGTCGTCGACGGTCAGCACCGACACTACGCCGGGCGCCTTGCGCACGCGTTCGAGACCGATCGACTTCAGGCGCGCATGGGCGCGCGCGCTCATGCCGAGCGCGGCGTGCAGCGTGCCGGCCAGCTCGGGAATGTCGTCGGTATAGGTGGCGGTGCCTGCCACGTGCAGGTGGGCCGATTCATGCGGGCGCGAGATGCCCACTTGCGGCGCCGATTCGGCGGCGACGCTGGCGTCGAGCAGGAAAGGTTCGGTTTGCTTGTTCATGCAGGCTCTCCTCAGGCGCTCACGGTTTCACCGGCGCCGATGGCGCGGACATTGACCATGGCGGCGGGCAACGCGCTGTCGCGTGTCTCCAGCCAGAAGCGATAGAGCAGGTTGGCGGCGCCCCGGCTGCGATAGTCGGCAGTGGCGCGCATATCGGTCAGTGGCGTGTAGTCCTGGCCCAGCGCCGCCATGCCGGCGCGCGCGGTGGCCTCGTTCCAGGGCTTGCCGGTCAGCGCATCCTCTGCCAGCGCGGCCCGCTTTGGGGTGGCGGCCATGCCGCCGAAGGCGATGCATGCTGCCGTGACGATGCCGTTCTCGACCGTGATGCCAAACGCGGCGCACACGGCGGAGATATCCTCGTCAAAGCGCTTGGACAGCTTGTACGTGCGGAAATGCTGCGGCCCTTGCACCGGCACGCGCAGTCCGGCGACGAATTCGCCTTCGACCATGGCCGTCTTCTGGTAGGCCAGGTACAGGTCCTCGAGCGGCATCACGCGCCGGACGTCGCCACGTTGCAGCACGACTTCCGTGCCCAGGGCAATCAGCGCCGGCATCGAGTCACCGATCGGCGAGCCGTTGGCAATGTTGCCGCCCAGCGTGCCGGCATTGCGGATCGGCAGGGAAGCAAAGCGCTTCCACAGTTCCTCGAGCTCCGGATGGGCGGTGTTCAGCGCGGCATAGGCTTTTTCCAGCGTCACGGCGGCGCCGATTTCGATGAAGCCGTCGCGCTCGGCGATCTGGTTCAGATCTTCCACCTGACCGACGTAGAGCAGGTTGCCCAGTTCGCGGAACTGCTTGGTTACCCACAGGCCGACGTCCGTGCTGCCGGCCAGGATGCGGATGTTCGGCTCGGCGGCCTTGATCGCGCCGAATTCGGCGGCCGTGCGCGGGGCGTAGAAATGCTGGCCGCGCGCGTTGTAGTGGAACGTCTCGCCGCGCTTCAGGCTGCGCAGCGTGTCGGCGATCTGGCGGGGGTCGATGCGGTCGGCCTGCGGCGCGGGCAGGGCCATCATGCGCTGGCCGGCGTCAACGATCGGGCGATAGCCGGTGCAGCGGCAAAGGTTGCCGGTCAGGGCGTCACAGATGGTCTGGCGCGGGGGCGGCTCGCCACCCGGGGTGTGCTGCTGGTACAGCGCCCACAGCGACATCACGAAGCCGGGGGTGCAGAAACCGCATTGCGAACCGTGGCACTCGACCATGGCTTCCTGCACGGGGTGCAGCGCACCATCTGCCTGACGCAGGTCTTCGACCGTGATCAGGGCCTTGCCGTCGAGCGTGGGCAGGAACTGGATGCAGGCGTTGACGGCCTTGAACTCGACGTCGCCGCTGTCCTGCAACTCGCCGATCACGACGGTGCAGGCGCCGCAGTCGCCTTCGGCGCAGCCTTCCTTGGTGCCGGTGCAGCGGACATCTTCGCGCAGGTACTGCAGCAGGGTGCGCGTCACGGGGGCGTCGGATACTTCCTGGACCTGGCCGCGGTGGTAGAAGCGGATGGTTTGCGTCTCCATGATCTTCTCTCTTTCGGGGATGGCGGAAACATAGCACTGGCCCTTTGACGCAATATTCGGCCCATGTGATATGCCCCATCAACGCGCGCATCCGGCGGCGGCCCGGCCGGAGCCGCGCCAGTCCACGGGCCGTCTGGCGGCGATCTACGGGTCTTCCCGTAGATCGTCCGGACGGTGTGCCGGATTTGACCGTTTCGGGGGTGGCTGTCTTACACTATGCGCCGTTCCCATCCCCCACGCCACCCACGCCAAGCCATATGGCGGGCTGGCACCTGCCATGCACGGACGCGACCATCTCGATACATATTTACTGCGGGTGCTTCACACACTGCTGACCGAGCAGAGCGTGACGCGCACCGCCGTGCGCCTCGGCCAGTCGCAGCCCGCCATCAGCAACACGCTCAAGCGGCTGCGCGAAATCACCGGGGACGCCATTCTGGTGCGCGGCAAGAGCGGCATGGTGCCCACCGAGCGCGGCCGCGAACTGCTGCTGCTGGCCGAGCAGAGTCTGGCCGCGATGGATCGCATCGCCCGCCCCCCGCAGCAGTTCGATCCGGCCACCACCACGCGGACGTTCCACCTTGGGGCGCCCGACTATCTTGACGCGTTCTTCCTGCCGAATATCGTCGAGCGCGTGCGGCGGCTTGCGCCGGGCGCGAAGCTGTTCGTCCACCCGATGACGCAGTCGACCGACTTTCTGGATGCGCTGGAGCAGGGCCACCTCGATCTCGTGGTCGGCAACTGGCTGTCGCCGCCCGAGCATCTGCATATCTCGCCGCTGTTCGATGACGAGGTTGTCTGCATGCTGGGCGCGCAGCACCCGCTGGCGCGTCACGGGCTGACGCTGCGCCACTACCTGGAAATGCCGCATCTGGCGCCGGCGCCGTATGCGTCGATGCAGCGCAGCATGATCGACCAGGCGCTGGCGGAGCAGGGCTACAAGCGGAATATTCAGGTCACGCTGCCGTACTTCGGGCTGGTGCCCTACGTGCTGATGAAGACGGACATGGTGTTCACCACGGGCCGGCAGTTTGCCGCGCATTACGCGCAGTACCTGCCGATCCGCATGGTGCCGTCACCGGTGCAGTTCCCACGCATGCGCTTCTACCAGCTCTGGCACGAGCGCTGTCATGCGGCGCCGGACGTGATGTGGATGCGGCGGATGATTGCCGAGGTCGCGACGGATCTGCCACAGCTTCCACGGCTGGAGGCCACCGGGGCGGGGTGAGCCCGGCGCCCCCGTGGTTTTGCCGGGACTTCCGCGCCGTCCCGGCTTCGGTTGCGTCGCCTGGTTACTTTGCCTGGTAGTCGGGGAAGAAGAGTTGTTCGCCCTCGACCTTGTAGCTGGCAATCGCGTCCTGGCCTTCCTTCGACGTGACCCATTCGACGAACTTCATCGCGTCGGCGTAGTTGATGCCGGGGTGCTTGGCCGGATTCACGGCGATCACGCCGTACGGATTGAACATCTGTGGGTCGCCCTGTAGCACGATGGCCAGGCCCGTCTTCGCGCGATACGCGCCGTAGGTAGCCCGGTCGGATAGCGTGTAGCCCGGGAGCTGGGCGGCCATCGTCAGCACTTCGCCCATGCCTAGCCCGGCGCTGACGTACCACGGCTGGCCCTTGGGCTCGATGCCCGCCTTCTTCCAGTAGTCCTTTTCCATGACGTCGGTACCGGAATTGTCACCGCGCGAGATGAACTTGCTGCCGCTGCCAGCCAGCTTCTTGAATCCGGCGATGACGTCCTTCCCGCCCTTCAGATTGGCCGGATCGTTCGCGGGGCCGACGACGATGAAGTCGTTGTACATCACGTCCCGACGGTTGACGCCGTAGCCGGCCGCGACGAATTCGTCTTCCATCTTGCGTGCATGCACCAGCAGCACGTCCACGTCGCCCATCTCGCCCATCTTCATGGCCTTGCCCGAGCCGACGGCGATCACCTTCATGTTGATGCCGGTTTTCTGCTCGAACTTCGGCAGCAGGTACTTGAGCAGCCCGGAATTCTCGGTGCTCGTGGTCGTGGCCATTTTCAGGTCGGCGGCATTCGCTGTGCCATATGCTGTGGAGAGCACAACGAATGCCAGCGCGGCCGTCGTGGCGGGTGAGGTGCGAAGCCGGCGGAATGGGTCGGGAAGACGGCGATCAGACATGTGCAATTCCTTCTCTTATGTTTTCGGAAACACAATTGCCATAGCGACGATGCTTCATGGAGAATGCGCGAATCGTCGTGGAAACCGAGGCACACGATTGTCGATGAGCCTGTAGACCTCGTAAATATGCAAGGCGAAACATATGACCTTCCGCTTTGACCTGTTCCCGGTCATTGCCGCCGATGACAACCCCCGCGCCAACGGCAAGGTGTTCCAGCTACTCAAGGCCGTGCGTGAAACGGGGTCGCTCCATCGGGCGGCACAGGAAATCGGACTTTCCTATCGTCATGCCTGGGGTGTGATGCGCACTTGGGAGGAGATGCTCGGCCGCTCGATGCTCGACATGGAGCGCGGGCGTGGCGCATCGCTGACGCGCTTTGGCGAACGGCTGCTACGGGCCGAACTGCGGCTGCGCGAGACGATCGATCCGGCCGTGCAGAAGGCCATGGCGGATTTCCTGACCGATCTCGATGAGGCCGCGCGGCCTCAGACCGTGCTGCATTTCTCCGGCAGCCACGACCCGGCCGTGGAAACGCTGGCCGCCGCGCTCAGGGAAACGCCGGCGCCGCTGCAACTCGATACCGTGTTCTGCGGCAGCGTGGAGGGGCTGGTCTGCCTGCAGGAGCGGCAGTCGGAACTGGCAGGCTTTTATGTCTCGCCGATCCAGATCGCTGGTTCGGTGGCGCATGTGACACTGCGCAAGTGGCTGCGGCCGGCCACGGTGCGGCTGGTGCGGCTGGCGTGGCGCGAGCAGGGCTTGATCGTGGCGCCGGACATGGCGCGCGAGATCCGCGACCTGCGCGATCTGGCTCGCACCGGCGCGCGCTTCATCAACCGCCAGCGGAGTTCGGGCACGCGGATGCTGTTCGATCAATTGCTGGCCACGCAGGGGTTGTATCCAGACCAGATTACCGGGTACGACGATCCCGAGTTCAGCAATGAGAAGGTGGCCGAAGCGGTGCATTCGGGCCGCGCGCAGGTCGCCTTTGGCCTGCGCATGAACGCTGAAGCGCACGGCCTGGCATTCGTCCCGCTAACCCGCGAAGCCTACTATCTGGCGCTGCGCAAGAACGACCAGACCGCGCCGTGGGTGACCGCGCTGCTGTCGCTGATTGCCGACCCGGCCTTCGCGCGACGCATCGAGCAACTTCCGGGATACACGGCGGCGGAACCGGCTGGCATCCTGACGCCGCAGCAGGCGTTGCCCTGGTACGGTCCCGACGGCAAGGAAGGGGCTTGAGCCGGGCCTGAGGGGCGCCTGGGCGCAGGCGTATTACACTCTTCGCAAGTCCGCAGCGACAAATAGCGATAAACCGCGACAAACGCGAGGAGTGCAATGCTGGAAACCGCCGCGCTGGCCGCAGGCATGTCCTGGGCCAGCGGCATTCGTCTCTATCTGGCCGTGCTGACGGCAGGTGTGCTGGCCCGCCTTGGCTGGCTCGACCTGCCGCCAGGTCTGCACGTGCTCGAGTCCTGGTGGGTGATCGGCATTGCCGGCGCGATGGCCGCGGCCGAGTTCGTCGCGGACAAGGTGCCGGGCTTCGACACGGTCTGGGATGGCATCCAGACCTTCATCCGCATTCCCGCCGGGGCGATCCTGGCCGCCGCCGCGTTCGGCCAACTCGATCCCCAGTGGATGGTGGCGGCCGGCCTGATCGGCGGCACGCTTGCCGGCACCGCCCACGCGACGAAGGCGGGCACGCGGGCACTGATCAATGTGTCGCCCGAACCATTTTCGAACTGGGTGGCCTCATTCACCGAAGACATCACCACGGCCGGCGGGCTGCTGCTGGCGTTCTTCCTGCCTGTGGTATTCCTGATCCTGTTGGTCCTGTTCCTGATCACTGCCGCATGGCTGCTGCCGAAGCTGTGGCGTGGCGTGCGGCGTCTGCACGCCGGGCTGCGCGGCAACGCGGACAACCAGCGTCCCTAGCGCCCCTAGCGTCCCTAGCGCGCCGATACACCGATAGATAACCTGAACCGATCGCCGATGTCTGCCGAAACGACCGTCATAGCTTCTCAGCCGCGTTTTTCCGCCTGGCGGCAAGCCTTGCGCATGGCCCGCCGGGACTGGCTGGCCGGGGAACTGACGCTGCTGTTGTTCGCGCTCGTGCTGGCCGTGGCGGCGCTGACCAGCGTGGGCTTTCTGGCGGACCGGATGCGTTTGGGCCTGGAGCGCGACGCGCGGCAGATGATCGCGGCCGATGTGCTGTTGATCTCCGACCAGCCATTCGACGCGGCTTTCGCCGAGCGCGCGCAGCATGACGGACTCCGGGTGGCGCAGACTGTCACGTTCCCGAGCATGGCCACGGCGCGCGTGAAAGGCGCGCCCGAACATGCCGAAGCACCGAGCCAACTGGCGGCGCTGAAGGCGGTGACCGACGACTATCCGCTGCGCGGCCGGCTCAAGGTGGCCAGTGCCCCGGGCGGCGCCGAGGCGGTGGCGGAGGGCATTCCCGCCCCGGGCAAGGTGTGGGTCGACGAAGCGCTGCTGATCGCGCTCGGCCTGCATGTTGGTGACAGCCTGCAACTCGGCAGCAAGACGTTTTATATCGACCGGATTCTCACGCAGGAACTCGATCGTGGCGCGGGCTTCATGAACTTCGCGCCGCGTGTGTTGTTGCCGCTGTCCGACCTTGATGCGACGAAGCTGATCGGCTGGGGCAGCCGTGTGACATACCGCTTGCTCGTTGCGGGCTCCGATGTGGCAGGCGAGGAGTATCGGAAGTGGGCAACCGACGAAATCCAGCGCCGGCATCTGCGCAATACGCGCGTGGAGTCTCTGGAATCGGGACAGCCGCAGATGCGTGCCACGCTCGATCGCGCCGAGCGCTTCCTGTCGCTGGTGGCGGTGCTGTCGGCGATGATCGCGGCAGTGGCCATCGCGATGTCCGCCCGCCGCTACATGCAGCGCCACACCGATGCCTGCGCGGTCTACAAGTGCCTGGGCCTGTCACGCCGGCAGATCCTGACCGCTTTCGCGATCGAATTCGCGCTGCTCGGCCTCGGTGGCGCGGTGGTGGGCGTAGTGCTGGGCTACCTGGCGCACTATGGATTGCTGATGTCGCTCGGTGGGCTGCTGCAGGTGTCGTTGCCGCATCCGTCGGCGGTGCCCGCGCTGATCGGCGTGGCCGCGGGGCTGGTATTGCTGGTGGGCTTTGCATTGCCGCCGCTGCTGGCGCTGACGCGTGTGGCGCCGCTGCGTGTTCTGCGACGCGATATCGGCGTGCCACCCGTGTCCGTCTGGGTGGCCTATGCGCTCGGGCTCGGTGCTTTCGTGGCACTGCTGCTGGTGGCGGCGCGTGACCTGAAGCTCGGGGTGACCACGGCTGGTGGGTTTGTGGGCGCGGGTATCGCGTTTGCGGTGCTGGCGCTGGGTCTGCTGCTCCTGCTATCGCGTGTGATGCGTGGCCGCGCACGTGGCAATGTCGGCTGGCGCTTTGCGCTGGCCGTGCTCGAACGCCGCCGTGGCGTCACCGTGCTGCAGACCGTTGCGCTTGCCGTCGGGCTGATGGCGCTGTTGTTGCTGGGGATGACGCGCAACGACCTGATCGATTCCTGGCGCAACGCCACGCCGGCCAATGCGCCGAATCGCTTCATCATCAATATCCAGCCAGATCAGCGCGATCCGTTGCAGGCGATGCTGGCAAAGGATGGCGTGGAAGATCTGCTTTATCCGATGGTGCGCGGCCGCCTGACGCAGATCGGCAGCCGGCCGATCCAGGCCGAGAGCTACCCGGAGGGACGCGCGCGCAATCTGGTGGAGCGCGAGTTCAACCTGTCGTACATGGACCAGCTTCCCGAAGGCAATCAAGTCACCTCGGGCCGCTGGGACGAAGGTGGCGCGTCGGTGGAAGAGGGCATCGCCAAGACGCTACATATCCAGCTTGGCGATACGCTGAGGTTCGACGTGGCCGGGCAGACCGTCGAGGCACCCGTTACGTCGCTGCGTAAGCTCGACTGGGGCTCGATGCGCGTGAATTTCTTCGTGATTCTGCCGACGGCCAAGATGCAGGGCTTGCCCGAGACCTACATCACCGCGTTCCATCTGCCGCCCGCCAAGGCCGCGCTTGGCAATCAGCTTGCCGCCGCGTTTCCGAACATCACAGTCGTGAATACCGACTTGATCCTGCGGCAGATCCAGCAGGTCCTGGACCAGGTAATCGCCGCCGTGGAGTTTCTGTTCGTCTTCACGCTGCTGGCCGGCGTGACCGTGCTCTATGCGGCGCTATCCGGCGCGCGTGACGAGCGCAAGCGCGATGCCGGGCTACTCAAGGCGCTGGGTGCGTCGGCGGCGCTGGTACGCCAGACCCAGTACGCGGAATTCCTCGTGGTCGGCGGACTGGCGGGGCTGCTGGCCAGCGTCGGCGCGATCGGGGTGGGTTGGGGCTTGTCGCAGTACGTGTTCGATTTCCCGTACCGATTCAACGTCTGGATCGTACCGGTCGGCGTGGTTTCTGGCATGATCTGCGCTTTTGCGGGCGGCTGGCTCGGTTTGCGCGAGGTACTGCGGCAACCGGCGCTGGCGACGCTGCGCGACGTCTGATTTCCCTGTATCGCCATGAGCACCGAATCCACCAACCCGCCCGACGGGCAGTCCAACCAGCCCGAGGAGCAGCGGGAACAGATTACCGCGTACGAACTGATCGGCGGCGAGGCGCGCGTGCGCGAACTGGTCGATCGTTTCTACGACCTGATGGACCTGGAGACGGAGTTCGCCGGCCTGCGCGCGCTGCATCCGCACTCGCTGGAGGGTTCGCGCGACAAGCTGTTCTGGTTCCTGTGCGGTTGGCTGGGCGGGCCGAACTACTTTATCGAGCGCTTCGGCCATCCCCGCCTGCGTGCGCGCCACCTGCCGTTCGAGATCGGCACCAGCGAGCGTGACCAGTGGATGCGTTGCATGGCACTGGCGATGCAGGACGTGGGGCTGTCGGAAGATCTGCAGATGCGCCTGATGCAGGCGTTGTTCCAGACTGCGGACTGGATGCGCAATGTCCAGCGATAACCGGATGCCGGCGGCCGCGCAGGCCGTGCTCGATTTCTGGTTCGGCTTGCCGGGTGCGCCGGAATGGAACATTTCGCGGCGCGAATGGTTCACCAAATGCGTGAACTTCGATACCACGGTCCGGGCGCGCTTCCTGTCGTGCTGGCAGGCCGCGCATGACGGCGCCGAGGACGACTGGTCCGTGACGCCGGAGGGCGCTTGCGCCCGGATCGTGCTACTCGACCAGTTCCCGCGCAACATGTTTCGCGGCGATCCACGCAGCTTCGCCACCGATGGCAAGGCACTCGCGGCGGCGCGCCGGATGCTGGATCTTGGTTGGGACCGCCAGTTGCCCACGTCGTGGCACCGCATGTTCTGCTACTTGCCGTTCGAGCATGCGGAATCGCTGGATGCGCAGGACATCGCGGTGCGGGAAATGATGGCCCTGCGCGACGACGGCGGCGGGAAAGCCGATGTGGTGGAGTGGGCCGAGAAGCATCGCGACGTCATCGCGCGCTTCGGCCGCTACCCCCACCGCAACGCCGTGCTGGGCCGGGTGAATTCGGATGCGGAAGCCGCGTATCTGAAACAGCCGGGCTCGTCATTCTGAGCATCGACGCGTAGGTGCGGTTCTCGCCGCACGCCCGGGGGAGGCCTCGGACGCTATGCTTATAATCGCAACTCTGCCGATACAAAGTCGTTCCAACGCCCATGGAAGCCAAACCGCAAGCCGGTCCCCGTCGTACCCGGGATCGCATTCTCGACGTCTCGCTGCGCCTGTTCAATGAACTCGGCGAGCCCAACGTCACCACGACGACGATTGCGGAAGCCATGGAAATCAGTCCTGGCAATCTCTATTACCACTTCCGCAACAAGGACGACATCATCAATTCCATCTTCGTGCGCTTCGAGCAGGAGATGGAGCGTCGCCTGAAAATGCCGGAAGACCACAAGGCCACGTTGGGGGAGAGCTGGGGCTATCTGCAGTACATGTCCGAGTTTCTGTGGAACTATCGTTTCCTGTATCGCGACATCAACGACCTGCTGGCGCGCAACCGGATGCTGGAGACCAACTTCAAGCGCATCGTCGATCAGAAGAAGCGCTTCGCGCTCGAGATCTGCCGCCAGTTTCAGGAGGATGGCGACATGGACGCCACGCCGGAACAGGTGGACGCGATCTGCACCAACATCGTCGTGATCGCCACGTACTGGCTGTCGTTCCAGTTCGTGCAGCACCCGCGCCAGTACAACGACCCCGAACAGATTCGCGGCTATCTGCATGGGTCGAGCTATCACATCTTCTCGATTCTCGCGCCGTACCTGCGTGGCAAGGCGCGCGAGGCATTCGACCAGCTTGCGCGCGAGTACGCGGCGCAGAAGGCCGCAGCGGATGCCGCAAAGCTTGAAAAGGACAGAAAGTGAAGTCGGTTTGTGTTTATTGCGGGTCGAGCCCAGGTTTTCGACCCGAGTACGCGGAAGCAGCGCGAGCGCTTGGGCAAGCCATGGCGGAGCGGGGTCTGGCCCTGGTCTATGGCGGGGGCAATGTGGGCCTGATGGGCATCGTGGCCGATAGCGTCATGGCGCACGGCGGTGCCGCCATCGGCATCATTCCAGAGGCGCTGATGCAGAAGGAGGTTGGCCATCGAGGCCTGACCGAGCTTCACATCGTGCGCAACATGCACGAGCGCAAGCAGATGATGGCGGACCGCGCCGATGCGTTCATCGCCATGCCCGGCGGCGTGGGCACGTTCGAAGAGCTGTTTGAAACGTTCACGTGGGCGCAGCTCGGCTACCACGACAAGCCTGTTGGCCTGCTCAACGTGGCGGGGTTCTACAACGGTATGCTCGGGTTCCTGAATCACGCCGTAAGCGAGGGCTTCCTGAAGCAGGTTCATGCGGACATGCTGCACGTGTCCACCGAGCCGGAGGATATGCTCGCCCGCCTGGCGGCGGCGCCGCGCGTGCACGTCGACAAGTGGCAGGAAGGCCGCGAGAAGGCCTGACCCTCCGCTCCCGGGATGCTGGCCGACTGGCCGATCAGGCTGATTTGGCTGATCAGTTGAACAGCATCCCCACCCACCGCACCACGTGCGGTCCCGCGATGGCGGCCCACGTGCCGCCACACAGGATCAACGCCAGCATCACCGCCGCGCTGCCGAAGTCCTTGGCGCGTTTGGACAGGCTATGCCGTTCCAGCGAGATCCGGTCGATCGCGGCTTCCACGCTCGAGTTGAGCAGTTCCACGATCAGCACCAGCAGCAGCGTGCCCAGCAGCATCACGCGCTCGACGACCGTTGCCGGAATGATGAACGCGCACGGCGTGAGGATCACCACCAGCGTCAGTTCCTGACGGAACGCGCTTTCTTCCAGAATCGCGTAGCGCAACCCCGACGCCGAGTTGATCGCTGCGTGCCAGGCGCGCGTCAGCCCCCGATTTCCTTTGTGTGGATTGCTGGCGATCGAATACTCGGACTCGACTTCAGCCGCCATGTGAGCGGCCGTCGGCCGGTGCAGCGACGGATCGGGCGGTAGCGTGTGATGAGGCTTGGCCATGATCTGGGGCGACTGGGGGCGCTGAATTGTCGGTTCCGCCCGTGCCTGTTGGCAGCGGACGCAAATGGGTGAGGAACTGTTCGGATGCGGCGCGCCACGAGAACTTCTCCGCGTGGGCGCGTGCCGTTGCGCGGTCGATGCGCAGGGCTTCCAGGCAGGCCTCTCTCAAGTCTTCGTGCATCACGCCGGCCGGGCTGTTGCCGAGCACGTCGATCGGCCCGGTGACAGGGTAGGCCGCCACCGGCAGCCCGCTTGCCAATGCTTCGAGCAGGACCAGTCCGAACGTGTCGGTGCGGCTCGGAAACACGAAGACATCTGCTGAAGCATACACCTTTGCCAACTCGGGCTGCTTGAGCACGCCGAGGTAGTTCGCCGACGGATAGCGCGCCTTAAGGCCGGCCAGCGCGGGGCCATCGCCCACCACCCACTTCGAACCCGGCAGGTCGAGCTGCAGGAATGCCTCGACGTTCTTTTCCACCGCCACGCGGCCCACGTAGAGGAAGATCGGATGCGCGGTGTTCAGGACGTTCGCCCGTTGCGCGGTGAAGACGTCGAGATCGACGCCGCGCGTCCACAGCACGCCGTTCGTGATGCCGTAATCCTGCAGATCCTTGAGCACCACGGGCGTCGGCGCCATCACCGCGCGCGCGGAGCCATGGAACCAGCGCAGAAAGCGGTAGGTCCACGCCAGCGGAATGCCGAAGCGCGCCTGCACGTACTCCGGAAAGCGCGTGTGATAGGCCGTGGTGAACGGCAGATCGTGCTGCATCGCGTAGCGGCGCGCGGCCAGGCCAAGGGGCCCTTCGGTGGCGATATGGAGCGCGTCGGGACGGAACGTGTCGATGCGCCGGCGCACCTTGCCCGAGGGCAGCAGCGACAGCCGGATCTCGGGATAGGTCGGGCAGGGGATCGTCTGGAATTCGAGCGGCGTGATCAGGTCCACGGTGTGACCCATGGCTTCGAGCTCGCGCCGGGTGGATTTCAGCGTGCGCACCACGCCGTTGACCTGTGGTTCCCAGGCGTCGGTGACAATCAGGACTCTCATCGAATCTCCTTGCTCAGGTGCGTTGTTGTTGTGACGAGCGGGCATCGCGCGCCATTCATGCAATGGCGCGACTGCCGGGGGCGGGTGGTACGGCAAGGATCAGGCAGTCAATTCGGCCGTGCGACGGCGGCGGCGGCCTGCGGGCATCGGCGGATCGAGCAACGTGGTCCAGTAGACGATTTTCAGTTCGCCTTCCATGGTTTCCACGAGGGCGGACAGGCTTTCCACCCAATCACCGTCGTTGCAGTAGAGCTGGCCATCGACATCGCGGATCTCGGCCTTGTGGATGTGGCCGCAGACCACGCCGTCGCAACCGCGCCGGCGGGCTTCGTCGACCATCGCGTGCTCGAACGAGTTGATGTAGCTCACCGCGTTCTTGACCTGATGCTTCAGGTATTGCGAGATCGACCAGTAATCGAACCCGAGCCGCGCACGCACGCGGTTGAAGTGGCGGTTCAGCGCGAGGATCATCGTGTACGCCGAATCGCCCAGGTAGGCCAGCCACTTCGCGTGTTGCACCACGCCGTCGAACAGGTCGCCATGCACGACCCACAGGCGTTTGCCGGTGGCGGTCACGTGGACCGCGTCCTCTCGCACCGTGATGTCACCGAATGCCATGCCGTCGAACTGACGCGCCACTTCGTCGTGATTACCCGGCACGTAGATGACGTCGGTGCCCTTGCGTGCCTTGCGCAGCAGCTTCTGCACGACGTCGTTGTGGCTCCGCGGCCAGTACCAGCCACGACGAAGCTGCCAGCCGTCGATGATGTCGCCGACGAGATAGAGCACGTCAGATTCGTTGTGTTTGAGGAAGTCGAGCAGGTATGTGGCCTGGCAACCCGGCGTGCCCAAATGGATGTCGGACAGCCAGATCGCGCGGTAGCGGTGCGTGGGGTGTTCCACAGGCGGCGTGGGTGTGGAACTGGGTTCGTCGGGGGCGCGCTGGGTGTCGCGGGACGGATCGCTGATGTCGCCGGTGTTGCTAGTGTTGCGGGAAGAGGCGGCGGTCAGGTCGGCCGGTGTCGGCATGAATGCCGCGAACGCGGCTGAGAGCGGTAGCGTGGCGTCAGGCTTGCCGCGCAGTCGCAGCGCGACATTCGTCAGACGTCCGCGGGCGAATCGGATTGATGGAATCATGGCGGCCCCGGTATCGGCGATGGCTGCATTGAGCCAGTGCGCCATGACGGAGCCGTGACGGAAACATGAATGTCACATGAACCTTGCCGAGGCGTTTCCGTGGGGCAACGGTAGGGCTGAGTCCGATGTCGAGGCGGCTTGTTTTCGCAGTGTCGCGAGGCCATCCAGCGTGGCCTGCACCGCGCGTGGATCGCGTAGCAGCGAGACGTGTCCGATCCCGCTCAATGGGATATGGCGCGCGCCCTCGAGCCAGGCCGTGTCGGCGGGGCCTGCGATCGAGTCGTGCCAGCTGAAGACCGAGATCATGCGACCGCGCATCGCGGGGCTCTCCGCCTCGGCCAGGGTCGTCAGCCATGGGCTGGCCCAACGCATCTGACGGGCGTTCGTTCCCGCGCCGAAGGTGGCTAGCGGGCAGCCGCGATGCGGGCTGCCAAGCGTCACGATGCCGGCGCATGGCACGGATTCTCCTGCTGCATCGGCCATTACCTGTGCCGCGCGGGCTGCCAGCCCGCCCATGCTGTGGCAGACCAGCAGCGGGGGCTGGCCGGTACGCGCGCGGAGGTCGCGCATTCGTACGAGCAGGGCGGCGGCGTAGTCGTCGATATCGCCGAGCACCGGCGTCAGGTCGATGCCTTCGCAACGGTAGCCGGCGTCGGCCAACGCGGGAGCCAGGTCGAGCCAGACCGCGTGATTGCAGCCATAGCCGTGGACCAGTAACACAGTGGGGGTATCAGGTAGCGGATCGGTTGGCTGCGCGAATGTCAGCCGCGAACGGAATGGCTGCAACCAGTCGAACATCCGCAGGATCGCGCGGCACTCGGCCAGGTAGCACGACATCGCGTGGCGCCAGCTCAGCGGCTTTGGGGCAGGAATGCCGTCAGGCCGCTGCGGCCGGGCCGAATCGGGAATGGCGAGCCCTGCCCGGGTCACTAGAAAGGCGACCGCGACGCCGATGCCGAAGGCGACTAATGCGCCCGAAATGCTGGCCAGAAGCGCTGCAGGCCAGGACCAATCCGCCCCGGCGGCAAGTGCCGCTGCGAGTCCGCCGACTGCCGCCGCCTGCACGACGACAGCGATGCGGCGCAGCGCGGCGGCCGTCAGGCTCATGGTTTCGATGCAGGCCGCAGGTCGACTAGCCGGGTGCCGGCCAGACGGTCATGAAGAAACTGCCGGCGCGGGTCGAGCCAGGCCAGCGAGATCCAGATCAGCAGGCCAATCGCCAGTACGCCAATGAACGGGCCCTTGGTCAGCCCGAGCGCATGGCCGACCGTAGCGGCCGGAGGCAGCCACAGCCATGCCAGCGCGAAGCGAAACAGGCTTTGCGGCCACCGGGGCGGGGTACCGGCCGCTGTTTCGAGCCGGATGCGCCAGGTCTGCATGGCCAGGGTCTGGCCGTTCCGTTGCCAGAACCAGGAGAAATAGAAGGCCAGGACGAGGAACATCCAGGCCTGATCGACGTAGGGGCGGTCGAGCCCGACCTGTTGCAGCAACGGCCGTGCAAGGATGTACACCGCGCTGGCGGCCATCAGCACGCCGAACAGCAATACGCCTTCGTAGAGCATGCAAAGCAGGCGGCGGCGCAGCGGCGGTGTGCGCGGCATCGAATTGGAAGCAGGCTGGGGGGAAACGGCAGGCGTGGCAGCTGGCATGGCGCAAGGCGTGAGCGATAAGCGGCCATTATGCCAAACACGTCGAGCGCGACGGCTCAGGCGCGGTCTGGCGGTCAGCGCGAGACGGCTGGCCGTTACTGGCGCGGGGTGTCGGTGGTGTCGAAGGTGGTGGCCGCTTCCCCGGTCACGGGAGGCGAAAGCGCGGGCGGGGTCGCCGGCGCGGGTGCCGTGGCGGCGGGTGCGGTAGGAGCGGAAGCTGC